>JAHFOY010000017.1 GCA_023261485.1 Planctomycetota bacterium
TTTTTAAACTCTTTACTATATATATGAAATACTAAAAACGTTATACATCCACACGAAGTCAACAACCACCCCGTTTATGGATGGTTGTTGACTGATAAAAGATAAATCCTCTGCAAACATTTTAAAAGGAGGGCGAAGAAATATGGAAGGGAAAAATTACATCAACGGGACGTTTATCAACGGCGCTTCTGGTGAAAAATTTGAGAGTCGGAATCCAGCCAATATTGATGAAGTGCTGGGGACGTTTCCACTTTCTACCGAAACAGACGTAAATAATGCCGTTCAAGCCGCGCAGGCGGCATATGATGGGTGGAGACGACTGTCCCGTATCAAGCGGGGTGAGTATTTTGATGAATTTGTTCAGCTATTGAAGAAAGACCGGGAAGAAATATCCCGGTTGGTGACGAAAGAATGTGGAAAGGGGATTATTGAGGGTCGCGCCGACGTGACGGAAGGCATCCACATGGTGCAATACGTTTTTGGCACGGTACGGATGCCTCACGGTGATGTGATTGATTCCGAGATTCCTGAGAAAGACGCATTCATGCGCAGAAAACCTAAAGGGGTTGTGGCTGCGATTACACCATGGAATTTTCCGTTTGCCATTCCCCTGTGGCTGATTTGCCCTTCCGTAGTGGAGGGAAACACCATTGTTCTCAAACCTTCCCGTGAAACGGCGTGTACCGCACATAAGATTGCTGAATATGCGCATAAAGCGGGCTTCCCACCGGGTGTTATTAATATTGTACACGGAGGTTGTGGGGATTTACTGGTGAAACATCCGGATACCCACGTGGTGTTGTTCGTCGGCTCTAACGACGTGGGCTCTGAAATAAAGAAGATCGTTGCTGGATTTCATAACAAGATGTGCGCCTGCGAGATGGGGGGGAAGAATGCCCTGATTGTCCTCGACGATGCTAATCTGAATATTGCCGTGAATGCAGCCATTATCAGCGCCTTTAAGACATCGGGACAGCGATGTACCTCCGCAAGCCGTTTGATTGTGCATGAAAAGATTTTGGGGGAATTTGAAAAGAGATTTGTAGAGATTACCAAAAGATTGAGAATTGGTAATCCATTGGACGAAGATGTATTTATAGGCCCTGTAATCAATCAGTCTGCAACAGAAAAGATCGCCCGATACAATGACCTGGCCAAAAAAGAAGGCGCAAAGGTGTTGTTGGAGGGGGGGAGGCTTACCGGTGAGCTATATAAAAAGGGTTATTTCATGTCTCCCTTTGTGTATAGTATGCAAAACAATCCAAAAAGCCGTGTCCTCCATGAGGAGGTGTTTGGGCCGCATGTAGCAATCATTCCTGTAAAAGATATTGACGAGGCTATAGAAGTGCACAACGATACTGACTACGGTCTTACATGCGCAGTGATAACTGAGGATTTTCGGAAGGCAAGGAGGATACGGGATGATTGCGAGTACGGTCTGGGTTATGTGAACCTGCCCACGATTGGGGCTGAGGTGCATCTGCCATTTGGCGGAGTTAAAAAGAGCGGGACAGGATTGCCATCGGCCAGTACCCTGATTGACGTGGTAACGCATCGTACGGCGTGGACAGTCAATCATGCCATGGAAATCAAAATGGCGCAGGGACTGACGGTGAAGTTATAGTACATTCTGAATTTCGGATTGCAGATTGTGGACTGAATAATATAAATTCTAAAATCAGGAATTATTCAAAATTTTACAGCAATTGTATCATGCATCTCTACATAAACCACGGCTTTATAAAAAATGTATCCCAGGGATGGCGGTGGTGGATCGTTGCTATTTACACTTTAACAATCTATGCTTTTTTACCGTTTGGGCCGAGGTTTTGGAGATTTGTATTAGGTCAATGGGGCAATAGTATTAATTATCTGGGATGGTTTCTTATATGCGTCCTGGGGGCGTATTTCCTAGTTTATTTGATCTTTCAGAAAGAGGTGAGAGATCCCGCAGTGTACATCGCCTTTTTTTTGATATCCTTTGTATGTATTCTCATATTGAAATATATATGTTCTACAGGACCTGAAAGGTTTCATCCCCTGATATATGGTATTTTGGGTTGTATAATCTTTTGGGCCTTTAAAAATGACGTAAAGAAAACGAGGGTGTACTTATACACGACCATGCTGGTATTTTTACTGGGTGTAATTGACGAATCTATTCAGGGTATATTGCCGATGCGGGTTTTTGATGTAAAGGATATCCTTATGGACTGGCTTTCCGCCGGGATGGCGGAACTCTTTATTGCCTTTGTATTAAAACCAAATATCCGCGGCAGTGTGGTGAATTAAAAATGGCCTTATCCATTAATTACAGTTTTATAAAGAAGGTGTCCCTGGAATGGCGATGGGGGATCGTTGCTATTTATACGGGGGCGATATATGCCTTTTTACCATTTGGAACGGCATTCTGGGGGTATGTATTGAGACAATGGGGTAATAGTGTTAACTATCTGGGATTGTTTATAACTTGTGTGCTGGGAACATATTTTTTAATCTACCTGATATTTCAAAAACAAGTTAAGAAACTTTCTGTGTATTTGGCCTTTTTCGCAATATCCTGCGCCTGTCTCGCCCTGCTGAAATATATGTGTGTTGCCGGCGCGGAAAGATTTCACCTGCTATTATATGGAATATTAAGTGTTATTGTGTTCTGGGCTTTGAAGCTGCACGCAAAAGGGAATAGAATATATCTGTATACAACCATATTAGTATTTCTGTTGGGCGCTAGTGATGAATTTATCCAGGGTATTTTGCCGATGCGGGTCTTCGATACAAGAGATATCTTTATGAACTGGCTTTCCAGCGGACTGGGTGAACTTTTTATTATTTTTGTGTTAAGACCAAACATTAAAATTCATACCTCAAGAATTTAATGAGCTTACAGAAACAACTGTTCGTTGTTATATGTTTTTTTGTGTTTCTCTTTGTTTTTGAAAGTAGATCAGAAGCGAAGGGTGATTTGCCCAATATACTGCTTTTTACAGTTGATGCCTGCCGTCCTGACCATTTCGGCTGTTACGGTTATAATCGCAACACAACCCCAAATATTGACAAACTTGCCAGAGAAGGGGTATTGTTTACCCGCGCCTTCTCCCAATCGGCGTGGACTACCCCGGGAATGATTTCCATATTTACATCTTTGTATCCACCAACCCATGGTGTGGATGCAAAGGATAGAACTCTAAAAGATGACGTTTTGACCTTGCCCAAAGTTTTGAAGGTGAATGGATATACAGCGCCTGTGTTGCCGAGATTTGTCGACATTCAAAATTACTGGCATTTGGGTTTCGATGTGGTCGATAAAGAGCGGTTTTCTGGTGAAGAAGGAGAAGATTTGCTGAAATTGCTGGAGGCATACAAAGACCAGAGATTCTTTATATGGTATCACTATCATGGACTGCATCTGCCGTATAATCCCCAAAATCCTTACGACAAAATCTTTCAGGAGGATATTTCCGGTAGCATGACTGCTGAAACCGAGTCCATTGGACTGGTAAAAACTAAGAGTGTTATCAGGAATGGCTCGGTTAGTTTTAACAGCGCAGAAAAAAAAGCTGTAGTTGCGCTTTATGACGGGCAAATAAGGCAATTGGACGATTACATGGGATTACTTATGGAAAAGATGAAGCAATGGGGCATATTGGACAATACCATACTCATTATAACCTCCGACCATGGAGAAGAATTGTTTGAACATGGTTTTATTGGTCATGCATCCACATCATTGAATGCGAAATTGTATGATGAGATCATTCATATACCGTTGATCATCCGGTGGTCAAAAAAAGTTGAACACAGGATAGTAGACGAATTGGTACAGCAAATAGACGTTATGCCAACTATCCTGGATATGCTGGGTCTGCCTGTTCCTGAAGGTTTACATGGATATTCTCTGCTATCTTTTATACGGGGTAAACCTATGAATAATTTACGGCCTGTTTTTTGTGAAACGATTCTGGGTGGGTTTCAGAGTACAAAAGAGATGGAGGAAATCAAGCTCCGGTGTGTCAGGACGAAAGAGTGGAAGCTGATTTATACCAACACGCCAGGGCACGATCTGAATAGCGAAGGGGTAAACTATGGTAAATATGAATTATATAATCTGAGTAACGACCCTAAGGAAGAAAGGAATATTACTGAAAACCATCCTGATGTAGTAAAGGATTTAAAGAAAAATCTCTTTCAGTGGATTGAAACCACAACATCAAAAGAAAGTGGTTCACAATGATAAAAAAACGTTTTAAACCCCAGAGCACATGGAGACACTGAGAGATAGCGAAGATAAGTGTTATCTCTGGTTCAGTATCATTTCCCATCGCGTAATTATTACGATATGGTTTCATTTTCGGCTTTTGGATAGAAGGTATCAATTGTTTTTTGAATTTCGATAGTTTTTGCAAGGGCAGTGACGATGGTGCAGTAGTGTTTTATATCATCGAGCGATAGTTTTCTGTCCTTCCTGTCTTTTAGCCATTTTTCACATACCTGATAACCGCCTATTTGATACTCAAATACTTCTGGTTCTACGCCCTCAAAATATTGGTTTTCATTTATAAATAATCTTGTGGGTTCATATCTCAATTTCTCGACCTTGTTGTCGCCTTTGCCCTGAAATTTGGCAATGGGTGGGTCAATCTCAGATGATTTCAGCAGGTGTAAATCAACAAGCCTTTTCCCGTAATCGGCCATTTTGATGAATAATTTATAGTCTTTCGTAAAAGGTATTCTGGGAAAGTCAATCTTCAGGAATTCTGAGTATTTTGTCCGATAGGTATTTGAATAAAGGATAGCATAGATGTAAAAAAAGATTTGTTCCGGAGCCGGCGTTTTCTTAAAAGATTTTGTTAGTTGCTCGATTATTACAGGCGATAGGTTTGCTTTCCTTGTCCCATAATCTGCCTTTGGCTCAAAGAGCATTAAATTACGAATTGAAGCCCGTTTTTCAGAACTATTTGTTTCTGGATAAAGGTACAGAGGAAAAAAGTAGCAATTATCTCTTGAAGAAAGCAGGGTCTTATCAGTTATAGAATCAGTCACATATACGTGATTCCACTTTTGGTCCCTTAATCTCCTTGTTAAATTTAATCCAAAATTTTCTTTACTCTGGATATGTTGCATTACATCCTTTCTATCTCTTTCTATTAAAAGTGGATTGTAGCAAATCCGCCTATTATCGAAAGGTCGGTAAGCATACGGATGAATATCTTCTTCTAATTGTTGACCCTTAATTTTTTGCCTTGTACCAGATAATTCCCAAGTTTCTGTATCTTCCAGATCGAGTGCCCTTTTTACTAGCGCATCCGTTAAATTACCTGTAAAAATTCTTGTACGGTGAGTGACTTCTTCTTTCGTAAACCCTACTACAAAATGATCCCTTGAGGTTGTTACTCCGAATGACCATTTTCCGAAAATCTCACTAACTTTCCAGAAGTTTTCATATTCAGCTTGTAAGGCAAAGTCTTTTGGGATAAAGAAATAGTACGGTTCCAAAGGCTTTAATTTTTCCCATTGTGTTGATTTAATGTCGTTTTTACCGAGATAGTCATATTTCTTCTCTCGCAGACCGAAAATATCATGGTAGAATATCTTCCCCAAACCTTTTTGATTTCTTTCTTTGATAAAAAGTGCAATTGATACGCCTTGTTGAATATCAAAGATATTTTCATCTTTTGAACCATCGGGGCATTTTTCCCCAATACGGCTGTTTCCGTGCAGATTCAGGATATAAATTTCATTAAAACTTTCTAATAATTTCTTTCTCATGCCACGATGAATCAACCCGGAAAGATAGGAATTATTGGTAATCATTCCGATTACACCTTTGCCTGCCTGATCAATCTTCCAGTGAGCAAATCGGATAAACTTAATGTAGTCGTCAGAAAGAGGCTGTATATTCTTTTCATTACGAACGTCTTCCTTGTAAATCTCCATCTCTCTTTCAATGAAATCGGATTTATTGGCTGAACTTACCGAATACGGGGGGTTTCCAAGAATAACCAATATAGGTTGCTCCTTTTTGACCTTGCCTGCCAGATGAGACTCTTCAGAGAGAGATGACATGCCAGGGAGTTTGGTTTGGGCAAGTTCTTCCATCTCCAGGGTATTCGTGAGATAAAGTTTAAACCGGTCGTCCTCTTGAAGTTTATAGCCAAGTTCTTCCAGGAGAAAAGACATCTTCAAATGGCCTATGGCATACGGCGCCATCATAAGTTCAAATGCGTAGAAGTTCTTGAGGATGTGTTCCCTGATTAAACGTTCCTTGCCACCTTCACCATATTTTCCCGTAAACTCTTCCACGGCGATTTTTGAAGCTTCGGCCAAAAAGGTTAGAGTGCCTGCCGCCGGGTCAAGCACCGTAACCGATCCGTTTACAAAACCGTCTTTTCTGTCAAAGCGTTCCTTCAGAAGAGTATGCAGAGAACGCACAATATAAGAGACTACTGGCTCAGGGGTGTAATAAACTCCCCTGCGTTCTCTTGTCTTCGGGTCATATTCAGCAAGAAACGTTTCATAAAAATGAATAACTGGGTCTTCTCCCTTGCCTTTATGGAAGTATTGGTGAAGGATATTTTTTACATCTGTTACTGCTAAGACCTCTGAGATGTCGTCAACAATCCATTCCATCTGCTTTGGTAATTCTTCAAGTGAGATAAAACGAAATACGTCCCTTAAAATTCCAATCGTGTGCGGGATGTTATCATAGGCAAGTTTTCTATTAAACCCATTCTTAGAACGGGTTCTGGAGGCAAACAGTCCGTAAGTAATGGTTTGTGAATAGAGGTCGGCAAAGTCTTCCTTCGAAAGATCGTTTATGAGATATGTTTTAAAAGCCTCATAAAAACCTTCAAGGGTAGAGACAGGTTTTAAACCTGTCTCTACAATTAATTCCTGGGCAACCACCTCGTCTCTCAAAAAGCGTGTCTTGTCTGCCAACACCACTGCAAGGGATTCGGCATCGTAGAATTTTGGCAGTGAGAAGGAAAAGAATTTTTCAAGCAGTTTAAAGAAATCTGGTTCGTTTTCAACCGGAGGGACTGTTTTAAGCGTATGCATGACAAACGGCCTGCCGATACGGACTTTGTCTGTTAGTTCGCCGTTGCGATAGAGCCTGAATTCAACGAAGTTGGTTAGTATCAGATTGGGAAATGTCTTTAAGTAACGTTTTAGCTGATCTGTGGTTTCTGTTTGATCCAAATATTCGGTTGTTGGCGCTTTGGCTTCTATATAACCAACGATATGTTGATTGCCGTCCCATATTCTGAAATCGGGATTGCCTGCATCCGTCTTTTTTGGCAGGGTCCTTATGTGGATGTTTTTCTTGTCGACTGATTCGGCATATTTCTGCAAAAAACCTTCAAGGACAGAATAGAAGCTTTCCTCTCTGGCATCTCCACGACTGGCGATATTATGTAATCCTTTTAAATATGCTTTCAGCATAATGAATTGACATAATAAGGTATTTCCTGTTAAATTGCTATATCATTTTTGAATACAACATATACTGCTTGTTCAAAACTATCAACCTTTATTATTCTTACGTTTCCGGGAACTGGGATACTACACAAAGAACCGTTCGGGATGATAATTTTGTCTACGAAATGCAATTCCCTTAAAACCGTTTCTATTTTGCCGTCCAGGGAATCTGCCTGAAGTGTTCTTCCCTGATTGTCCAATCCGCCTGTTATTGCAATATGTTCAGGAATCAGTGTCTTTGTAAGCATAGCATAGTAGCATAATGCAGCCGCAAGTCCGGCATCATTTAAGTTGCACCCTTGGGTTATTTCAGGTACATTTTTTTCAAGATAAAATATTATACGATCCATTGCTTGAGGTATGGTGATATCGGTGTGTTTGGCCTGGATATATTGATTTACGATCTTTACGCAGGCTGAAGAAATCTCCGGAGGTAAATTCCTTGTAAAACCCGACAGGATGTCTTTGTTTTCAGGGCATAGACATTTTAATGATGTGGAGAAGCTAATCCTGGAGTTATACGTAAGGAGTGTTCTGACCTCGCCGATTTTGGCTGCAGGTTTATATAAAGGGTTGGCGAGCTTATCGTCGAGCAGTAAGTCCAGAATGCTATCCTCCCAAATCTTTCTTTCGTGGACAGGCGATTCGTTAATGTAGCTTTTGATATGTTCTCTGAGTTCATTTCTTTTGTCGAGGTTTAAAAAACCAGGTACCTTGCTCAGGGCATATTGGATGGCTGTTAATACTTCCGATATGGTTGAATTATTTAAGCCAAAGTCCTCTTTTTCCAATTCTGTACATACAAATTCATTTGGACAAATCTTGCAGTACTCGATCCCCTTGTCGCACTTATGAAGGATTTCATCTACAAATTTTATATGATTATCAATTTCTAAGTGTTGTCGCGGAGTGAAGTTCATAGAATTTCCGGATTTGCATTCAGAAATAAATCCTAAATTTTATAAATAAAAAGCCGATAATAATAGTAGTTATAAAAAAGGCAAAAAAGTAGTGGTAAAAATCGTAAACTATGTCAATTTTATAGTAAAATCGTGGTGATGGAAACATTTTTTTACTAATTATTGTTATGAAAAACGAAAATACTATGAATCCACAGGCATATACTTGTACCAATGTGCTGAATAAAAAACTTCAGGAGTTCGAGACATGGATAAAAACCATGAATTACAGGCTGCTTCTGGAACATACTCACTCGAATGAATATTACAAACGAAACCAATTATATCTTTAGATAATAACAAAAAGGAGAAAGGCCCTCATGAAAAAACACTTTAAAAATGATTGTTCAGGTTGTCATGAATACCCTTTTGAATGTGACGACTGTTGCAACGAAGTAAAGGCATCGATAAACCAGAAGACTCGTCATCATGGGAAAAAAGAGTCCTATAAGGGCAGATATGTAATAAATAACAATTAACGGTAGTATATACAGGGGTGTTCCCAGGCGCACAAAGCCCCTCTAACGTTCTCAGTTAGGATACGGTGTGCAACTCTCCTCTTTATATTGAAGGTCATTAATTTTTGCGTAAAAATGCAGATACAGGCAGCTTGAAAATCCCGACAACAAAATTATTCAAAGGTGAGGAGGCGGTTATGGTTGTTGAAGAAGACATTAAACAAGGCGAATTTGTATGTCCTCATTGCACAGGGAAGAGCTTTGTACTTATCGGTCTTCAAAGGCAAAATGGATTATTCAAAGATCATGAACTATGGAGCTGTAAGCATTGCCATAGTACCTTTGCAAGAGAGACCATAGAAGCAAAGAAAACAACTGAAAATGAGACTTTTAATAAAAGAGCCCTTCCATATTATTGCAGGGTTAATTTTGCCAGCTAATGAGATTACCTGAGATAATTTTTGAGACGCTAACTGTTGGTCCTTTGGCGGTAAATTGCTACATTGTTGGTTCCAAAATAGATAACACGGCAATAGTCATTGATGCCGGCGGCAACGCGGAAGAAATCCTGAATCTCATAAAGAAACACAACCTTACCTTGCAATTCATTATAAATACCCACGCTCACTTCGATCATGTAGGGGGAGTGAAGCCTCTGCAGGATTTAACAGGTGCAAAGTTCCTGCTTCATCAGGAAGACATTCCGCTTCTTAATTACCTGAACGATCAAACAGATGCCTTTGGATTACCTGCTATTCCCGTACCGAGGGTCGATAAGACACTTGCAGATGACGAGGAAATATTTATCGGGAACGAGGCGATACGCATCATACATACACCAGGGCATTCTCCAGGCAGTATATGTTTCCGCATCAATGATGCAGTATTTGTTGGTGACACGCTTTTTGCCGGCTCGATTGGAAGGACAGACCTCTACGGCGGTTCTTACGCCAAAATAATTGACTCGATAAAAACACGGCTGTTTGCCTTAGAAGACCATGTAATTGTCTATTCGGGGCATGGTACATTTACCACCATCGGTGAGGAAAAACAACACAACCCTTTTTTTGATTAAAAAAATAGTATCTCCATTTTTCTGATGGAGAACTTTACGGGTTCACCTGTATCACGCTTCGTTTGATCTTGTAATTTGAATTCAATGCCTGAAGTTGAAACGCGATACTTGTACATTCCCGCGATGAAGTCACGATGGATTATCGTGCCGTAACAATGGCCGCTATTGTCAATGATTGCGTGATGAGGCCTAAAAAAGAGATAGGCGTTTTTTCCCTCCCGGCCTTTTGTGTTGTATACCAATTCTCCCCAAGGTGTCAAAACCCTGTCTTTACCGGCTGTTTTTACCTGCATAATATTTGCTTCTCCAACAAAACCGGCTACAAAAAGCGATGCCGGAGATGAGTAAATTTCTTCAGGACTGCCTGTCTGTTCTATCATCCCTGCATTCATAACGGCTATCTTATTAGCCAGGAGAAAGGCATCTTCCTGATCATGGGTTACGTAAACGGTCGTAATTTGAGTTTCTTGTTGGATGCGTTTGATTTCTTGCCGAATATCCTCGCGCAGTTTTACGTCTATCCCTGACAACGGCTCATCCATAAGCAGCAACCTGGGTTCCGTAACAATTGCCCGCGCTATAGCAATCAACTGCTGCTGTCCACCCGAAAGTTTTCCGGGATACTCTTTGGCATATTTTTGCATGTTGACCTTATGTAAAACGGCCTCAATCTTTTTCCGCCTTTCAGCCAGTATAAGGCCATTTGCCTTTAATCCAAATTCAATATTTTCGTATACCGTCATGTGCGGCCAGAGCGCCAGGTCCTGAAATACCATTCCAATATGCCGATGTTTTTGAGAAATTAGCGCTTTTCGTCCATGACTTGCAAGTTCGCCTTCTATCCAAATCTCCCCATCGTCCGGGGTTTCAAGACCGGCAATCGTTCTCAGCGTCGTTGTCTTGCCGCAGCCGGAAGGGCCTAACAGGGCTATAAGTTCCCCCTCTTCAACGGAGAAAGAAATACCTCGTACAACCTCTTTTTTATTAAAACACTTGATTAATTGTTTTACTTCAAGGGCGTTCATGTTAAGTTTGATGTCCTATGAGTTTCTCGAGTTAATTGAGTTTCTTGGGTTTATAGAGTTAACACAAAAAACGCTAGAAACCATACACTCGCAATAGCCTATAATTTCAATGTAATCTATGGTTAGAAAGTTAGTTGAGGAAGTTTTACAAGGTATCTGGAGACGGCAAGAAAAATCCCCACAGGCAGCAAGGTCATCACGACAATTACGATAGAAAGCGCAGAAACAACTTCCGTTGGACTATTTGCCATAACAGTGAATAAGGCTATGGGAAGTGTTTCATGTCCGGGTGGATAAACCAGTATCGTCGTGCCTAACTCTCCAATACAAAACATGAACGAAATCAACCAGGTAGCGATTAGCCCATAACCTTGCAAAGGTAACAGGATTTTACCTAAAATCCGAAACCACGAAGCCCCCGTTACTGTACCAGCCTCCTCCATGGCATGCGGGATTTGTTTGAGATAATTTGCAATAATACGGCTTGATAACGGCAAAAATCTTGCTCCATATCCAAGAATCACGATCCATAAAGAGCTATAGATAAATTGGCATGCTCCCTCCGGCCTATTCCATAATTTGATAAGTCCGATACCCGATACTGTGGCAGGCACGGCAAAGAATATCCAGATAAATGCCGCCGTACTGTTCTTCAATCTGGAACGAATGTTCTCAGAAAGGTAGCCCAGAAAGAAGCCTATAAAAGTGAGAAGGGTTGCCCCAATAGACCCAAACAAAATGCTGTTCGTAATGCCATTCCTGGCCAGCAGGACGGCATCGCGATATGCAGAAGTTGTCTTCGTGTTAAAGATGAGCGTACTCAATGGAATGATAACGCATATTATCAAAACAAGGCTACAGAAGATTATGCCAACGACTTTGAGCCATGTGATGTTGTATTGTATCGTACTATTTGACGAAGTTCTTCCCAATATCTCAAAGGATTTTCCGCGCAGATAAATCTGCTCCAGTATAATCAGGACAAGAGTGATCGCTATGAGCGGGAAGGCGATGGCCGTAGCAGCCTTTTCATTATAAAAGGCGCTGAATTGAGTAAATATCTGGGTAGTGAGTACGTTGACCTGAAGCAATGACGGCACTCCAAACTCGGAGAGTGACAGCACAAAGACAATCATCATACCGGAGAGAATTGCAGGGGCAATTAAAGGTAATGTAATCTGCCGGAATACCTGAAATACACTGCCTACTACCAGGCCGCTTTCCTCCAATCGCGGATTTATATTTTTTAAGGCATATTCGGTTATTAACATTACAACGGGAAAGAGGTTTATTGATAGGATAAATGAAGCGCCATAGATACTGTAGATAAAATTTGAAACAGATTCAGGCGAGAGAAACGTATACTGAGAGAGAACGTTATTCAGAAATCCCGTTTTCCCCAGCAGATTTACCCATGCAATACCGATAATATAAGAAGGTACAACCAGGGGTATAAAAAAACATATTTTGAAATATTTTTTAAGCGGAAGGCGTGTTTTTGCCAGAAATAATCCCGCAGGGACACCAATGAAAGAAGATACGATGGTTGTGACAGAGGCAAGTATAAGGCTGTTGGAGATAACCTTTCCATATTTTTGTGTAAGAAATATGTCTTTGTAATAAGCGAATGAAAATTTTCCCTCTTCATAAATAGAGTTTCCAAACATCCACGCAATCGGTAAAAAGGTGGTAAAGAGAAAGAGTGTAAAGAAAAACCCCAACGTCAATTTCTTTTGCAAAATTCGAGCATCCTATCTATTGAGAAAAGGAATAAACTATTATGGCAAAATTATTTTTCAAGCGACGGTTCAATTGAAAACATGATTAATTTAATGCTACTCATAGTCTGTAGACTTATGGTCATCAATTCTTTATAGTTTTTTCTATGAGAAAGAATCCCCAAAAAGCATTCGGTGATCGAGTGCGCGACTTACGAAAACAAGCAAATCTCTCTCAAGAGAAACTTGCGGAGATTAGTGGACTTCACCGTACTTATGTTGGTGCAGTTGAACGTGGAGAGAGAAATATAAGTTTATTGAATATTATAGTTCTGTCTCGATCTCTTGGAGTTAGACCATCTTACCTCCTTGAAAGCATAGAATAATGAAATCACCTTATAAAGGTATTTCGCCTGACAAGTGGAAAGACACGACGCTTTATCTTGTAAAAGAACACCCACTCAAGCCAGATGAGATAGTAAATATTGTTTTGAAATCATGGGATTCAATTTTTGCATCCAGCATGGGGTCTGAAGGATTCAAGATTGGTGTTCAAATATTTCCAAAGCCACAAATTATGGGTTTTTTCCTGCACGAACTTATTCCTCTCGAACTAGCAGCAAGATATCCTAAACTGTGGAGGACTGAAAAATCGCCGAGTGATAAAGACATCGTTTATATTCCTGACGAAAAATACTCGATTGAACTCAAAACTTCATCGAATCCTTACCACATATATGGAAATCGTAGTTATGCTAAAGGTACTACATCGGGGAAAAAGGCGAAATCTGGTTATTATTTAGCTGTAAATTTTGAAAAATTTAGCAAAGAAAAAAACCACCCGTGCGTTAAACTGATACGTTTTGGATGGATTGATGCAAGCGACTGGATTGGACAGAAAGCCGCTACTGGCCAACAATCAAGACTTTTGCCTGAAGTTGAAAGTTTAAAGTTTTTAGAACTATTTTCAGTGTAATTAGAATAATTTTAGTTGCTTTTGTGCATAGTCACGCTCCCTCTTGAATCTCTCATATCTTTTAATTGCGAGCTCGCAATATTCTGGTATAATTTCAAAACCTAAGAAAATTCTTCCAAGACCAACTGCTGCAATACCTGCAGAACATGAACCTGCAAAAGGATCCAACACGATTTCTAACTTGTTTGATGAAACTCGTACGATACGTTCAACAACTTGCAATGGGAACTGTGCTGGATGATCTGTACGCTCTTTAGAACTTCTATTTGCGCCTGTTGTTACTTTGGAGAATTCCCAAACATCAGAAGGATTTTTGCCAAAGGGATTACAACGATATTTTCCATTTTTCTTTTGATTAGGATACTTAACATTAGGGTCTCGAATCTCATCGAGATTGAACGTATATCTTGATTGATTTTTAATGTAAAATAACCATTTCTCGTTTCGCGGGCTTAAACGATACTTAGTAGTTACACCAGCGCCATACTTCCATACAATTTCCTGTAATAGATAAAAAGGTGATTTGTCCCATATCAAATATGGAATAGGGACACAAAGACCTTTATCATTTACTTCTAGATATCCAACATTGAGCCAAAAGGAGCCGTGCGCTTTTGTTATATGATAAATATGCGTCATCCAACTTGAACACCAATTTACATATTCGTTCAATGCTTTAGGGGTTTCGTATTCCTTCCCAATGTTGTATGGAGGAGACGTAACGGTGAGGTTTGTCGAAAAATTAGAACTTTCTAGTCGAGAAAGTAATTCGCAACTGTTTCCACAATAAAGTATGAATCCAGAATCAGAATATAAAGGTGTTCCAATAGTATTTCTTAACGACAATTCGACTTCTTTATATTTTGAAATAATTTGTTGAATTAGGTCATTGGAAAATGGTTGAAGAAGAGACATGGGTGCTATTTTAGTAGCCTCATGTTCTTCCATATCCTCTGTTAGATAACGATTGTGATATTTATTAGCTATTTTACGTTCTTTGCTTTCTGTCTGCATAATAGTCAGCTTATAGTTCTTGTTTTATTTGTTAGTCAGTATGACTGCACAATTAATTTTGTATGAATTTAGGTTCTCCTATTTATGCCATAAAACATAGCACAACCATTGCTTAAAATCAATAAGGAACTCTTTGGAAACTAGAAATTCAAAAGGCTATTTTATAATTCTAAAGCTAGTATCCTGCCCATTGTTTGAGAAATTCTCCGATTTTGTCCAGTTTCACCGCAACGTCGTGGTAGTTAACATTCATACCTTTCACGGCATCGATGGTTAATACGTCTGCTGGTGTTCTCACATCGTATCTTAAAGGCATCTGTGCACATGCCGCCCATGCAAGGCTCTTTTCAACCTCGGCACTGAGGAGATAATCAATCAATTTCTTTCCGTTTTCCTGATTCAGACTGTTTTTTATGAGGCAGACCATATTGGGCATAATAAGCGTTCCCGTACCGGCTTGGTCAGGAAATACCATTTTTACAGGACTTCCCTCCTTAATGGCCACAGTGGCATCGTCCGTATCCGTAATACCGATCTTGACCTCTCCCCTTGCAACGAGCCGTCTTACCTCACTATTTGAAGAAACAAGCTTCACACCGTTGGCCTTCAGATCATTCAGAAATTTCATGGCTTTTTCGTCGCCCAGGATTATGAATAAGGCGGACATGTGGATTGAGGTGGTGCCAAATAATGGGTTTGCCATAGCAACCTGACCCCTCCACACGGGTTTCGCAAGGTCTAATAGAGACAGCGGTCTTTCGTCCATATTAACCAGGTTTGTATTATAGAGGATGATACGTGCCCGTGCAGAAAAACCAGTCCAATGACCGTCCATATCCTTATACATCTTTGGAATATCTGATGCGGTATTCGAAACATACGGTGTCGTCAAACCCTTAATTCGAAGCATGACAGGGCGCACCGGGTCACCGCTCCAGAATACGTCTGCCTGCGGATTATCCTTTTCTGCAATCAGACGATTGACCAAGCCCGTGCTCTTGGTTTCTTCGGTATCATAAATAACCCTAACTTTAATGCCTGTCTTTTTCCCGAATTCCTGGAGAATGGGTTCTGAAAAAATCTTATCCTCGGAAGTATAAACGACCACTTCATTTCCGGCTGAACATACTCTTGCTAATAGTACTAAGGCTATGAATGTAATAGATATGAACTTCATAATTGCACCTCACATTTTTTTTACCGTAATAATTTACAGTAGGGTACGCAGTGAAAAGACGGGAAGATGAGAAGCTAAGAAACTCAACTACTCTCAAAACATCTCAACCCTGTCTCTCCCGTTATTTTTTGCCTTGTAGAGTGCATCATCTATACGTTTAAGAAAACTGTCTATGGTGTCTCTGTCGTGAAACTGTGTTACGCCAAAGCTACAGGTAATGTGTAGCACTCCGTCAAATTTTGCCGTTCTCACTTTTTCTCTTAATTTTTCTGCCAGCGCAAATGCGCTCTCTCTATCGGTGTGGGAAGTCAGAATCATAAACTCCTCTCCTCCGTATCTGGCAAGGAGGTCTGCGTCGCGGATGTTTTCACCTATCAACTTAGCCATCTCTTTTAAGACTGCATCTCCGGCCTGATGGCCGTGCGTATCATTGACGAGTTTAAAGTGATCGATATCAAACATAATCAGAGATAAGTTAGTATTATACCGTCTGGATTCCTTTGCCTCTTGTGTCAGCATTTCATGGAATTTCTGGCGGTTATAAACTTCGGTCAGGGCATCTGTTATCGCCTGTTTTTCAAGGGCTTTATTCAGTTCTTCCAATTCTTTTTGTTTTTGTTGCAGTTCGGCAGTGCGCTCATTAACAAGCAACTCCAGTTTTCGGTGTATTTTCTGGAGGTATTCCCGCGCCTCTACCTTTTCTGTCACATCTATACAGCTTCCTATGTAACCCGCAAACTTCCCATCCGAGCCTTTGAACGGTACTCCCCGGTCGAATATCCAACGATAACGGCCGTCATGCCGGCGGAGACGGTACTCCATCTCGAATATTTCTCGTTTTTGGAAAGTGTCTAAATAGATTTTAAGGCATCTGTCGAGATCGTCAGGGTGTACCCCTTCTGCCCATCCATTTTTCATTTCCTGTTCCATGGTGCGTCCCGTAAAAACAAGCCACCGCTCGTTGAAATAGTCGCATGCTGTTGTGGTATCTGACCGCCAGATCATTATGGGAGCTTGTTCGACAAGTATCATATACTCTTCAAACGAAAGAAAGTTATTCTCCATTCCACACTCAATATTTAGAATTTTAATCAAATAAATGGGAGTAGTTCACGAATTAATTTTTGCAACCTCAATGTTCCCTGCGATAAACTGTTTTTCCGATAACAAATGTCACACCCATCGTCATGCCCAAATCCACACTCTCGCTATTTAATCCTGTAAATCCGGCAATGTCGTATTCTATATTCCTTGGTCCTTCCCACATCATTCCTCCTAATATTTGGTGATCCAGAATAGAATGTTCGACTTTTTCACCGCTATATTCAGTCACAAGATGAAATTTTTTATATTGTGGGACTGGCAAGTCCAATATGATGCCGTAGATAAAGAGACCTCGTCTGTTGTGCTCGAATCCCTCTTTTTCAGTGCCTCCGCCAAGTGTCAGATGGCATGTAAGGTTGTTGAGATACCACGAGAAGATACCCGTGCCCTCAAGGTTTAATCCGGAGGTGCCTTTTTCTGTGGGAAATACGATACCCGTTTCTGTCGCAAAGTTGGGAATCCAGTTACTTCCACGCCACCAGACCTTCTTGTAAAACCCCGCGGTATTGGCAAACTGCTTCTCCTTTATGCCCAACTCACCTTTGTATTCGTTGTCAATTAACTCACCTACGGTTTCCAACACAATCTCGCTATCCCCTGTCAGTCCATAATTGAAACGAATACTCGACGGTTCCAATGTAAATTCATCAGGGCCTAGATGTTTCTGCACATGCAAACCAAAAATGCCGTATTCAATCTCGATTAAATTGGTTTCGACCACATCGGCATCCGTAGTGACAAAAGGCCTCAGCGCAAAGACCTCTGCGGGTAGAACAAACCCTGTAAGGATACATAGTGCTATGAGCAGTGAACATTTCCGCATATGACATGGCTCGGCAGACCACAATGAATTTTTGCCGTTATTAAATCCTCAAACATGATAATAGTGACATGAGGGTTGTCTAAAAAGTGTAGGGGCAATCCATGAATTGTCCCTACACGTATTGATTTTATCTGTGGGCATCTGCGGCCAATTGCTGAATTTAGGTTTCGTTTTATTTTGATTCCTGAATCAACAGGTCATCAAATAATGTATATGAATCTGACTTTGTCCAGAGTCCCACACTTCCGCTGCCGAAGGTGTCATCTGATACCTCAAAGACCTTTGTGTTCTCAAAAAAGCACTGAATCTTGTCTGCCTTGCAAATGACCTTGAGTAAATGCCATTCCTTTGGTGTTACCTTCGTATTTTTTCCGCCGATCTGTCTTCGGTTTCCGTTAATTACCGCATATAACCGTACGTTATTCTCTAAGGCATTTGCCCTGAGCACATAATAGTTGTTGTTGTCTTTGTATCTGAAGACCAGCCCGCCTGCCTGGTCTACCTTCCCACCTTCGGCCCTGAATCGTATCCATGCTGAAAAATCTTTATACGATACGCCGTCTAGTATCAATAGCGGAAACCGATAGTCGGTTTCATCTAATTTTGTCTGCACAACTACATTGTCGGCTGAAGGAGAATGCTCGGTCTTCTTCACTATCCAGTGCCCCGGCTCACCCTTTCCCGTGAAGGCGCCTTGAAACCCTACAGGCAATTCATTGACTTTATTGTCGTCAAAATAAAATTCCTTTCTTTCACCGAGAATCTCTGAAACAGAAAGTTTTTGCCCCTGCTGTGCATGGGCATAACTTAATATTGACGAACTCAATAAACAAATTGCAACTGTCATAAATAATTTTTTCATAAAATTAACCTCGTTTTAAAAATGTTTAAATTAGATTCTTCGTTTTACTCAGCATAACATTTGGTGTTATTTCTTTGTCATTCTGAAGGAGTGAAGCGACTGAAGAATCCCAATATTGAATTTTAAGCATAAATATTAATCACGAAAATTGATACTTGTATGCCTCTTTGTTTGAATACCTAAAATCCTCCTTCCTCTCAATTATTTAACATTGCTGGTAAATCGTAATGTGATTACAGATGAAACTGAATGATCCCAGTAAAGCTCATCATCAAGGACTGGTGGAGTTTTCGTGTAAGAAGACTCACAGATGAGTTGCGTGGAATCGTCACACCATCCATATTCTGCATAAAAGCATAAGATAAAACTACTCATAATTACAAACAAATTTTTCATGTTATGCCTCCGGATTTTAAAATGGTTACTTTTCTTTCAGATACGGTGAACATAAAAATAAACGAGGCCAGGATTAATAGTATCGCAATAATGGAAAAAGAACTCAGATAACTCATATGTGCCAGCAGGAATCCCGCCAAAATCGGGCCTGAGGCATGGCCAATATCAAAGATACTCCCAAAGGTTCCCATTGCTGCTCCGTAATGTTGTTCCTTGCAGAATTCGGCTACCATAGCCGCAGAAGACGAGGTTACGAATGCCTCACCAACACCAAAAACGCTGGCCAAAGATAACAAAAGATAAAAATTATGTGTTAACGGAATACAGGCGAAGGGAACTGCACAGACCCACATTCCAAAGAAGATTATTGGTTTTCTGCCGTACCGGTCAGAGATTTTTCCCATGATCGGTTTTGACAGAATAGTAGTAACAATCTGTGCACCCCAGAGAATCCCGGACTGAAATGCACTCAGACCCGCAACGGTAACTGCATAAACAGGCAAAAACGCCTCTAAGGCGCCTACGGATAGGTTTTGTATGCCTTCCATATTGCTGGTGATGATTACCCGATAATCGCTCATTACTTCTTTAATCCCTTTAGAAAACTTCCGACAGGTGTCTATCAGGGAGATTTTATTTTGTCTTGTCTCCATAGTTCCCGAAAAGAATAACTTCAAGGTGAAGACCAAAGAGGTTAGGCCGAAAAGCCCGCAAATGCCATAGGCAATATGAAAATGGGCTAGCGTATAACCACCATTTTTATCCAGGTACTGGAGGATGTATCCACCTAAAGGAGCCCCAACAAGGTTTCCGATAATGGTAATGGAGGAAAACCAGGAAAGCCTTTCACCCTTTTGTCCACCGGCAGTATCGGCGATCATTGCCATAGACACAGGGCCATAGATAGAAGTTGCCAGTCCATGAAAAAATCGAATACCCACTAACTGCCAATAATTGGTGATAAGATAATAGGCAAATGGGGTCAAGGCAAAAACCAGGATACTTATGAGAAGCATTTTGTGCCTGCCATAAATATCGGAAAGGGTGCCCGCCGGCAGTTTAAAGAAGATGCCGGTTATCGTAGAGGCTCCGACTACAAATCCAATCGCCTCCGGTTTAGCGCCTAAATACAAAGCAAATAAAGGTAGTATGGGTGTTCTTGCCATGGCATAACTCATCCTGGCAAAAAATCCCACTGTACAGAGGGCAATAAAAGGAGAAAGTAGTTTGTTTGTCATTTGAAGAGCCCAATATCAAGTGGTGGCATGTTAGTTACCTCCTTCTGTGTTTGAAGAGTAACACTGATAAAGCGCATCAAATATTTCCAGTCCCTTTTCCAGTAGTTTATTGTCGTCTCTTAATTTCTGGCTCAATCCAGTAACTATTTGAGTTACCCCTTCCGCCTCTTTCCGTCCGTATTTGCTATCCTTTAAATCAATATCATGGACGATTTCTGCAATTGATTGTAATGCTGGGTCATTCAGATCAAATACCTTAATTAAGGTCTCAAAGGTGCAATCTTCTCCGTGATGGGTAAACTCTGAGCCGTACATATCAAAGGGAATTGCATCCCCGGGTTTTTTGTCCTTTGAAGAAAAAACAAACCTGGCCTTTGGGTCTATGAATCTTTTTATAAGCCAGGCAGAAGCCAGACGGTCGATGAAGATGTCTTTTCTAGTTACCCATTTCTTGTTCAGGAAATCCTTTGCCTTATAAACCTTGTTGGTAGTGGTTATTCCTTTTTCGGTAGTCCTAGACCACCTGTTTAGTTTCTGCTGCATCAGGTGTATTTTGTTAAAGACGTTCTCATTTTGTGAAGCGTGAAAAAAATCAATTTTGGCTATGTCCCCAACACCTTTGGTTATCTCATTAAGCTCTCTATTGAGCGTATTACTTGATTTGTCAGTTATACCTTCCGTATTTTCTGCTTGTTCTATCTTCTTTAAAAGATTATTACATGAGTCAATCAGATCGAGATACTCCTTATTGCAAACGTCCTGGAATGTCTTAATAATTTCTTCGTCCTGCTCTTTGTCTAATGACTCGGTAATAAATAACGAGGCATCACTGCCGCCCTCTTTAATTTGACTACACAGCCACTGCATAGTCTCCTCGTGTTCGTTTGTAAGGGGGAGCATGTAGACGGCGTTTTTAAAAAGCACAGCCCCGTGTTTTTTCAAATTTCTCCAGATTTTAACCCTGAGGTTAGGCGAATCCTGTGCAATCTGGTGTATTAACAGTATCCATTTATTCATACTTTGCAAATCCAAATTGTTATATATGTAACATATGTAATAATAGTAACATTATATAACTTCAATGTCAATTGTATAGCGGAATATTATGTTTGATAAGTATATCGTATTAAGATGTTGTATTTCGATAACTACTATGGATATTGATAAAATAATGTTGCGCGACATCCATCTGTAGCTCTGGGTTCAGGGTTGGTATGATTTATTCAGGACAGAGTCCTAATTGATCTTCGAGCCTTTCAATTACGACGGTGTATTTTTCGTGTACACCTGCGTCAATATCCTCTTTTTCCATGGCCTCAAATTTTCTGATTAGTATCAATTGTTCGTCGCTGGTTAATACCTTATTTATCCATGGGAAGAGGACTTTTTCCTCTGTATGGATGTGTTTATCCGTAAACTTGATATATGCGCGGGCGATTTTTATGATCTTCTTTTTTGCCTTTTTACCCTGATAGATATAGTTTATTGCCCCGGACAGATTCCTTATCTCATCGCGTGCAGACACATGCTCCATCAGCAGTTGTCCCAAAAAATCCTTCTTTTCGCCGCCCCTCACGTCTTTGAGAAATGGGAATAGCGCTTTATCTTCTTTCTCCAGATGGCATTTGTGGGTATAACCATTAATAACATCGATAATTTCGTTAAATGTCTCTTTCGAAACGGGTTTGTCGTCCTCAAGACAATTTGCGGCGTTTTCTAAAATTTGCAACACCCTTCTTGTCGTATCGAATTCACGGTGCAATATTTCCGTAGCGGATAAATCATGATTTTCAGTATGCGTATGTTCCAGATAAATACGATGCGTTGTAGGGGCGCAGGCGAAGGTATATAAACTGGAAGTAATAATAATCGGAATAAAAATCTTTTTCATGGTTATATATTTATAAAAAGTTTTCCGTGGCGAGTTAACCGGTTTCGTATTTTATTTCTTTATCGATTCGTTATCCTGCACTTCATTCCAATACTGAACAACCATCTCCTGTATTTTCGCTAAAATTTCTTCCTGCCGCACCGGCTTAAAAAGATGCGCAAAACGTCCCTGCCCCTTCAGGTATTCTTCAACAGGCCTGAATTTCTTTGGAACAAACGTGTGCCTTACATCGCCGCAAATTGCCTCTTTCAACGCCCATATACCCGTATCAACTGCCAATTTCGCAAACATGGCAGAGTGGGATGGGTCTGTTGCCCATCCAGGCGGGCACGGAGAAAGATTTATAAATAGCTTTGGCCCTTTGTACTGTTCTGCCTTTTTAAACTTGTTGATCAAGTCAACCGGATGGGCTGGCGAGATGGTGGCAAGATACGGCGGCTTGTGACTCCGCCATATTTCAAAAAGGTTCTTTTTTGAGAGTTCTGTACCTGTCGGACTTATTCTTCCTGCCGGCGTTGTCCCCGTCTTTGACGCAAAGGGCGTTGCCCCTGACCACTGGAAACCCGTATTCCCGTATGCCTCGTTATCGTAACAGATGTAATAAAAATCAAGATTACGGTATATGGCGCCGGATGTGGATGCAAGGCCTATGTCGTAAGCAGCGCCGTCACCCGTCAGCACAACCACCTTCAAATCCTCTTCCGGATCGAGTCTCCCCTTTCTAATTAATATATCCAGGGCATCCCTTACACCCTGTGCACCAGCAGGGGCGCAGGCAATTGCCGTATACAGCCACGAATTCTGAAAAGGCGTAAATGGGTAAATAGAAAGCAGGGTAAAACAACCTGCAGCATTTACAATAATGACCTTTTTCCCTAAAGCCTTCAGACAGTGCCTCAACGCCAGAAGTCCCCCGCATCCCGCGCACGTAGGAGTGCCAGGGAAAATATCCTCCTCAGTAGGAATGTCTTTTATAGATTTTATGGGTATTACGTCCATCTATTCTTTGCGTCCTCTGCGTCTTTGCGGTGCACCATTACAATTTCCCCGCCATCTTCTTCAACCTATCCATCTCCTTCCATTCCGTCTCTGTGTACAGAAGACGAGGGGCTGGAATCTCCCCGGTATCCGCCGCCTTAACCATGCAATCAATGATAAACTCAAATTCCTGAGGACTTATATTTTTTCCTCCAAGCCCGCCAATAAAGGAAAGCAAAAGAGGTTTATCCTTTTGATTACATATTGCGCCGGCAATCTCTGAATGCAGGATACCGCCCTTTCCCACGCTGATATTCTGGTCTACTACGGCTGCAGCCTTCGCACCTTTTATCGCCTTAACAATATCTGACTCTGGAAATGGCCTTAGGAGTCTCAACTTCAAAAGCCCGGCTTTGATGTCCTTAGCCCGCGCCTCCTTTATTGCAGCCTTTCCAAGGGTTGAAAAAGAATTAATCATCACAAGGATATATTCAGCATCGTCAATCATATACCCTTCGATGGTATTGTGACTTCGGCCAAAAATTTTGCCAAATTCCTTAGATGCCTCGTTATATACCTCCAGTGCCTTTATGCTGGCAAGATGCATCTGGTATTTGAAATACGAATAAGCAGGGCCTCCAATGACTGCCACACCCTGCGCCATAGGCTGACTTGCCTTGAAGAAGGCGTGCCTGGGTTGATACGCTGGCAAAAACATTTTGGCCTTTTCTAAATCCGGTATCTCTACCGGTTCACGCGTGAAGGAGAGATGGAACCCGTCCATATTCACAAACACAGGGAGAAGCACCCGCTCATCTTCTGCCAGTCTGTATGCCATCAGGATAGAATCCAGCACCTCCTGGCAAGTCTCACAGTGAATCTGCAAAAACCCGGAATCCCGTGCGGCAAGGATGTCGTTATGGTCAGGTTCTAGTGTTATCGGTGCGGATAACCCCCTTGACACATTTACCATTACAAGTGGTACGCGCCATCCTGCCACGGCATAGAGCATCTCAAAGCCGTACAAAAGCCCTTGACTCGACGTTGCCGTAAAGACCCGCACTCCGGTAGCTGAGGCAGCACCTGCAGCGGTAATCATAGAATGCTCAGAGTCCACCGTAACGAACCTGGCATCCAGCACCCCGGCAGAAATCCATTTTGCCAGTGTCTCGATAATCTCTGTCTGCGGCGTTATCGGGTAAGCAGGGATATAATCAACCTCAGCCAGCCTCACACCCCACGCAGCCGCCGCATTACCCGTCAGCATTTCTTTTGTCATAAAGGCACCTGCATTTATAAATTTTCTGGTGAATATTTCCCCAGAGTTTTCTTCAAGCCAGGATTTCTTTTTATAATTATTTCATGCAAGTATGGCCAATCATGTTCCCAACAAACAATAAAATCACAATCTTTCGCATTATGCTTATGGGTTTTAAAGCGGCAACTGTCCCCCGCTGGTGGGGGTGAAGGGGGTGGTCTTTTCTATTTCTTCTGCCACGCATTTTATTGTCTCAATAACTGTGTGCATATTCTTTAGAACCTCTTCATCAGTAAATCTGATTACTTTAAATCCTGCCTGCTCCAGATCATTGGCTTTCTGTTTATCCTTCGCAGCAGTCTCCTCCCATTGATGTGTTAACCCATCTACTTCAATCACCAGTTTCAACTCTTTGCACATGAAGTCAGCTATGTATTGCAACACTGGCCTTTGTCTTCTGAATTGGTATCCTTTCATTTGACCGGCACGGAGGGCATATTTCCACAAACACGCTTCAGCTTTTGTCATTTCCTTGCGCAACTTGTTTGCAAGTTGCTGTAATTTGCTGTTATAGGCGTAATAGTTCGTTTTGTTGGCCTTCATGTGTGCTTCCTCCCCCTTAATCCCCCATTGAGGGGGACAACCACCCCCTACCCCCGCCAGCGGGGGACAGTTACCATTCCTGCCATCCATGGAGCGAGAGATAGCTTGCAATGCAGTATCATAATTTTTCCCACACAAAGAGCACAAAAAAACATTTGGACTTCTTTGTGCCCTTTGTGACTTTGTGGTTTATAAAACTTACTAAAAAAAGATGTTTTTACTAGAAACGCCGTCCTCCACCTCCTTGTCTACCTCCACCACCCCGACCTCCTTCCGGGCGAGGGCGAGCTTCATTGACGTTGAGCGCCTTCCCCTTTAACATTGTGCCGTTCAACCCATTTATTGCAGCCAGGGCTTCGGCTTTGGCTTGAATCTCTACAAATCCGAATCCTTTTGATTCACGGCTGAACATATCTTTTATGATAGTAACGGATTTAACCTGTCCGAAGGCCTCAAAAGCCTTTTGCAAATCATCTTCGGTTGTGTCGTGCGATAAATTGCCTACGAATATATTCATGCTGTCCTCCTTAATGGATTTTCTTCTGACTCGTTTATATCCAAACCAAGTTTGGAAATACCTTTCTCTTGTAGAACTACCCCCTTGCCTCCCTTCGTTGATTTGTGTTTAATTTGTTCAACTGGCTTATGATTTTTCCTGTTATTCTTTTTGTTTTCAGTAGGGGCGGGTTTGAAACCCGCCCTTACAATATCATGGTCACCACGCATGCACCTCCCGCACCCTTTCTATTGCCTTTACGGGACATTCCTCAGCGCAGATCATGCATCCCTTGCAGTTATCGTAGTCCGTATAAGGGAAGCCATCTTCATTCACGGCAATGCAGCCATCGGGACACCTGGCAACACAGGTCATACATTTGGTGCAGATGTCGTAATTCCAGACAGGCTTAAATACCCGCCAGTTACCGGTCTTTCGTAAAGGAGTATTCCCAGTCGTATTTATTGCAGGACTGGAAATAACGGCGGTTTCGAATGGTACGTCAATAACGGGACTTCCTTTGTGAACGACTTCGCCTGTCTTCATTTCTATCGGTTGAACGGCGTGGAAACAATAGCGTGCCGCCTCTACGTTTTTTAATACAAGTCCTCTATCAGTTATGATTTCGGATGCCTCCTTCTCAACGGCCTTTCTTAAAGCATCCTCGCCAAGACCTGCAATCTTCGATGCAACGCCGCCAGCTAAAGTGCTCAGCACCGGCAATCCCAGCATTTCTAATCCAATTTTTGTTATGTCCAGGGTAACGGCTTGTGCTGTAACTTTATACTTCAACTTTGCCTCGGCTGGACTATGCGTGGTATTTATGAAAACGACGCCTCCTTCTTTTAGTCCCGTTAATGGGTGTGCAAGAGGGTCATCCAGAAGGGTTTCGTCTATCACGATCACAATGTCCGGTTCTGCTATTACACCCCGTTCCATGATGGGTTCTTTGGAAATGCGTGTGAATGCGGCTATCGGAGCGCCCCTTCGTTCGGCGCCATAGAGTGGAAAGTCCTGGGCGTAGTATCCTTCATAAAAGGCGGCAGTTCCGAGCACCCTGCTTGCAACCTTTGCCCCCTGACCGCCCCTGCCGTGAAATCTCAACCTGAGCAACTAAGCCCCCCGTTCCTGAATACAGTTTAGTTGGAAGAAATTGGTAGGTCAACCGTCTCGGTTGACCAAAAATCAAAAGCAAAAAGGATTGGATAGCTATTCCTGCCTGTGCGTATCCACACGCAGACAGGCTTCACCCCGTCCTGCTCTTTGAATTCATATACGTTGCATTAACCTCAGGCTTTAGCCTGAGGTTAGAGAACGAAGCCAATAGTGGCTTTAGCCCTGAACCAATAGAAAGTAAAGTAGAGACAGGTTTGAAACCTGTCTCTACAATGATTATTTTATACAACTGCATATCTCCGCCATGAATGGTGGAGTTAAAGCAAGGTTTGGCATTAGCCCGCGGTCGCCAGATATGCCGGAAAACCGCTTATATAAAATGAAAATTCCTATTACAATTAAATTAGATTGGGTTTTAAAAGACAAAAACCCAACAAGTTTTTTTACCCACCCCTAAATCCCCTCCCAAGAGGGGACTTCTTAAATTCCCCTCTTGAGAGCTTCTCAAAATCCCCTCTTGAGAGGGGTGGGGGTGTGTTCGTTAATTGCTTAATTAAAAAAGCCCGAACATAAATAGGCAATCGCAGGCTTTAGCCTGTGTAAAATGGCGCAACCGAAAAGGTTGCCACTATCATATAATAATACCGAAGGGCTTCAATTACTATAATTATTTGATTATTATACTACAATCGATAATTTGCAGGCAAGAACCTGTTTTACACAATTGAATAAAAATTATATTTGGAAATAATTGCTCGAACTTCTTTCACCCTTTTAGGCCTAAAATTGAAATTCCTTAGCAATTTAGTTCTTTGAAAGCGCTTCAAAAAGTGCATATAATTTGACTTAGCGCCATACTTTTGTTAAAATTCTTCGTTTATATAAATAGATGTCAGAATAAGGATTAATAAAATTGGGTAACTATGCTATCGGTATTGACCTGGGTGGCACGAACCTGAAGGCGGGTCTTGTCGGCAGGGATGGGAAAATCCACCAGCGGCTTTCAATAAGAACGGACAATAACGCCGACCCGCAGATAATATCCAATCAAATATTCGAACTGATAGATAAAATTATAAAAGCAGGGGCGGGTTTAAAACCTGCCCTTACCAATGTTATAGGTGTTGGGCTGGGATCTCCGGGTCTTATTGACAAAAAAGGCGAAACGATTTTGGTTTCTCCCAACCTGCCGCTATGGCGGAATATACCTATAAAACGTATCGTGGCTGAACGATTTGGCGTACCCTGTGTCCTGGAAAACGATGCCAATGCCGCCGCATGGGGTGAGAAATGGGTAGGGGCAGGAAAGGAAGCAGATTCTCTGGTAATGATTACTATTGGAACCGGAATCGGCGGAGGTATCGTTATCAATAATAAGCTCTGGCGCGGCGTCAATAATGTAGCTGCGGAGATCGGCCACATGGTAATCCAGATGGATGGGCCGAAATGCAGTTGCGGCAATTACGGATGCATCGAGGCTTACGCCTCGGCCACGGCCATGGTACGGCGTTTTAAAGAATTGTTAAAGAGCGGCATATCGTCGTCTATAAAAGATGCCGGCAGCGTCACGGCAAAGACGATCAACGACGCAGCATTACAGGGCGACAAGGTATCATTGGACATTATTAAGGAGACCGGACAGTACCTTGGTGTCGCCCTCGTAAATATTATGCATATATTAAATCCAGAAGTAATCGTCTTGACCGGTGGCATGATAGGCTCTGGAGATTTATTAATGAACCCCATCAAACAGGTAATCAGGGAAAAGGCCTTTGAGGCGTCAGCCAAAGAAACGAAAATCGTATTTTCACAGCTTGGAAATGATGCGGGGATTATAGGAGCAGCAGGATGTCTACTGAAAGAATTAGAAATTTCTGTATAATTGCACATATTGACCACGGGAAATCCACCCTGGCGGATCGTCTGCTGGAAAAGACGCATACAATTACGTCCAGAGAATTCCGCAACCAGATGCTCGATGATATGGACCTGGAACGTGAACGCGGAATTACCATCAAGGCCAGTGCGGTTGCATTAATACTTGAGCGGGATGGCAAGAAATATAATCTTAACCTGATTGATACGCCGGGACACGTGGACTTCAGCTATGAAGTGTCCAGGAGTCTTGGCGCATGCGAAGGGGCGCTCTTGCTGGTGGATGCATCCCAGGGTGTTGAGGCGCAGACGGTCGCCAATGCCTATCTTGCCATGGAGCATAATCTCGCAATCATCCCTGTTATCAGCAAGATAGACCTGCCGAATTCCCGTCCCGATGATGTGCTTAACGAAATGGAAAAGACCCTGGGCATTGTTCCCGAAGATGCATTAATGGTCAGCGCAAAGACTGGAAAAGGTATTGACGAAATCTTTGATGCCATTATCAAACGCATCCCGCCGCCGAAAGGCAATCAGAACGCACCATTGCGATCCCTGATCTTCGATTCGGTATACGATGAATATCGCGGTGTCGTTGTTTACCTGCGTATCTTCGACGGTTCAGTTAAGGTGGGTGATGAGATATACATGATGAAGACGAACCGTTCTTTTAAGGTAGAAGAGGTAGGCGTATTTAAACCCAAGATGTTGGCTAAAGACCGCCTTTCTGCGGGAGAAGTA
The DNA here is from genome assembly GCA_023261485.1 of Planctomycetota bacterium. Lineage (GTDB taxonomy): Bacteria > Planctomycetota > Brocadiia > Brocadiales > Brocadiaceae > Wunengus. Next base: position 29,260 of record JAHFOY010000017.1, read on the forward strand.
GGCTACTGCATCGCCAATATTAAATCCCTTCACGATGTCAAAGTGGGAGATACGGTTACTCATAACAGGGACAGGACGGCTGAGGCGCTGCCTGGCTATCGTCCACCCATGCCTATGGTGTACTGCGGTATTTATCCGGCAAACAATTCCGACTTTCACCTGCTTCGTGAGGCGCTGGAACGGTTGAGCCTGAACGATTCATCATTTACATTCGAGCCGGAAACCTCGCAGGCTCTCGGATTCGGGTTTCGGTGCGGATTCCTTGGGCTCTTGCACATGGAGATCGTCCAGGAACGCCTGGAGCGCGAGAGCAACATCAATATTGTCCAAACCGCCCCCAACGTAACCTATGAGATAGTAAAAACGAATAAAGAGGTAATCAAGGTCGATAACCCTGAAAAGGTGCCGCCGGTAAATGAAATCGAGGAGTTTCGGGAACCCGTGGTGCGCGCCAGCTTTATCCTGCCGACCGAGTATGTGGGAGCTATTATGCAGCTTGCCGAAGGACGCAGGGGAAGATACAAGAGCACCGAATACCTTAGTGAAAAGCGTGCAATCCTTATTTACGAACTGCCTCTGGCCGAGATTATCTTTGATTTCTTTGACAAGATGAAATCCGCTACGAGGGGTTATGGCACACTGGATTATGATTTTATTGGATATGAGGCTGCAGACCTTGTAAAATTGGATATCCTTGTAGGAGGGAAGCGTGTAGACGCCCTTTCGACGATAGCTCACAGAAAAGACGCTGAGGTTAAGGGCAGGAAATTGGTGAAAAAGCTTAAGAACGAGATCTCACGACACCTGTTTGAGGTTATATTGCAGGCGGCAATCGGAAGCAGGATTATTGCAAGGGAATCAATCCGTCCGATTGCAAAAAATGTGACCGCCAAGTGTTATGGCGGCGATATTACCAGGAAACGAAAACTTTTGGAAAAACAGAAGGAAGGTAAAAAGAGAATGAAATCCATAGGAAACGTGGAAATCCCCCAGAAGGCATTCTTGTCCGTCCTCTCCGTTGATGAATGAGGTGCAGAGTGGCTGATATTAAAGAAAAACAACCGTCTCTCAGATTAAATAACACGACAAAAAAACGCAAAGGCAAGTTACGCGAAAACATCGAATCGATAGCATTCGCCGTTGCAATAGCCTTTGCCATACGCTATTTCGTAGTGGAGGCATTTAAAATTCCTACCGGCTCGATGGCGCCGACCCTGCTGGGTGAGCACAAAGATGTGAAATGTCCAAATTGCGGCTGGTTCTTTTACGCCGACCGTCAAAGCGAAAGCGCAACCTGCCCCAATTGCCAATTCGAAATGAGCGCCTCTCTATATTGCAACAACTGCAATAACAGGATACGTTACAACTGGCCTGCATGGCTGTGGAGAAAGGGGACTTGTCCGAAATGTCAAATCACAATCCCCTGGACAGACCTGTCGAATCGGGTAATCCACGGCGGGAACAGGATACTGGTCAACAAATTCTGGTCTAAATTCAAAAAACCGAATCGATGGGACGTTACCGTGTTTGTTTATCCATTATATGATCTCAAATGCAAAAGCTGTTCTACACAACTACCCGATACCGAATGGCGTGACGGATTGCGCTGCCCACGGTGTGGTTCGACCCGATTCTCTAAGAAGACAAAGAATTACATTAAACGACTCATAGGTTTACCCGGTGAAAAGTTGCAGATCGTCAACGGCGATATTTATATTAACGACAAGATACAAAGAAAACCCGACTCTATACAGGAAACATTGTGGCTTCCCGTTTACAATAGCCATTATCCGGTCAAGGAAGACACAACTCCTTTATGGGTAACCGGCGACAGCAATTCATGGACACTTCGCAAAGAATCGCTTGCCTTGAATAATATGTCACAGAGCGCTTCTGATACGTCTTTAGTGACATTTGACCGGAAAATTTCAGACCAGAACGGTTATAATAATAGGGCTGGCAGTAGTGAAATGGGGGATGTTAAAATCAGCTTTGACGTTACCCCAGTAAAAGGTTCCCAAAGCCTGGAGGTAGTACTTGAAAAGAATAACAACGTATTTGCCGTGACTATTCCAACAACTGACACGAACGGAAAATGTTATCTTAAGAAGGATGAAAATGTTGTTATGGAAGAAGACGTCCGCATACAAACGGAACAAAAACACAAAATAGCGTTTTCGAATGTGGACGGTATAGTGTCACTTTCGGTAGATAATAAAAAAGTCTTTGTACTCGACAATGATGATGGGAAGGTAGCTGAGGTGCGCCCATTTGATACGAGTAGCATCCGTTTTGGCGGCACTCACGTAAATGCGGCCTTTGAAAATATTGAAATATTCCACGATATTTACTATACCAATCTTTCTGCCGGTACGTGGGGCACAACCCAGCCAATTCAGTTAGGTGAGAAAGATTATTTCATGCTTGGTGACAACAGCAGAAACAGCAATGACAGCCGGGTATGGAAATTCGTTCCGGAGAAGAACATTGTCGGCAAGGCATTTTTTGTATTTTGGCCGTTGAATAATATCAAGTTTATAAGATAACTTTAACCACAAAGACACAAAA
>JAHFOY010000018.1:0-27592 GCA_023261485.1 Planctomycetota bacterium
TGAGAGGTGATTTTTATGCGTTTGCTGTAATCGCCTTCGGAAATGCTTTTTGTTATTTCCGTAAGATATAAAATCGGGTTTGATATTTTTTTGCCAAAGAAAAAGGCGGAAGAGATGACTGCGATGGTTACCAGAAATATGATTGGAGCAACGATTGTGTGCAGCCTTTTGACCGGGCCATATCCTTCTTTCACGTCAATTTCGGCAATAACGCCACAATCGAGTTCCGGAATCCATTGCCAGAAACCCAGTACCTGGATACCGCGATAATCCGTATAACCTTCTCCGTAATTTCCTTTTTTACCTTTGATACATTCTACGGCGCTCTTGGTGAATGTCCCTGTTTTTGGATTTTTTACCTGGAGTTCAAGTGTCGTTCGCTGCCGGACAAGGCCAAGGTCTTTGAGGTCTTTTAAATACTTGGATTCGGAAATCATAAACCCGTCTTTATTGATTAAATATGTTTCTCCTGTTTCTCCCAGGCGGACGCTCCTCATAAGCTTGCTGATTTCCATTACATCCACCCTCAGACATACCATGCCTATGACCTTGTGTTCATAAACAACAGGCGTTGAAATATAGAGGGTTGGCAGTCCCAGTTCGAGTTTTCCATACTCATTTTCCAATGGAATTACAGAGGGTGCAATATTCGAAACGAAAGTTATACCACTGACGGCCTTCTGAAAAAATTCGAACCCTGCGACATTGGTAATTACCGTTCCAGTTGACGTAGTAACCTTTAAATCCCCATGACGGTCGCAAATGAAAATTTCCTTATAACCGTAAGCCTCTCTGAGGGTGTTTAAGTGGTGCAGCAGCCGGTAAAAATTTTCACTTCCCTCTGATTTATAAATAACGCCGGGTACATTCGGGTTTTCGGCGATAATCCTGGCGTCTGCCTTTCGCTCTTCGATCCATCGTAAAATGAGTTCCGTCTGCTTGTGGCCGACGCCTTCGAGGTTTTGTATCAGTGCGTCCTGTAACGCCTTTTTTTCTGTGGGATAAATAAATACCCTCATGATAAAAATTGGGAACACGGCAAGCAGGATTGAAGAGATGATAATTTTCGTTCTGATGGACTTGTAAGACGGAATATGAAATTTCCTCAGTATTACGAGGAAGAAATTTTGCAGGATCTGTTTGATGTCCGTATTCATTCTATAAAATAACAGATTCCACAGAGGGTTTTATTGGGATTTATTTCTTACAAAAGAAGGTATGTTTTTCATGTACTGATCAATCAGTTCAACGGTAATTTCTGTAACGCCTTCTTTGACAGCATGTGCCTCAATCGATTTTTTAGCCCTGCCCCTCACAAATATTGGCGCCTTTTCCAGGCGTTGTTTTGCCTCTTCCGTCCATACCAGTGATGGAGGGGATTCTTTTTTAATCGTCTCGCCGGATGCCTTCAGGTACGCCTGAAATTTTGTAATGATACCTTCGTTTCTGGTGGTACGCTCACCCAGAAACGACTTAATTTGATCAATGACTTCTTTTTTATGTGAGCTCTTTAGTTTTTCTTTGGCCTTGTCCCATGCATCCATGCGGAGTTCATCAAATCCGATATTCTTGATGCGTTTGGATGCAAACTTCATGGATTCGTCCCTTATTTCAGAGAGAAAACCGGAGGTGATTTTCTTGTAGCCGTGCTGTCGTGCCCTTTTCTGCATTAGCTTGTATATGCCAGGCCGTACAAAGTCAGGTGCGTGTTCTACTCGTTTCCTGGCTTCATCCGTCCATGGGATTTCGTCGTTCTGCGGCAACTGGCCGTTTTCGGCAGGATGTGTGTCCATATTTTCCTGCATACTTTTTGGGAATGATGTCTTCTTGTTTGCCATCATTTCTTCACGTGCTGCCTTCATTGTTTCCAGTGTTATTTCCTGATAATTATTTTTTGCGGCAAAGGATTCAACATTTTTGATGACCATGCCCCGGCCAAAAGAAGGGATTTGTTTGAGGATATTTTTTGCCTCACGACTCCAGTTCATGGTAAAATTCTCTTCAGTGCCAAACGTTTCCGAGGCAGACAACCGGATGACCTTATTGCCATGTTTCCCGGGGCTATAATTGCACCAACCGTCCTCGTCCATCTGGTTGCCTGTGGCAGCCAGCGCCCGTGCGCGGCATCCCTTGCAAATGTCCATAAACTCACATACACCGCACCTGCCGTTGAGGCTGTCATGCCGCAGGGTCTGGAAATCTGCCGTGTCTTTCCAGATTTCAACAAAAGTTTTCTCTCTTACATTTCCTGAAATATTGGGCATATAGGGACAAGGAGTAACATTACCTTCCGGGGTAATCCTGCAGTAGTGAGTGCCGGCGGGGCAACCGCCTGCATACGACCTGATGAGTGGAGAAGTGCTGTCATGCTCATATACAATCCTTCGATAGTGTGGAGCGCATTTTGCGCCCACCATCATTTTCCCACGGTATTTATTTTGTATCTCATAAAGCTGGTGCAATGCCTGGTCGTACTGTTGTGGGGTGATATCCGTCAGGTCTTGTCCCTTTCCCGTACACACAAGAAAAAACAGATTAAAGACCCTGGCGCCGATGTTGTATGAAAAATCAATGATATTGGGGATTTCATTGAAATTATCCTTAGTGACTGTGGTCTGTATTTGAAACTCGATGCCCTGTCTGCGGCATGCCTCAATTCCATTAAGGGTGTCATCCCACGCGCCTGATATTCCCCTGAATTTGTCATGTCTTTCAGGTACAATGGAGTCAAGGCTGATACCAATCCCCGTTACACCGCTTTCTTTGAGTTTCCTGGCAATATCATCGTCAATCATGTTGCCGTTTGTTCCCAGCACGACCATCATTCCTTTCTGTGAGGCGTAAGAGGAGAGGTCGTAAATGTCTTTTCTTAACAAAGGTTCTCCGCCCGTAAGTATCAGTAAAAGGTTTGGGTTAAGCTCTGCCATTTGGTCTATGAGCTTATGACCTTCCTGGGTGCTGAGTTCATTGGCAGATTGGTTGGTTAAAGCGTTTGTATCAAGGTAGCAATGGCTGCACCGGAGGTTGCACCGATATGTCGTATTCCAGGAAATTGCATATGGTTTATAATTCATTTTAGACCTTATAGACAGATTATTTAAGAAAACAACAACAAATAATAAATCATTGTGTTTTAAAAAACAACAAATTTTATCTGTTGTGTAATAGATTTAGGTGAACTAAAATATGTTTGTTTCAAATTTCCAAGGGGTTTGGTATTATTCTCGAAATCGTATCGGATTCTATTTATAATATTTTTTGGAGGAGTGTGCCATTACCGCGCCAAGGGTAGGTTTAAAACAGCTCGAAACATTGTGGTTTCAGCTAACAGGTACCATTTGTAATTTGCAGTGCACCCATTGTTTTATTTCCTGCGGACCCAAAAATAAAACGCATGAGATGCTAACAGCGGACACCGTACGGTGGTACCTGAAAGAAGCATCAACGCTGAGAGTGAAGGAGTTCTACTTTACCGGAGGCGAGCCTTTTTTGCATCCACAACTAGCGGATATTATAAAAGAAACTTTAAACTTCGGCCCGGCTACAATTCTTTCTAACGGCACGCTGATAACACAGGAGGTTGCACATAATTTTAATCAGATATCCCGTAGTTCCAGGCATAAATTAGAGTTCAGGATAAGTCTCGATAGTTCCGTTGAGACAGAAAACGACCGTATACGGGGTCACGGATCTTTTCAGAAGGCAGCAAAGGGGATAAATGCATTATTACAAGCGGGTTTCAATCCCATTATAACAACCGCAGACTGGACGAAACACGGAGAAGTTATAAAAGGAACCGATGAGAAATTTATGGCATTGGCACGTTCTCTCAATGCCCCGCAATTAAAGTTAAAAAAACTACCCTTAGTCCTTCTGGGGCGTTGCGCCGAATTAATCAGACCTTACAACGAGAACGAACGAGTTACCGTGAGGTGTTTTGATGACTTTGATATAAACAACTTGCAGTGCGTCTCCAGCCGTATAGTAACCAGTAAAGGTGTCTTTGTTTGTCCCATACTTATTAACGACCCGAAGGCATGGATGGGCTGGACGCTGAAAGAATCTCTTGTCCCGTATACAATGGAATCACCCGCTTGTTATACCTGCAGGATATCCGGACTAAGCTGTAAAAATAACGATTTACATTCATACGAAACAGGTGTCCCGGAAAATATTAAGGATATAAAGGCGGTTAGAAAAGACACCGTCAGGAAATCTGTCAATAAGTTTTATGCTGATGCAGCCATTCAACCCAAAAAGGAACTGTGTTGTCCGACCACTTATGATTCTGCCGATTTATCGCATATCCCCCAGGACATATTGAATATTTCTTACGGATGCGGCAGTCCCGTGACATTGGCTCAGATTGAATCCGGAGAGAGTGTGCTGGATTTAGGTTCCGGTGGGGGAGTGGACTGTTTTATAGCTTCTAAAATAGTGGGAGAAAAGGGATGCGTTATCGGCGTGGATATGACTGATGAAATGCTGGGAAAGGCCGATGCTTCGAGAGGGTTTGTTGCAAAGAAACTTGGCTTTGACAATGTCCGGTTCATAAAAGGGTTTCTGGAAGAAATACCCCTGGCAAATGAATCTATGGATGTAGTTACATCTAATTGTGTAATTAATTTGTCAGGCCAGAAAGAGAAGGTTTTTCGAGAGATATTCAGGATATTGAGAAATGGCGGCAGATTCGTTATATCCGATATCTTTTCCGATAGAGAAGTACCCGCATCGATGAAGCAAGATAATAAATTGTGGAGTGAGTGCATATCGGGTGCAATTACAGAGGTTGCGTTTGTTAATACAATAAAGGCTATGGGGTTCTATGGACTGGAGGTAATTAATCGTTATTTTTACAAGGAGGTGGAAGGGGGTCAGTTTTATTCCATAACCGTAAAGGCATACAAATATAAGAAATCAAAGGAATGTATGTATATAGGCCAATATGCTACCTATAAGGGCCCATTCAGCTTTGTTTCAGATGATGACGGGCATACATATTTCGCGGGAATTCCTGTGGAGGTTTGTACAGATACGGCGTGGAAACTTTCGAATCCGCCTTATAAAGGGATGTTTATTGTGTCGGATATACAGAATTCAGATGTGGGAAAGCCATGCGGACCTGAATGCTGTTAGTGAAGAGAATGTCAGATTCAGAAAGAGATTGAAATTTCTGGATATTAGAAATGTTTTATAAGGGAAATAATAAAGTGGTAGAGATAAAACCTGTAACGGAAAAGATTAATGCGGTAGTGAATGTGCCCGGTTCGAAGAGTTACACCAACCGTGCGCTTATCACGGCGGCATTGGCTGACGGAGAGTCTACGATTACGAACGCTCTTTTCAGTGACGACACAAAATATATGGCGTCCAGTTTAAACACATTGGGAATACCTGTTAAAGAAGATCGCAGTAATAACAGATTTGTTGTAGACGGGAAAGGGGGGAGTATTCCGGCAAAACAGGCAAATTTGTTTATTGGGAACGCGGGGACTGCTATGCGGTTTCTGACGGCAATGCTAACCCTGGGACGTGGAATTTACGAAGTTGACGGTATTGAGCGTATGCGGCAAAGGCCGATACAGGATTTGCTTGATGGTTTAACGCAGCTTGGGGCGGATATTCAATCTAAAAGCAATAACGGGTGTCCACCCGTTATTATTCGGGGAAAAGGTTTGAGCGGGGGATCAGCCGTTGTGAAAGGAGATTTGAGCAGCCAGTATTTCAGCGCCCTCCTCATGACAGCCCCTTATGCAGAAAAGGACGTAACCATTGAAGTAAAAGGCGATTTGGTTTCGAAACGGTATGTGGACATGACAATAGCGTTAATGTGCCAATTCGGCGTGAACGTTGAAAACAACGGCTACAGAACGTTCTTCGTAAAAGCCGGGCAGCGGTATAAGGCTGTGCGGTATGAAGTTGAGGGAGATGCATCAGCCGCCTCGTATTTTTTTGCCGCCGCTGCCATCACGGGTGGGAAAGTCAGGGTCATGGGTATAGGAAACGATTCCTTACAAGGTGACGTCCATTTTGTAGACGTTTTGAAAAGCATGGGTTGCAAGGTTACAAAAAATATCAACTGGATCGAAGTACAAGGAAATTCGCTGCATGGAGTTGACGTTGATATGGGCGACATGCCGGATGTCGTGCAGACGCTAGCAGCCGTGGCGGTGTTTGCCCGCGGTAAGACGCGGGTCAGAAATGTAAAAAATATGCGCATAAAGGAGACAGACCGTATTGCTGCGGTGGTGAATGAGTTGCGCCGGATGGGTATTTCGGCGGTGGAATATGAGGATGGCTTAGAGATCGAACCTTCCACACCAAAACCGGCCAAGATAGAAACCTACGATGACCATCGTATGGCCATGAGTTTTGCATTAATTGGATTACGTGAAAATGGGATTACGATAAAACATCCCGAATGTGTATCCAAAACATTTCCCGATTATTTTCAGAGATTGGAAGCATTACGAGGCGGATTGTAGGTTGAAAACATATTATGATTACATCAGACGCTGACGAGAAATATATGGCGTTTGCCCTGGAACTGGCTGAAAAAGGCAGAGGAAGGGTAGAACCTAATCCCATGGTAGGCGCTGTGCTTGTAAAAGACGGTAGAATCGTTGGGAAAGGCTATCACCAGGTATTTGGTGGGGCGCATGCCGAGATTCATGCAATACATGAGGGCGGCACAAACTGTAAAGGAGCCACGCTCTATGTGTCTATGGAGCCATGTGCGCATTATGGCAAAACGGCGCCTTGTGTTGATGCTATCATTAAGGCGGGTATTGCAAAAGTAGTCGCAGCAGTTATTGATCCTAATCCCATCACCTCCGGGAAGGGGATACAAAAACTGAAAGAGGGAGGGGTCGAGGTTGTGGTGGGTGTAATGGAAATACAGGCCAAAAAAGTCAATGCGCCTTTTTTTAAATTAATGAAAAAAGGATTGCCGTATGTAACGGTGAAGTGGGCGATGTCCGTTGACGGTAAGATTGCCACACATACAGGAGAATCCAGGTGGATTACATCCGATGAATCCAGGAAATATGTGCATAAGATTCGTGGGCAGATGGATGGTATTTTGGTGGGGATCAATACCGTAATGCGGGATGATCCATTGCTGACCTGCCGGATCGAAGGGGGGCGTAATCCGAAGAGAATTGTTGTGGATAGCAATGCAGCGATTCCTGTAAATTCACGTCTTTTAAGTACGATAAACGAAGGTGAAATAATCGTTGCAGTAAGCACAAATGCGCCGCGGAATCGTGTGGAGAAACTCGAACAACTGGGATGTAAGATTGTTCAAACAAAAGATATGAATGGCCGTGTGGATTTGAAAGAACTCTTTCATCGACTTGGCGAGACGAAGTTAACGAATATCCTCGTGGAAGGTGGAAGCAGAGTTATTACCTCTGTGATAGAAGACCGGCTTGCTGACAGGGTGATGGTGTTTGTTGCACCAATTATTATAGGAGGCGAGGGTGCGAAATCGCCCGTGCTTGGGACAGGTATCAATAAAATGAGCGAAGCTGCAGAAATTACCGAAATTATGGTGACAAGATTTTCAAACGATATTGTTGTTGAAGGTACTTTGAAATACAGTAGCTGACGAATATTGCTTTGTAAGGATAATACCCGCGATGAAACCACAGTCGTCATACTGCTTCAGAGCGGCATGACGGCTGTGGTGTTTTTAGTTTCAGTAATTGTAATGACTGCAACTGTGAAATTTTAATCTTGAGGCTTCTTGGAAAGTAACATCGGGGAATACATTTGGTAGTATATTCAGTCAACAGTTATAAATTATCCAGCTCGCCGTCTTCGTCGTCTAACGCCCTTTCAATCTCGAATTCAATCTCTCTTCTGGGTTCCAGTACCAATTTTTTATATCTTTCCTTAATAAAAGCCAATCGTTCGGTTCTCTTTCGCTGACTATCTGTAGAATAATTAACATCTAAAATCATTGCAAAACATCTCCTCAAAAACCATACAAAACAAAATAACAACCCAAACAAAGAATATTACAAATTTCGTTGAAATTATATATTCAACTGCACTAATGTCAAGCCCAAATTGAATAAATATTTTTCTACGCAAAGGCAATTGTATGAGCATATCTTAACGCGGTAAATTTATTTCTTTTCCCCTTTATTATAAAATAAAAAACCCCTGGAAATCTGTTTAAGACTTCCAGGGATTGTTTGCTCAGTTGCCCTGAGAATATCGGCTTTATTGTTGCCTTTTCCCTTTAAAATTGCCCGTATAGTCCAATGTCACGGTCTTTTGGAAGAGGCTAAAATAGGCGTCTACCGTACCTTTCATTTTCCCGCTCATGCGGCTGTTTTTAAGTTTTCCAGCATATTTTGTCATATCGAGACTTTCAATGGTTACATCGTAACCTGCATCTTTAAACAGCTCTTCAAATTTTGTTGACAAATAATCTGAGTTATATTCAAAAAAAACCTTTTTGCCTTCCTGCGTTACACTTCCTACCTCCTCGTTATCTACATATAAGATACCATCTGTAATTGTGACGTCAAATTCATTTGTGCCACATGTCTTACCCGTAGACGCATTGACGCAAAACTTTTCCTTTACAGACCATGTGCCATCCAGGTCGTTGCTTTCATCCGTAGCTGCTTTTACCTCAGTCAGAAGGCATTCGCCGGTAGAAAATAACAAGGATACCATTGCAATCATAATAAAGAACATGATGTTTTTCATGGACTGCATCTCCTTAAAATGGGATGAATGGAAATCTAGCGAGGCATTACCTCGTCCTAATTAAAAATAGGTAAAGTCGCAGGGAAGATACATCATTTGAATAAACATGTCAAGTATTTTTATCGAATGTCAAACAAATTTGTACGGGAATTCATGATCATTATTCCCATTCAATCGTACTGGGCGGCTTGGTGCTGACGTCGTACACCACGCGATTGATGCCCTTGACCTCGTTGATAATACGACCGGAAATGATTCCCAGTATTTCATGAGGGATGTGGTACCAATCAGCGGTCATAAAGTCGGTTGTTTCCACAGCACGTATGGCAATGACGTTTTCGTAGCTTCTTTCATCCCCCATCACTCCCACCGTGCTCATGGGGAGCAATACGGCGAAGCACTGGGCAATTGAGCGGTAAAGCCCTGCCTTGCGTATTTCTTCGATAACAATCTTATCGGCGCCGCGAAGGATTTCCAAGCGCGGTTTCGTGACTTCTCCGATGATGCGAATCGCAAGTCCGGGGCCAGGGAAAGGGTGACGCCAGACTAATTCTTCTGGCAGGCCGAGTTCCTCGCCTATCTTGCGCACCTCGTCTTTAAATAAGAATCGTAGGGGTTCTACCAGATCAAATCCTAACTCAGCCGGAAGGCCGCCCACGTTGTGATGGCTCTTTATAGTTACCGTAGGACCTCCGTGGGCAGGGATACTTTCGATGACATCAGGATAGAGTGTCCCCTGCGCCAGGAATTTTGCCTGGGATATTTTCCTTGCCTCTTCCTTAAAGATTTCGATGAATTCGTGTCCGATGATCTTGCGTTTTTTTTCAGGATCTGTTACGCCTTTCAACTTGTTTAAAAATCTATCGCGTGCATCAATGGCGTGCAGGTCTACCGTGAAATTATCCTTAAATGTCTTGATGACCTCTTCTGCCTCGTAATTCCTCAAAAGGCCATTATCGACAAAGATGCAGGAGATGTGATTCCCTATGGCCTTATGGATAAGCGCTGCCGTGACGGCAGAATCCACCCCACCAGACAGTCCGCACACTACACGTCCGTCTTTGACCTGTTTGCGTATATCAGCGACAGAAGTATCTATGTAGGAATGCATCTGCCAGTCGCCCGTGCAGGCACAAATTTCATAGAGAAAGTTACGAATAATCCGGCTTCCCTGTGGGGTATGGGTAACTTCAGGGTGAAATTGTACGCCGTAGAATGCCTTCGTTTTGTGTTTCACGGCGGCAAATGGGCAATTGTGGGTAATTGCAAGGGATTCGAATTCCTGGGGCAATTCAACCACCTGGTCGCCGTGACTCATCCACACGGTTATGTCCTTCGAAAGTGATTTGAATAATTTGCCGGTGTTGTTGACCGTACAGGATGTCCTTCCGTATTCTCGCGTAGCTGTGGGTTGTACGGTAGCTCGCAGCATCTGACATCCAAGTTGCATACCGTAGCAAATACCTAAAATGGGTATTCCCAGTTTAATAATTTCTTCGTCACACCTTGGGGCGTTTTTTACGTAAACACTGGCGGGGCCGCCGCTGAGGATAATACCCTTCGGGTTGGCATTTTGTATCTGTTCTGCAGTAATCTTATGTGACACGATCTCGCTGAAGACGTTATTCTCCCTTACCCGTCTTGCAATGAGTTGTGCATATTGAGAACCGAAGTCGAGGATTAAAACTTTTTCCTTATTCTCTTCAATCATTTCGCTATCCTTGATATAATTTTTATTATCACTTTTTAGCCTGTTTCACCCGCCACAAAGGCACAAAGACGCGAAGGAAAAAAAAGCAATAATTTGGCATTCCTACCAACAGTTGATTTTTTGTGTCTTCGTGTCTTAGTGGCGGATAAGTTCAATTGAACATACTTAATCAGAATTAATTGAAAATGGCAATGAAAAATATTACCTATGAAATACCCAAAAACAATAGGGAGGTATTTCTCTATCCGGCATTTAATCGTATTCCAGAGTTAATACTGGAAAATAGACGTAAAATATCCGGTTATAAATTTGAAATTAACGGAATCCCATTTCAGGAGTCCAGGGATAAAACCCGCATGGATGTGGTACGCCAGGCTGTATATTATACAAACAGGATTAAATCTTTAATTCGAAAAGACCCATCTGGACAACGCCGATATGAGCGGAATCGCATGCAAAAAGATACGTCAGTGCAAGATAAATTATCCATCAATGAATTGACACTCGATTATGAGACAATTAAAAATATTCCAATAATACAGACGGGTCATGAACCGATTTTGTATCATCCGGGGATATGGATTAAGAATCATCTTATCCAATCATTGACTAAAAGACTTGGTGGCATTGGCGTAAATATGATAGTAGACAACGATGGTTGTAATATGGGCTTTATGTACGTGCCGATTTTGTCAGAAAAATCTGCATCTGTTGGGAAGGTATCACTTGTAAAGAATAAAGACCATGTGGCATATGAAGAGATTGTGATAGATGATTTCGGATCGTTACTTCAATTCAAAGTAGAAGTTATTGACCTGCTGAGTAAAAATGTCTTCCGGGAAGAGGTAGAAACAATCATGAAAGATATGCAGGGCGTGTTTGAACCGTTTATCAATCGCATAGAAGCGTACTATCGGCAAGGTTGTACTGATATGGTGGGTTTAATGACTGCTTCGAGAAAATCGTTAGAAGAGGTTTTTGGCGTAGAAAATCTGGAAGTTCCCGTATCATGGATGTGCGATACAGAAGGGTTTTATCATTTTATGTTGCACATTTTATATGAGGCAGGACGATTTGCCAAAATATATAACGAGAAGTTGTCTGAGTACAGGGGCATTCACAAAATTCGCTCAAAGGCCAATCCACTGCCGGATTTGAAGATTTTGGATAATTCGGTAGAATTACCTTTTTGGGTATGGAAGGCAGGCGGACAACGAGCCAGGTGCTATGCGTCGAATAATGGGGATGATATAAAAATAACAGATGGAATTGATACTTTGGTTATTCTGAAAAAAAGTGAAGATTCAATGGAAAACATATCGAGGTTAAAGACGTTAAGGGAGTCCGGTTTTAAGATACGTCCACGTGCAATCACAACGACAATGTTTTCCCGATTATTCTTTTCAGATGTCTTTATCCATGGAATTGGGGGGGCAAAGTACGACACCATTACCGACGAAATCATAAAAGAATTCTTTGGTATAGACCCTCCTGGCTTCGTCACGATTTCTGCGACCTTATTTTTACCCTTGGATGCCTATGATTTGGACGAGAGTGCGCTATATGACTCACAAAGAATTATTGATGATATGCGTTATAATCCTGAGCGATATGCTCCAAAAGAAACGCAAAGTGAACCGGCGCTTATAAGCAGAGTTGAAGAAAAACAAAGGTTGTTAAAAATGATGGGTGTCGGTAACGCAGATGAGAAAAGGCGGTATTTTAATCGGGTCAAAGAATTGAATAATCTAATGCTATCTCAGATACCTATTGAACTTCAAAAGAAGCAGAACGAAATGCAGGCCATTCGCAGTAAATTAGCCTATAATGAAGTCGTGAGATTTCGGGAATATCCCGTCTGCCTATATCCTATGAAGGTTCTATGTGAGTATTTGCTGAATATCTTCTCCTGAGTGTAAAATAAAGATATACAGCCGTAATGACGCTAATTACGGTGCTAATGATGATCAGGTTTGTTTTAAGGATAAGGACGGGATAAAAAGCCTCTTTGATATCAATCTCTATCAGAAGCGCCCAGGTAACATCTCTCAGATTTTCGAGGGGTGTATAAGCACTGAGTACAGGGATATTGCGATAGTCTTTTACAACATTTACGTCGGTGTTTCCACGAAGCGCATCGCGGGTTGCCTCGGTATTGATTTCAAGTTTTAAAATAGTATTTTGACTGATAAATCTTGATTTCGAACGCATGAAGTGGTCGTCGCCCACAATATAAATCTCACCGGTGTCACCCAGCCCGTCGCGTTGCGCTAAAATAATGTCGATTTTGGAATAAGGCACCTCGACAATAACAGTGCCTAATAGTTTATTGGTAAGGTCATATACCGGGGCTGCCGCCATGAAGATAAAGTCTTTTGCCTCTTCGCACCACGTTAAATCAGAGAATTTAATGTTATTTAGCCCTTCCTTAAATACTTCACCGATGCTAAATGAACTGTATTCGCCGGTCTTCAGATTTGTTCCAATATATTCATCCCTTTTGACTCCGAAACAAATATTCCCGTCTGTATCAACCAGGAACATGTTGTTGTAACCGTATTGCCGGAGGAAGTGTTCAAGCAGCGGTCCGTAATAGGTGTCTACCTGTTTGTATGAAGAGTCCTCAAAGCCGCCTGCCCTGAAGGCATTCGAAAAACGCGGTAAACTCTGGACGACCAGCGGGTTTTTCGAGAGTACATTGATGTCTCCGTATCTTTCGTGGAAAAAGTTTTGGATTTGCATTTTTTTGATTTCGCGGACAGAAATCAGGTGGTTTGTGGCCATGTTCCTTATGGCAGGGCTAAGCGCTCTATATGTCAAAGGGCCCATGATTACTAAAAACGTAAAAATAGCAATACCCGACGCACTGAGAATTCTATAAATCGGTTTCAATTTGCCAATTCAAGTTCAGAAAGATACTTGCTCCGATATGTGTAAATAATTGTGAATAAATTATTTTGTGGTAACAAATATTTTTACAAGATAATACAAATATATTTAATTTTGTCAAGCTTATTAAATGATTGATTGATACGATTCTATAAGAAATGTCACGTCTTCAATGTCCCCGCCTGTCACTTCAATAGTGAAGTGCGTAATGTGATTTTTTTTAAGGATACTGATAACTCTGTCCATATCCATATCGTATTCTCTGGAGAAATGAGAATGGGTGTCGCCATCAGGACTTTTAAAGTTCCAATTGAGGGGAGTTCGGTTGGTGTTCAGATGCACACCAATTACCTGACATTGCTTACAGATCGTGTCAATACCTGCGTAAAAGTCGAATTTGTTTAAAATGGCGGATGCCCACAGGTGGCCTGTATCAAGCCAGATTGGGCAATCAAGATATATGAGGTGTGCAGGAGTCTGGTTGCCGTTGCCAATACCGGGGAAGTCATTTTCTAAGCAGAGGGTATAAGACGGATACCTTTCCCTGAGTTGTTTCATGTTATTTTTCACGGTATTTTGATAATTACAAAACTCTTCCGTTTCCAGGAATTTCGGGTCCATTACCCGTGTGCCGTTAAGCCGGTATTTATTATCCATGGCATCACGCAATACCTTGCCGTAGTTGGCAGGATCGTTTTTAATGGGTTTTTGGGTCATAAAAAATCCGTGAAACAATGCGATGTTACTTCGCAGTGACTGCATGACGGATGCAGTATTTTGAAATCCGGAGACGACGGTATTAAAATCGTTGTTAGCTAAATTTATAAAATAATCAGAAAATACAGGGGCGTGTATCGAAAACCCGACATCAAGGTCTTTGAATTCGTTATACAGGTCTTTTGTAATAGAGTTATGCAACTGGATACCAAATTCATAACCTTGTGATTCAGTATAGTCCCGGCATCGTCTGATCTTTGCCAGTGTATCTCCAGAATGAAAACACATAGAGCTCAGTTCTATTTTTGTATGCATTTAGTCTAAAATAACCTCATAAAAATTTCATAATTGTTTGGAAATTAATTAGTATAGGAATTTTTTAGAAAAATGAAAGACGATTTCGTAAATTTATAATTTTTTATCAGAGTATGTATTAAAATTCCTTCTTGACGAATAGTCGGGGAAATATATTCCGATAGACGGCTTTGGCTCATAATAGGTTCATTTACCGGATTTTCTAAAGTGTATAGGTAATTGGAGGTAACAATATACCTTAAGGCAGTATTAATTCCAGGTAGAAATAGATAAATTGACAAGGTACATAATTTGCGATTTTATATACAAACTATGAATAATGGAAATTTTTTCCCATTTGACTTTTTCCCGGAGCAAAAACAGCTATGATAGAATCATCCGGCGCAAAAGCAATCAATAAGCCTGAGGAGCATGGTGTTCAAATAAGCGCCTATAATAGCGCAGAGACAACTTCCTTTAAGAATATTATTTATGATGAATTTAAAAGGCAAGATGCAGAGAAGACGCCCAAATATGACACATTAACTACCCGAATTGAAAGCGGCATACTATCTCAGCTTGAGCGCAGTAATTTTGAGACACGGTCGTTATACCCCGGTACAAATGAAGCATCGTCATCGCTATCATTAAAAGATCAATTTAAAAAATACAAAGAAGATCAATTGTTATCAAAACCAGGGGGAGATAATTACACTATAAATAAAGACGGCAAGGGAATAGATTACAGTATAGACCAATCCAAATTTACCAAGCGGGTCGGAAAAGACCTCAAAGACGCCGGTGAAAATTTCAAAAATATATTTAAAGATATTGGTACTGGTGCGACTATTAAGTACGTTGATAAAGACGGTCATCTTCGGGAAGCTAAAAAGACGGGGTTTGCAAGTACCGTAATCAATTTCTTTAAGGATATGGCCAGTGGGATCACATGTGGCAATTACACGCCTAAAGGAGAAATTGCTCCGGAGAATGCCCTGGAAGCCACAAAACATTTTTTCAAAAAAATATTTGTGGATGCCCTGTTTAAGGATGTGGTTGTGGGGATACCGAGAAGCGCCATTCATGTGGGAGAGGATGCAGTTTTTGCGTGCATTAACCTTGCAGAAACAGTTCCGGATGCTACGGTTGGCAATTGTAAGGCAGGGCAGGTGGCGACAACAGAATTCTTTGATGATACGCAGGTATTTATAGACTTTGTTACGGACGTCCTTCCCATGGGTGAAGCAGGTTCCAGGACACATGCCTTTACGTTTAAAAAGGGTCTTAAGGGCCTTCCCGTTGTTTATAATATCATATCGCCTGAGCAGGGGGTGGATGATGATAAATGGAAATATGTACGAAATACACCTCTCAGGAAGACCATTGAATCGGTGGCAGCATTTATACCGATACGGATGTAAATAATCTAAAATTATATTGATATTCATCCTAATATTGATATAATTTTTTTAAAAGTTTAAGCGCCAGTAGCTCAGCTGGATAGAGCATCGGATTTCTAATCCGGCGGTCGAGGGTTCAAGTCCTTCCTGGCGCGCCAAATGAAAAATATCAATATTTTATATGCAGTGTGGTGGGCGTAGCTCAGCTGGTTAGAGCATTAGACTGTGGCTCTAAGGGTCGCGGGTTCGAATCCCGTCGCTCACCCCAACTTAATTTCTCGCAAATCAAATGCATGAGTATTTTGATTTGATAAAAAATATAGTTATAGAACCGGCAGCAGAAATGAAAATGTGTAAATTATGAAACTATGAAATAGATTAAAGATGTAAAATAAAAATAACGCAGTCAATTCACAGGGTATTTTTATGTCTAAAAGTAACCAAAAGCCGAAGATCCTGGTTGTTTACCGGGAACTTCGGCTTTTTTTGTTGGACTTTTTGGATAATTAAAAATCGTGTTTATTAATAGCTCAGGAATTATGGTATAATTTCCATACATATGGAATTTACACCACAGCTATATAGAATCAATGCTATAAATTTATAGTTTTAAAACTACTTTTTTCCAACATTTCCATTCAAAATCATTGTAGCAAAGGAATTTTTAAATCGGCCTAAAACGGAATTTCTTTCTCTACCTAAAATGATAATTAGGCTAAAGTTAGGCATATGTTTGATTATTCAATTTATTTAATTGGAGTGCCTGTTGACATAGATTCCAAATCATTAAAACGTAGCAGGAATAAAACTTGCGCTTCTCCTTAAAAAAACTTTATTAAATTATTGAAAGAAACTTTAAGGGGATTTTATGGGTATAGAATTCAAGAAACCTGTCATTTTGGTTGTAGATGATGAACAAGACCTCTGTGAAATGTTGGTTAAAATATTTTATGAGGAAGGTTATGTAACTGATATGGCAAACAGCGGGAAGGATGCCATCAAAAAGATAAGGGAAGGTGGTGTGGATTTTGTACTGCTTGATATTATGATGCCTGAAATGAGCGGTATGGAGACCCTTCAGCGGATAAAGGCCATCCGGCCGGAACTTCCTATTGTAATGATCACGGCCTATGCCACTCTAAAAACAGCCCGGGAAGCTATGAGACTTGGAGCGTATGACTACATAACCAAACCATTTAACCTCGAATGTATCAAGGAGGTTATAAAGCAGGGGTTAGAAGAACAACAGTACACTAACGCATAAACAATGGGACGACGACTTATTTATGTACCGATTATTCATACCGAGGTCGACATGGGCTCATTAGCAGAGTCATTAAAGAAAGAATATATTAAAAAGTACGGTATACACAAGTGGGAACAACACCTGAAAAAAATAAACGATCTATGGACGGGCATTGAAGAACGTTTAAATAAAAGGGATCTTTATTATAATAATGTTAAGGTCTATCAGGATGGTTTGCCGGTCTGTGGAAAAGAATTAGAAATTGTACGGGATATCGCAAATAGCGGGGGGAGAAATCATCTACTGCTGTTAAAACTCATCCAAAATGGGGCAACCCTGATGGGAACGGAAGACCCGGCGTTATTGATAAAAGAATATAAATTAATCAAAGATGCAACCGCGCGAAAAGGCGCTGAGAAGGGCACAGATGGGCGCACCAACTACATGGCAGAACGAGATGCGTTTATTGCAAACCGAATTGATACGACTTTAAAGGACGGAGAAACGGGGATCCTTTTTTTGGGTATGCTTCATAAGGTAGACGAAAAACTACCATCCGGTATAGTGGTTGACTATTTAATTTACCACCTGCCATTCAAAGAGGCAGTGGGTGAAAAGAAAAATCTGTAAACAATGGCAAACGATTCCAACGTAAGCGTTCTCATTATAGACGATGAAGCAGATATGTGCGAGATGCTATCGCACATCCTCAATCAGGCGGGATTTACAACCTACACAGCACACAATGGGAATAGCGGGATTGAGATATTCAGCAAGGAACTACCCAATGTAGTCATTCTGGATCTTCGTATGCCGGGCATGAACGGGATGGAGGTGCTGAAACAAATCAAACAAACCAGCAGCGAAACCCCTGTAATTATCATTACCGCCTATGGGGAAATACAATCAGCAGTCGATGCCGTCAAACACGGCGCTTATAACTATTTTAACAAACCTTTTGATAATGAAGAGGTTGTGCTCACGGTAAAGAAGGCGCTCGAAGAAAGAGCTATGCGCCAGGAAATTCGCATGCTCAAAACGCAGCTGAGTTTCGCTATGCCCCTGTTTGAGCAGATGGGAAATAGTACCGAAATTGCCAAGGTAAACGAATCGGTAGTATGTGTGGCGCCAACCAATTTTACGGTCGTTATTTATGGGGAGACAGGTTCCGGCAAAGAATTGATAGCGCGGAGCATCCATAACCGAAGCCCAAGATGCAGCCAACCGTTTGTGGTGGTAGATTGCGGTTCGATTCCGGAAACGTTGATTGAGAGCGAGCTTTTTGGATTTGAGAAGGGTACCTTTACCGGTGCAGATCAGAAAAAGATTGGACAATTTGAAATTGCCTCCGGCGGCACAATATTTCTGGATGAAATTGGGAATTTACCCAAACCTATGCAGGGTAAATTGCTGCGCGTGCTTCAGGAACGGCGAATCCGGCGTCTGGGAAGTAATAAAGAGATTGACGTAGATGTGCGTGTCGTTGTGGCAGGAAACGAGCGGCTGGAATACCTTGTAGAATCAGGGCATTTTAGGATGGACCTGTATCAGCGACTGAATGAATTTTGCATCGAGATACCGCCGTTGCGGCAACGGAAGGATGATATCGTATTCCTCTGCAAGAGATTTCTGGATACCACCAACAAAGAGCTCAATAAAAATATTCGTGGCATTACAAAAGAGGCGCTGGAGATATTACTGACATACAACTGGCCGGGCAACGTAAGAGAGCTAAAAAATGTTATACGTCGTGCGGTATTATTAGCAGTTGATATTGTAGAACCCAAACATATTCTTATAAAGACACAGGAACAAAAGCAGGAGACAGGTGCTGCAGTTGAGCAAATAACAAGTGCGGCAAATCAGAAGGATGACCGTACCATTCCACAGGATTCGGACATGAACAACGGTAATAACCTTTCTCTCCGCGACATGGTTGCTAAATGCGTCGAGAATGCTGAAAAAAAGATGATTACCGAGGTGCTCAAACGGACTGGTGGAAACAAGAGCCAGGCTGCCAAAATACTTAAGATCGATTACAAGACCATGCATTATAAGGTCAAGAATTACGGAATTAAAATACAGAGCGAAAACTGATAGTTCATACTTTTTTTGAAAGGAAAGACTTTATGAGTACTAAAAAGGCGGGCAAGAAGGAAACGGGAGGCGAATTTGATGTGGGATTAGGAGGCATCTTTAAGGGGTTGGGCGATCTTGTGGAAAAACTCTCGGATCTCGCGGAAAAAGGAGAGGAGTTCAAAAAGACGGGAGAGATCAAAGGTCTGGATAAAAATCTGAGCGGTTTGTTCGGTATTTCTATAAAGGTGGGGGGGTTGGGCGCGGACAAAATAAAGGTAGAACCCTTTGGCAATATACACAAAGATAAAAAAGGAGAAGCCGTTGTAGATGAAGTGCGGGAACCCATTGTAGATGTCTTCGAAGAATCGGATCATACCATGATTGTGGCCGAAATGCCGGGGGTGGACGAAAAAAATATCAGTTTAAATTTGAAAGACGATATATTGCAGATTTCAGCGGAAACACGCGGGAAAAAATATCACAAAGAAATCTTCCTGAAAGAGAGTTTTACAAAAGATAAAATGATACACACGTATAAAAATGGAATCCTTGAAATAAAATTAATGAAATAATCTTTTTTTATCGGTCTGAGGCTTTGCCTCGCTAGATATTTATTACCTTCGTGTCTTTGTGCCTTCGTGGCAAAACGGGTGTAAACAAATGAGTGAAATAAACTTAAAGGTTGCAGAGGCTGTAAAAAAAGATGTGGGACGGGGATTGGCGCGGATCGACCCTGCCGATATTGAAAAGCTAAGCGTCACGATTGGAGACATTGTAGAAATCGCGGGTAAGAGGCGCACCGTCGCCAAGGTAATGCCTGCCTTTAAGGAGGAGCGGGGTAAGGGTATTATTCAGATCGATGGCCCTACCCGTGGGAATGCCCATATAAGCCTTGATGAGAAGGTAACTGTAAAGAAGATACCATGGTATCCCGCAGATAATGTTGTCCTCGCTCCCGTTACTGCGGTTAACCTTGAGCGGGACAGTAAATATATCGGAAATCTACTCGACGGGCTTCCAATTATTGAGGGTGACCGTATACGCGCCACGCTGTTCGGCAGCCGATTTACCGATTTTGTGGTTAAAAGCACGACCCCTAAAGGAGTCGTAGTAATCAATCCCACCACGCTGTTAAAATTCGCCGAGGGAAAACCGGGTGTTAGCGAGCGTTTAAAATTTTCGTATGAAGACATAGGCGGCCTCGGTCATGAAATACAGCGGATACGGGAGATGATCGAGCTCCCGTTAAAACACCCTGAGGTATTCGAACGATTGGGAATAGACGCCCCAAAGGGTGTGCTGCTCTATGGTCCGCCGGGCTGCGGAAAGACACTCATTGCACGGGCCGTAGCCAATGAAACCGATGCGCATTTTATTACAATCAACGGGCCGGAGATTATTCATAAATTCTATGGAGAAAGCGAGGCCCGGCTTCGACAAATATTCGAAGATGCAAAAAAGCATGCGCCGAGCATTATCTTCCTTGATGAGATTGATGCCATTGCTCCAAAACGTGAACACGTGGTGGGTGATGTGGAGAAAAGGGTTGTAGCCCAACTCCTGGCGCTCATGGACGGGCTTGATAATCGGGGACATGTGATTGTCATCGCCGCCACGAATATACCAGGTGCGCTGGATCCTGCGCTGCGGCGTCCAGGTCGTTTTGACAGGGAAATATCCATACCCATTCCCGATCAAAATGCACGGCTTTCAGTCCTCGAAATTCACAGTCGCGGCATGCCCCTCTCTGAAGATGTGAATCTCAATAAACTTGCGGAAATTACTCACGGCTTTGTGGGCGCAGACCTCCAGGCGCTTTGCCGTGAGGCCGCCATGCTCTGCCTGAGAAAAGTCCTACCGGAGATGGATTTGGGGGCGTCGGATATTCCTTATGAAACCATGATGAATTTAAAAGTAAGCATGGATCACTTCATTGAAGCGCTGAAAGAGATAGAACCATCTGCGCTGCGGGAGGTATTCGTGGAAATTCCCAATGTGCGCTGGGAGGATGTAGGAGGACTCGAGACTGTTAAACAACAGATTCGGGAGGCCGTGGAGTGGCCATTAAAATACCCCGATATGTTCAAACAGGCAAATATCAATACACCAAAGGGAATTCTCCTTTACGGCCCACCGGGAACGGGGAAAACCCTTATGGCTAAGGCCGTTGCCAACGAGACAAAGGTCAATTTTATATCGGTCAAGGGGCCTGCCCTGATTTCAAAATACGTCGGCGAATCTGAGCGCGGCATCAGGGATACGTTTAAAAAGGCAAAACAGGCCGCCCCCTGCATTATATTCTTCGATGAGCTGGATGTGATTGTACCGAGACGTGGAGAGGGCGGTGATTCTCATGTAACGGAGCGAGTCATCGGCCAGTTCCTTACGGAAATGGACGGCATCGAGGAGTTGAAGGGAGTCCTGGTGCTTGCAGCCACGAATCGTATGGATCAGATAGACCCGGCGCTGCTTCGTGCAGGGCGATTTGATTATCTTATCGAAATTCCCATCCCCGACGAGGAGACCCGTTTGAAGATATTCAAGGTACATACAAAAGACAAACCCCTGGAAAAGGGGTTGGATATGAGGAAATTTGCCCATGAAACCGATGGGATGACGGGCGCCGATATAGAGTTAATTTGTAAAAAGGCTGCGCTGACGACTGTCCGTAACGCAATCAGCAAACAGGGTGAGGGCAGTAAGGAATTGATAATAACCGCAAGCGATTTTGCTCATGCCGTAGAAGAGGTAAAACAGCGGTAAACATCACACTCAACCATCATCAATCAGGGGCCTGCCCTGTAAAAGATATTTTTTGTTTCCCATGCAGGTTCAGGTTAATAACCTGAACCTCGATATTTTGAAATGGTAACGGCACGTTGAAAAATGCAGGATAACCAAATAAAAATATTGCTGATTGAAGACGATCCCGGTGACGTCAGATTAATACAGGAGATGTTGAAAGAATCCGGCGCTGTGCGGTATGAAATGTCGCATGCCGACTGTCTGTCGTCGGGAATGGAGTGTCTTACAAAGAGTGAGTATGACGTATTATTACTCGATCTTGGGCTGCCGGAAAGCCAGGGATTATCCACGCTCGGCAAAATCTTCTCTCTATCATTAAAATTGCCAATAGTGGTACTAACAAGTCATACTGACGAAATGGCCGGAATTATGGCTGTTCAAAAAGGTATCCAGGACTATCTGTTGAAAGGCCGATTGGACAGCAATTTACTGGTACATTCCATACGCTATGCCATCGAACGTAAGAAATTGGAAAATGAACTGGTCAGAAGCAATGAATTTCTGGAACAACGGGTACAAGAAAGAACATCTGCACTGGAGATGGTTAATAAAAAACTGCAATTAAAGATTGAGGAACTCTTAGCGACAGAAGACAAGTTGAAAGAAAATGAAGAGAAATTACGACTATTGATTGAGTCAAGTCAGGATGGCATTCTCGCATATGACGGAGACATGCGATATACGCTCTGGAATAAGGCCATGGAACGAATATCAGGCATGAAAAGGGAAGACATATTGGGTAAATTGCCCTTTGATGTATTTCCATTTCTCGATAAGATTGGCGAGGGAGAAGCCTTTAGAAACGCTGTAAAAGGTGAGGCAACAATAAGTTTGGCAATGCCGTATGATATCCCGCAAACAGGCAGACGCGGCTATTTCGAGAGCGCTCACTTTCCGTTGTATGACATACACGGAGCAATTGCAGGAGGAATGGCTATCATTCGGGATGTTACAGAGGGCAGGGGGATGGAGGAGGAACAAAATAAATTAAGAGAGCAACTGTATCATGTACAGAAGTTGGAATCAATTGGTACCCTTGCAGGCGGTGTTGCCCATGACTTTAATAATATCCTCGCGATAATCATAGGGTATGGAAATATGCTGGAAAAAAATAT
This sequence comes from Planctomycetota bacterium, assembly GCA_023261485.1. Classification (GTDB taxonomy): domain Bacteria; phylum Planctomycetota; class Brocadiia; order Brocadiales; family Brocadiaceae; genus Wunengus. The sequence goes on from JAHFOY010000018.1 coordinate 22,981, forward strand.
AGGGAAAGATAATCCATCCTGGTTTTATGTCCAAAAGATTCTGAAATCAGCAGAAAGGGCTACCAATTTAGTTCAGGGACTCCTGGCGTTTAGCAGAAAACAGGGAAGCAGCCAAAAACCTGTAGTTATCAATAAGGTTCTCATTCAGGTAAAAAATCTTTTATCAAGGCTTATCGGCGAGGATATTGTGCTTGATGTCGTGCTTACCGATAAGGAATCCATAGTAATGGCTGATAGTGGCCAGATGGAGCAGGTATTGATGAACCTTGCCACAAACGCAAGAGATGCTATGCCCAGTGGAGGAAAGTTAACCATATCCTCAGATGTTGTTGTGCTGGATAATGAATTCATAAAAAACAATGGATACGGCAAAATCGGGACATATGTACTTATATCTGTTTCCGATACGGGTATGGGTATAGACAAAAATATTCAAAGGAAAATTTTCGAACCGTTCTTTACAACCAAGGAGATAGGAAAGGGGACTGGTCTTGGACTATCAATCGTATATGGGATAATTAAGCAGCACAATGGCTACATATGTGTTGACAGCGAACCTGGCAAGGGCGCTACATTCAGGATATATTTACCCGTAATTACTAAATCAACGGCTGAAGAAGGAAAACCACCACCACTGCCGGCTTATCTCAAAGGGACGGAACTGATATTGGTGGCAGAGGACGAGGCGGAAGTCAGGAGTCTTGCAAGGTTGCTCCTTGAAGAGGCAGGATACAAGGTCATAGAAGCAACGGATGGATGTGATACGATAAATAAATTTATGGAAAACAAAGAAGATGTAAGTCTTCTTTTGTTGGATGTGATAATGCCGGCAAAGAACGGCAGAGAGGCGTATGAAGAGATAAGGAAAATACGACCCGATATAAAAGCCCTTTTTATGAGTGGTTATTCTAAAGGTGTTATTGACAAAAAAAGTTTTCCAAAAGAAGGATTACATTTTGTTTCCAAACCGTTTTCTCAAACAACGCTTTTAAAAAGGGTCAGAGAAATACTGGATAACTCGATTATATCAATTTAGTTTTTTGGAGGAGGGAAGGGGTAAGAAGTAAGATTTACGAGGTACGATTTAAATCTCAAATCGTACCTCGTAAATCGTACTTCATATATCATACTTCTTTTTGCTCCTTTATGAATCAAATGAATAATACGCCGTCAGACACTTCTCTTGGGGTTTATACATACTGTCTTGCCAGGACACCGATATCATTTCCACATACCATTACAGGCATTGACGGTGTGCATGAAGTTTACTCCGTGGAACGTGACGGTATTTTTGCTGTACTCAGCCACGTATCCTTAAAGGAATATAATGAGGAGATACTTGAGAAAAACATGACTGATGTGGCATGGCTTGCACCACGGGCAAAGAGGCATGAAGAGGTGATAGAGTCTGTTATGACTCGTGCCCTGTCAAATCAAAATGTAGCATCTTCTCCCACTCTCTTTTTCTCCCATTCTCCCCTTCATGAAGAAAGAGGGGGAGAGGGGGAGAAGGGGAGAGAAATTGTAGAGAAATATTACACTCCCGTAGTTCCCCTGAGGTTTTGTACGATTTATAAAAACCTGGAAGGCCTCTTTAAAGCCATAATGCCTCACAGGGAAAAGATCCGGAATTTTCTGGATTATACCGCTGACAAGATTGAATGGTCGGTAAAGGTCTTTTGCGATAAGACAGCATTTTTGAATAATTATGATAAAAATAAAGAGCAATTCCAAACAGCAAATCAGACATCATTATTGCCGGGGGAGGCTTATTTGTTGGCAAAAAAGATACGTAAGATAAAGGAAGGAAACTTCAGGCAAGACCTTCAAATGTATTTGAAGGATATTGATTTCACATTATCTCAATTTGCCGATCGCTATCGATTCCTGCGCTGCGCCGATAAAAGCATCCATGGCAGGCCACTCGATATGGCTATGAATACGGCATTTCTGGTAGAACAGCAGACCTTTAATATGTTTAAAGATACTTTGAATATGCTGGCAGAAAAGTATAAGGATGAAGGACTGGTGTTCGAATTATCAGGCCCATGGCCGCCATATAATTTTTGTCCTGAGTTATGAAAAACACAAAATAACTTAGAGAATCTATGAATTACGATTTGGGAATTACAATTTACGATTTAGTTCTGCATTCTCGAATCGTAATTCTTAAATCCAAAATCGTAATTCGTAATTTGTAAATCGTAAATCAAAACGGAGTTTGCAATGTATAGATATTTGTACTGCATTACAAAGGTATTGCACAAACAGCTTAATGATATGATTGGCCTTGAAAATACCACTGTACGCACATTGCAGTACAAGGAAATCATGGCTGTCGTATCTGAAGTATTGCTGGCCAAAATACCCGTATCAAATGAAAGCGTACTGTGCCATGAGGCGGTGGTAGAAGCCGTTCAAAGGGAACAGACCGTGCTTCCCATGCGGTTTTCGTCGGTGTTCAATGACGATACGGCGGCGCTCCAATTCCTGAAGAACCATTACGCCGTATTCGTTTCAGACCTTGAACGATTGCAGGGCAAGCTGGAAATGGGGATACGTGTGATTTTGGGAAGGGAAAATCAGCAATTACATAACACAATCAAACATGATCAGGAAAATGCAATCAAGTTTGAAACATGCAAATCAAACCCTGGGACAACCTATTTGCAACAGAGGCGAGCCTATTATGCCTCTCAGGATGAAGGCGATGATCGGGCCAGGGAAATTGTGAAGACATGCCATGCGCAATTCGAAGATATATGCGTAGAGTACAAAAGAGATACTCATACCTCTTTTTCGCAGGGGGTATCCTTAAATTATTTGATCCACAAGGATTCTTTGGGCGAATTTAAAAACAGATTTAACGACCTCAAGCCCAGTTTGAATGAACTCCAGTTTATGTGTTCAGGTCCATGGCCGCCGTATCATTTTGTTTCATCTGAGAATAGTGCGTGAAAAGTGAAGGGCAATTTGAATTAGGTTGCCTTCGGCAACTTTTTGAAACGAAGACACGAAGTATGAGCTACGAGGTGCGAGATATGAGGCATCCTACCTCATACTTCACGTCTTCGTGCCTTTGTGGCAATTATGAATTTCCTTGGAGAGAATAACTATGAGGAATAATTTGAATAGTACAGATTTTGACAAAATAAGTTTATCTGAAAGAAAATACGAGCGTCTCTGCACGATGATATTTTCGTGTATTCCCTCATCCATACTCATGTTTGACCGTAATCTCCGCGTAATCATTGCCAACAAGAATTTTCTGGAAAAATCCCGTCGGGCCGAATATGAAACCGTCGGAAAGCATGTTGACGAAATATTTCCAAGCGTCATCCTGCAATACACCCGGCTTTCCGAAAGAATACGGACGGTATTTGAGACAGGTATTGGCGATCGCGGTCGGGAGATGTATTATAGGTCTCCCGGTCTGCCGACCAGGGTTTATTATTACAACCTGACCCCTCTCATAGATGACCAGGGTATTGTCGAAAGCGTCATGCTCATCATGGATGATATTACCCAGCAGGTAAGTCTTCGCGAGAAAGTCAGGCAGACAGAGAGGCACTTGGCCGGTGTGGTCGAGAGCGCCAATGACGTGGTAACATCGCTGGATTCCAGAGGGATGATCCTTACATGGAATAACGCAGCAGAACGGATTTCTGGTTACATAGAAAGGGAATTAGTAAGCAAGCCGCTGACAACAATCTGTGTAGAAGCGCAGAAAACAACACTCGTCTCCATCATTGAAGATCTTTCAAGAGGAAAAACGGTAAAGCACATCGAATTAGGCCTCAAAACAAAGACCGGAAAGATAATCCCCATTTCATGGAGTTTTGCCCTGATGCGGGATGACGCACAGGCGGTGGTTGGTATTGTAGGTGTTGGACAAGACCTGGCCGAGAGACGCGAACTTGAAGCGCAGTTATTTCACTCGGCAAAGCTGGCCTCCCTTGGAGTAATGGCCGGCGGCATAGCGCATGAGATTCGTAATCCGTTGGGTATCAGTTCCGCCGCTGCCCAGCTTTTGCTGGAATATCCGGAAAATGAAACTCTCAGGAAGGAATGCGCGCAAAAAATTTATTCCGGCATCAAACGCGCCTCACAGATAATTGAGGAATTGCTGAAATTTTCACGGCCTTCCGAAGGTCGTTTTGAACTTACAAATATTAACGATGCGGTCATGGAAACCCTGACCCTGATCGAAAAACAGTTGGTACTAATGAGAATCGAGATTAAAAAAAATCTGGATAGTCATATTCCCGTCATTGAGTCGGAGAAAAATCTCCTGAAGCAGGCATTTCTGAATATGTTCCTCAATGCAGCCAATGCCATGCCCGACGGAGGCGCTTTGACGATAACAACCGCAACAGACGGAAAGAATAACGTCTTGATAACTTTTAAGGACACAGGCTGCGGGATTTCTTCTGAAAATGTCGATAAGATATTTGATCCGTTTTTTACTACAATGCCTGTTGGAAAAGGAACAGGGCTTGGATTGTCAATTACCTACAGTATTATCAAACACCATGAGGGCAATATCAACGTAGAAAGCGTTGTGGGGAAAGGGACTACCTTTACGATCAGGTTGCCGATAAAGAAATCGTGA
>JAHFOY010000018.1:27692-31692 GCA_023261485.1 Planctomycetota bacterium
TGGAAGGTTACAAGACACATACGGCAACCAGCGGAAATGAGGGGCTCGAATTGATCCGGCAGTTGCATCCAAATATTGGCATGCTTTTCCTGGACGTCAAACTGCCCGATATCGACGGTCTAAAGTTTGCAAGTTTTGCTAAACAGCACTATCCACAAATAAAAATTATTATCATTTCCGGTTATTATTACCGTGACAGCGAGGCAGTCCAGCAGGGTCTTGCCAACAGCCTCTTCGACGGTTTTATCGGCAAACCCTTTAACATCTCAGAAATACGCTCTGCCATAGAGACGATTGCGCCCCCGCAATAATGCTATCGAAACGGTTTTTATGGAAGAATAAGAGAAGTCCCCTCCCGGGAATGAACCCACCCCTTGCCCCTCCCAGGAGGGGAGTAATGAAGTCCCCTCTTGGGAGGGGTCAGGGGTGGGTAAAATAGATACGCCGCTTTAATGTGCGGAAATTTCAAACGGACATTGTTGTGGCAATCCATGAATTGCCCCTAGATTGTACAGGAATAGTCATTTTATTTATGCGGGTTTCAAGGTAGTACATAATAAATAATCCCCCTTTTCTAAGGGGGATTAACTTTGTAAAAACTTACTAAACAAAAAAGTTATATCATGGACTCAAGCAATATCGTAACTCATAGGAATCCAGTTGCAAATCAAGTGTCTCCCGCTGCGTTTATCATCTATCGTCCGGAAACAAAACCGGCGAAGAATTCCGTGTTTTATAACGAAGAGGCATGGCGTATCCTATCCTTTTCTATATCAGATATTACTGAGAAAAAGGGAAAAGCGCCTTTCCCTGACATTTCCGCCTTCTGTTCGAAATGGAAAGGATTGTACGATAAAATACTTGCTGAACAAAACATAACTTCCCAGGACGGAAACCGTGAGGTTTTTATTGACGTATTTCAAAGTCATCGAAGGAAATATGCGGTGCGGGCAATAGAACTGTCAGGTAACCCGTCTAATATACAGAAACATGAGAAACAATATCTGTTTACATTAGAAAGGGTATGTCATAATAATGTGAATCTCTCTAAGAATATTCGTCAATGGAGTCTTAATAAACGCGAGCAGGAGATTGTACAATTGATTCTTGCAGACCGCTGCAATAAAGAAATTGCCGGCGCTCTTGGCCTAAGTCTCAATACGGTCAAAGGGTACCTGAAGCTTTTGATGAGAAAACTTGGCGCGAGCTCCAGGGCTGGGATCATCTCCATCCTTCTTACGGGAAAACCAAGTCAGTCAAGCTAATTCAATTGCATAGGATGTTTCATTTTATTTATGCCTGCCTGTGTGCCCCACACAGGCAGGCGGGTTTCAGGGTGGCATAGACAATTCCACAAGATAAGGAAACCCACCCCTATAATCCCCTCCCAAGAGGGGAATTGTAGAGTCCCCTCGATGCCATACAACAAAAGAAATACGACGACTTCAACCTCCCGGAGGGGGATTGTAGAGTCCCCTCTTGGGAGGGGTTAGGGGTGGGTTTTCAACGAATAAATTTATTGTTTAGTTCAACTTCCTTCCATACACACTTTTGGGTGTACTCTTTCAGATCGCCTCTTTTTCGGGTATTTACATAGCAGCTTAATGGAGGTTATACTAAAAACATGAAAAAAATGGCAAAAGAAAAAAGAATGAGCGTTCGTATTCCTTACACACCCCCAATGAGTTATGCAGTAATGGGTAATTTGGTTTCCCCTCCCGGTGTAATTGAGGTAAAGGGTAAGATTCTGGATATAAGCGATAGTGGCGTGAGAATTCGGATTGATGGTCAGGCATTAGAACCTGGAACCGTTATTTGCATCAGAGTTCCCGTATACAAATCTAAATCCAATACACGGATCACCGTCCCGGTTTTAGCAGAGATAAGGTGGGTAAATGAAGAGTTGCCTGCAGGCCGCCAAATGGGTCTCAGATTTATGATGTAGTTTTGGAATATCAGTGCGGATCTGTGTAAATCTGCGTCCAGGTTAAGTCCCTTCCATCGTTCGACTGAGCCATTCGTCCGAGTTCACGCCGAAGACTCATGGCAAAGCCAAGGGAGGGATTATTTGTGGATACAAGGAAGTATTTTCATGAGTAAAGGTACTAAAAAAGAATTCAAGAGATTATCAATAAAAAGTAACTTGCTGATATTTTCGTTCTGTATCTCGCTCATACCCATTGCCCTGATCACGACGGTATACACCCTCCATGCCAGAAGCAAATTGATGCACCATCAACTGAATGAACTCACAGCAATCGCAGGATCAAAACGAATTCATGTTTTATCTTTTGTGAAGAGTAAAATAGGCAGAACCATAGACTTCAGTTCTGACAAATTTATAAGAAACAGCCTTGATAAAATTAACCATATAAAACCCTATCCGGGAGAAACTGTTATTGCGCTGAACAAGTATCTTTCTGAGTTCAAAAAACCGTTAGACCCGCAAATCACGGCAATAGCCATTACAGATAAAGACGGGATAATCGTTGCATCCAGCCTGAAGGAATTAGCTGGAGCAGACATCTCCGGCCAGGAGATATTTCGGCGCGCGATGAGTAAAAGGTTTGGTGAGGCGTATGTTGAACAACCCTGTTATATGCCATTGCTGAAAGCAAATACTTTTATAATATCAGCGCCAATTGCGTACAGGACAGGCGCAAATCGCGGTATACTTATCAATTATTATGATATTGCCGTGCTGGCAGAAATTACTGCTGACCGTATTGGTTTAGGCAATACAGGAGAGGTATATCTGGTCAATGGTGACAAGCTCATGCTCACGGAGTCACGGTTTATAGACAATGCGCCCCTCAAACAGGTGGTTGACACGGCTCCTGTCCGTAAAATTGCCGAAGAAGGAAAGGAAATGGTAGGTATCTACCCTGATTACAGGGGCATACCCGTTGTCGGGGCTTCGGCGCATATACCGGAATATGGCTGGACTCTCCTGGCAGAGATAGACAAGGCAGAGGTCTTCTGGCCGTTAAAAACACTCACCATTGTTGCCATTGTAACGGGAGGTATCTGTGCAGTCGTTGTAATTGGCGCGGGGATTATTTATACCGTATCATTGGTAAAACCTATTTATGAGTTAAAATACGCCAGTGAAAAATTCGGAAAGGGCGATCTGAACTACAGGGTCACTACGAGACGTAACAACGAATTTGGCGCGCTTGCATGCAGTTTCAATATTATGGCAGACGAACTTGCAGAGGAAATCAAAAAGAACGAACAGACGACAAAACGGATGCGAGAGTTTTTCCATACGATAAAAGAATGCGCAAGCATGGTTATCATTACAGACGCAAAGGGTAATATCGAATATGTGAATCCCATGTTTTCCAAGGTAACCGGTTATTCTCACGAAGAAGTCATCGGGCAGAACCCGCGCATCTTAAAATCAGGAAAGACATCTCTGGAAAAATATAAACAATTGTGGGAAACCATTACATCCGGAGGCACATGGCACGGTGAATTCGTTAACAGGAAAAAGAACGGCAAGTTCTACTGGGAGTCGGTATCAATTTCGTCTGTAAAAAACGACGATGGGAGTATATATCGTTTTATCAAAATCTCGGATGACATTACCCAGCACATGCAAACAAAACGGCGTCTGGATACTCAGAATGCCGTAATTACGGTACTGGCGCAGTCTACCACGCTGAAGGACGCCTCGTCAAAAATCCTCAGAACCCTCTGTGAATGTCTGGAATGGGAGGTAGGCGGCATGTGGGAGTATGATCTGCAAACAAACGCGTTGCTATGCGTGGATATGTGGCATATTCCATATCGAGAGTTTCCGGAATTCGAGTCGGTTTCCAGGCAGATTGCCCTGTCTCCCGGCATTGGACTGCCAGGCCGTGTCTGGACGACTGCAAACCCCGTATGGATTGCCGATGTCGTCCCCGACTCCAACTTTCCCCGTCACGTAGTTGCACAAAAAGAAGGGTTGCACGGCGCATTTGGGTTCCCCGTCCAGGCGGGAAATAAGGTGCTC
>JAHFOY010000141.1 GCA_023261485.1 Planctomycetota bacterium
TCCCCTCTTGAGAGGGGTAGGGGTGTGTTTGTTAATCGCTTAATTAAAAAAGATTGAAATTCCTGTACATATATTAGGCCTGCGGCAACTTTTCCAATTTAGAGCGAAGAGGCTCTTCGCTCCACAACCGCAACAAGGAATACCTTAAATTCCCCTTATCGGCAGAACAAGCGTCCCCGCTTGTCATCATAATGCCAGGCGTGAACGCCCGGCTTACCGTAGGGGTGCGTTGCAGGATCACTTACTAAGAAATTTGAAATTCTTAAACATCAAATGAAGACCTTTGATAAACATCTTCTTCAACGCTTTGCAGAACTCATCTCAAAAAAGACAGGATTACGCATACGCAGCCAGGATATTGAAACACTGCGCAAGATAATCTTTGCCAGAACAAAGTTCCACGTCTTATCTTCACCTGAAGCCTATTATCAACTCCTTGATGCCGACACGGAGAAAAGCAGGCTCGAACAGCAGGAATTAATCAGCCTTTTAACCGTTGGGGAGACCTATTTTTCCCGCGATGAGGGCCAGTTCGAATTGCTGAAAAATACCATCTTACCAGCGCTGATTGAACGTCACAAGGATGATCGAACGCTTCGCATCTGGAGCGCAGGATGCTCAACCGGGGAAGAGCCATATTCCCTGGCAATTCTCATTGATGAGATATTGCCGCACCGGGATGATTGGAATATCCTCATTCTTGGAACCGACATTAATGAAAAAGCCCTTGTGAAAGCAAGGCGAGGGCTGTATACACAGTGGTCGCTTCGCATGGTGAATCCAGATATCAGAGAACGTTACTTCATGTCATATCTCTAAAATAATGGACATTATTCTTTATCGTAACGTCTTCATTTACTTTAATGATGAGGCCATAGCGAATGTCATCGATAAATTTACTGACATCTTAAATGAAGGCGGCTATCTTGTGACAGGACATGGTGAATTGTATGCACAGAAGATTTCCCTCCATCCGCCTTTTTTCAAAAGCCCGGTTCTAAAGCCTAAAATTGAAAATTCCGTAATCCCAAATCTGCAATCAGAAATTGAAAAGCTTTTCCTCAATGGCAACTACATGGCTGTTATTGAAAAAACAAAGAATATTATTAAAAACGACGCTCTCAATTTTGAAGAGAGGAAGAACGGTGTCAAATCAGTCATTTCTCATCTTTAGTATACAAGACTCACTGTTAGCAATAGATGCACACGTTGTCCGTGAAATACTCTGGCTTCCTGAACTCACGCCAATCGAAGAAGCCCCACCCTACGTTACCGGTGTTTTTAATCTTCGAGGGAAAATTATACTGGTAATAGACCTCGCTATCCGCCTTGGCCATGCTTCTCAGCAATACCATCTCACAGATAATCTTATTGTTACAGAGATAGAAGAGCGCCTGACGGGAATGACCGTCAACATGCGCAAAGAAAGAGGAAGGTTCATCTCATGCAACCGGATACCGCTATTTCTGCGTTGAAACAAGTCCTGAAGAAAGGACGATATTTCATGAACGGGCTCGTAATGTAATGCGTCCCGCGGAAGGCGAGGATACCACTGGATTACTACCCCTGGCCGTTGTTGGCTTGAGCGGGGAATACTTTGGAGTGGAACTTGCAGTCTTTGGCATACTACTGACAGGAATGGGATGTGACGGTGCAAAAGGATTGCTGGCAATCTCACAAGCCGGAGGGATTGCGATAGCGCAAGACGAGCCAAGCAGTGTTGTTTTTGGAATGCCGAAAGCGGCTATTGAACTTGGGGCTGCGAAATATGTGATTCCCCCTGAAGATATAGCCGAATTGCTGACCCAACTGTAAATAAAGGGATGAGGGAATAATACGCTAACTTACAAGGGAGGAAGATGACTATGAATTCAGAAAACAAAGATAAGTCCGGCATTCAAAATATTAAAGTTAAAATCTTGCTGGCGGAGGATAGTCTTTTCCAGGCAGAAATCCTTAAACATACGTTTATCAGCAAAGGATACGAAGTGGTTGTTGTGAAAAATGGAGTTGAAGGGTTGGCGGCGGCAAGAGAATGGAGGCCGACACTCATTGTGAGTGATATTTTTATGCCGGTAATGGATGGTTTTCAATTCCTCAGAAATATTAAAAGGGATGGGGACCTTAAGTCTATTCCCTTTGTATTTTATTCCACTGTTTATACGGGTGATAAAGACAGAGAACTTGCCTACGCCCTCGGAGCAAAGGCTTTTTTTACAAAGCTTGAAAAACCTGACGAATTATGCCAAAAAATTAAGGCAATACTTGAGGGGGCAACCACTGAAGAAGGGGCGGCGCAGAGGAAGCTGATAGAGAAGGAAGAAGAATTTCTTGCCGGTTACAGTAAAGTCGTCAGGTCAAAACTCGAAGAGAAGGTAAAACAACTTGAGAAGGAAATTACCTTGCGTAAACGAGCGGAAGAATTGGTTCGGGAAAGGGGGGAGTGGGTGAGGGCTATTTCAGAATCTGCCAACGATGCGATTATTTGTATCGATGATACTGGCACCGTTAATTTTTGGAATAAGAAGGCGGAAGAAATGTTTGGATATTCAACTAATGAAACAATAGATAAACCCCTGTGTCCTCTGATAATTCCGGATAGATACCGGAAGGGGCATACCGAGGGATTGAAAGCCTTTTCGAGGACAGGGACAGGCCCTGTTGTCGGTAAACCTATTGAACTTTCATCCTTGCGTAAAGACGGCACTGAATTCCCCATTGAACTCTCTATATCAGCAATGAAGGTCAAAGAGAAGTGGCATGCAATAGGCATTATCAGGGATATCACTAACCGTAAAAGGTCAGAAGAAAGAATTTCCATACAACTGCAACGCCTGAGCGCCCTTCGTTATATTGATAAGGTAATAACCTCCACACTAGACAGGAACGTTAGCCTCGATATGTTTTTAGAAAAGGCGCTCGCACAACTCCAGGTAGACGCCGGCGATGTACTTCTCTTTGATCAACAGACGCAGGAACTTGAATACATTGCGGCGCGCGGTTTCCGTAAATTTATATATCAGCACCAACGTATACGCATTGGTGAAGGTATTGTTGGCCGTATCGCTGCCGAACGCCGTATCAGGCACATCCGGAATCTGAGTGAGATAAAAGAAGAATGGATTCGTAAAGAACTCATAACGGACGAATTGTTCACTGCATACTGTGGCATCCCGCTGGTTGCCAAAGGGCAGTTGAAAGGCGTCTTCGAGGTCTTTCATCATGCCCCATTGAGTGACGATCCGGAGTGGATGAATTTCCTGGAAACCATTGCCGGGCAGGCAGCAATTGCAATTGACAATATTACCCTCTTTGAACATACCAAAAGAGCATCTCATTCATATTCGCAGAGGAGCTCTCCTCCATGATATTGGCAAGGTAGGCATCCCCGACAATATATTGCAAAAACCAGGGCCTCTTACCGATGAAGAATGGGTAATTATGCGTAAACACCCCGTCTATGCCTATGAATTACTCTCCCCCATTTCCTATCTCCGTACGGCAATGGACATACCATGTTGCCACCACGAAAAGTGGGATGGCACAGGCTATCCACGTTGTTTAAAAGGCGAGGAAATACCCATAGCAGCGCGTATCTTTGCCGTTGTTGATGTGTGGGAAGCCCTGCGTTCTGCCCGCGTATATAAACCTGCCTGGCATGAAGAAAAGGTGCGCGAACATATCAAATCTCTAGCGGGCACACACTTCGACCCAAAGGTGGTGGAGGTATTTTTGGGAATGAAGTGGTAAAAGAGGCAATCACAATAAGGCACGGCGTTTTGCAGACGACACAGTGGCGGATCAAATAACCAGGTATTCCGTGTAAGCCTCTTCAGTTCTACTTTTGAAAGCCGGATCATTTTCTACAAGATAATCGGTCAAATCTTCTTCTGTAATATGGTGAAGGATGGCAACTGGCTTACCATAAGCTGTAATTATTATGTCTTCATTTTCAGACTCTTTGTTGCACAATAGTGTAACATATGAATAAGGCTGTATGTCAATGTTAAAAATAAGGAATCGTATCTTTAACCCCGGCTTCTTGAAAAGCCTTTAAACGCAGGAAGCAGCTATGACACACGCCGCAGGCCTTGTCCGTGTTTTTGTAACAAGACCAACTCAGATGCAACGGGGCATTTAAAGAGATACCCATTTTTACAATCTCTGCCTTTGTTTTATTTATAAGGGGCGTTTCTACCGCAATAGCGGTTGTTGGCTTTGTGCCTACCCGGATAAGTGCATTAAAAGTATCATAGTAAATTGTCCTGCAATCAGGATAACCAGGGCTGTCCTGTTCCACCGCACCGATAAATACCTTCTTTGCCCCAATAACCTCTCCCCACGAAACCGCAATGGTCAGGAAAAGTGTGTTTCTAAACGGGACATAGGAGGTAGGAATTTCTTTCTTATCGGGTTGTGCATCCTGGACGCACATGCTCAGGTCTGTCAGACTGGAACCTCCAATTTTACGGAGGAAGTCGATGTTCGATATGAGGATTCTTTCTTCAGGAATTTTATAGTATGACGCAATGTCTCTGAATGCCTTTAGTTCTCTTGATTCGGTACGCTGACTGTAATTAACGTGTAAGAGCGCAATCTGGTAATGTTCATTCGCAATAGCCGCAGTTACGCAGCTATCCATACCACCGCTGACCAGTACTATAGCTAATTCCTTCATCATGCCCTAATCTGAATGAATCAAGAAATATTTTAGATTTACGATTTCGGATTTACGATTTTTTCAATCTGAAATCGTAATTCATAAATCGTACATTTTGCCAAAAATTATAAAATGGTTTGTTATGCACCTAAACTCCTCTTGTTTGCGGCTCCCAGATATATTTGTGGAGCTGGAGCTGAAATCTCACGTCGAGATTATCTTCCAAAATCCACTGGACTACCAATTTCGGAGAAATTGCACCAAAGACAGTGCCTATCAATACCTTTGTAATTTCAGATAAATTATATTTACGTATTACTTCTTTCGTCCATTCATAATCTTTCCGGGAACTTAAAACAAATTTCACCTCATCAGATGTGGTCAGATGATTTATATTCTGCCAATCCATCAGATGACTCATGTTGCTGTCGGGACACTTGATATCCATGATTTTAACAGCCTTTTGCGGTATCGTGCGGATATCATAACTCCCATTCGTTTCGACTAAAACAGCATAATTTTTATCCAGTAACCCTTCGATCAGCAGAGGTGTATCTTTACTAGACAGCGGTTCGCCTCCCGTAACACAGACTATTTTTGTATTGAATCCGGCAACGGTTTCAAGAATAGTGCTCAGGGACATTTCGTTCCCTTCTTCATAAGCATACATGGTATCGCAGTAACTACAGCGCAAATTACAACCCGTTATACGTATGAAGGTGCAAGGCAGGCCAACGTAAGATGTCTCTCCTTGAATACTCTTGAAAATTTCGTTAATCATCATATAGGAGCTAATTTTAAAAAACGGGAAAATGTCATAAAAATAATTTTAGTAGATATCATACAGCAAAGCAAGTTCAGTAATATTGTATAATTTAAATACTAAATTATGAAAATATTTATTGAATAATTTCATCAATTATGAGATATTATTGTCCAAGTCGAAATTTAGACACTTCGCTCCGTTCAGAATTAGTATTAAGGGAGGAATTATGGCAACAATTTTGAAAGAAGATATTTTGCGTAGGAAAAATAAGGAGACCAGCAGCAAAGAAAAGGTCGATAAGATAATGAGCACGATTGTCGAACCGCTCGTACAATCGAACCTGCCCAAATCAGAAAGTAAAGAAACCAAGCCGCTCTCTGAAACAGCAAAACCGGCAGAAAGTACCGCAAGACAGCATATCTTCAGCAGCGAAATATTAATAGACGGCGAAAGTGCATCTGACCTTGATGAGATTAGAAACAGGCTTTTAAAAGAATTAAAACCTTCCGGCGAAATAGAATCAATGCTTGTTGACCGCATCGTTTCGAGTGTTTGGCGATTAAAAAGGTGTTTGAAGATAGAAAGTCAAATAATAGAGTTTGAGTCATCCTGCATTCAGGAGTATGAGCAGGGATTTTTCAGGACAAGAAAAAGGACAAATAAAGAACTGTCACAATTAAAGGCATTAAAAATAACTGAAGACAAAAACAGGCTTGAAGAATTATCCAGATATGAAACTGTTTTGGAAAGGCAAATATATAAGGCTTTAAGTGAACTGGATAAACTTAGACGACATGGATCGGTATCAGAAAAGAGGGTTTTGAGGAAAACCAAATAGCAGGTTCCTATGACGAGAGGTAAATTTGAATTCATTGCTAAAAAGGCGCTGAAGATTTGAATTTTGACAAAGCCCTTTTGTTTTGCAACATAATATATATTATCAGACGTTACATAAATTAGGGGAATACAAGTCAAAGAATATTATTGACAATATAAATTATGTCTGCTACTATGTTTTTCGTTATTTTCAAAATTACTATGAGTATATATGTTACTTTTGTTTAGGTGGTTTATTAAAGGAGGATAATTTTGAACGCCGGAGAGATTGAAAAAGGTGTAACCGCCATTGTTGCTGAGGTTACTGAATTAGACGAAAATGAGATTTGGGACAAAAGAGATGCAAATTTCTTTAAAGACCTTGAGATAGATTCCCTTTTAGCCTTAGAGATTCTGGCACTCATTGAAAAGAAGTTTAAAGTGCAAATACCTGAAGAAAAGCTGGTTGATATCACCTCATTAAGCGCGACAATTAATCTAACAAAATCAGTATTGGCTGAGAGCGGCAAACTTACCTAATAAGATGCTTGATATATAGCGCTACAAGAAGCAAACCAATTACCCCCCTTTATTTATCCTTATTAATTAACGGTAGATAAAGGGGGGTAAAAGTTTATTCAAAATTTAAAATAACTTATGATACAACATTATCGTGTGACAAAATTACCGGATAATACTTTATATGATTAACATCAAAAAGGTCTGCATAAAATGATATTATTCGAGGAAATTCGAACTCTTCTTCCTCAAAAATATCCTTTCCTATTTATCGATAGGGTTGTTACATTTGAAGAGGGGAAGAAAATTGTTTGCGTAAAAAATGTCTCCGGCAACGAACCTGTCTTTGTCGGACATTTCCCTGATTTTGCTATCATGCCTGGGGTCTTGATCATCGAAGCGATGGCA
>JAHFOY010000142.1 GCA_023261485.1 Planctomycetota bacterium
CCAAACACTTCTTATTTCGATATGCGGAAGACAAGGATGCCATACTGGTCGATTATGCCTTAAATACCCTTGAAAAGGCTTATAGTGCCGTTGGGAACGATCTTAATTATTTCCCGAAAGAGCCCATCCTTGTCGAAGTATTTCCTGACGCAGAAAGTTTTTGTACAATATCAACACTCACCAAAGAAGAGATAGAAACCTCCGGTACTGTAGCAATCTGTTTATTCAATCGCGTAATCATCACAAGTCCACGCCTCCAGCCCAGAGGATACCAATGGCTTGATACACTTACCCACGAGTATGTCCACTATGTGATCATGAAAAAGACATACAATCGTGTCCCTATCTGGCTTCATGAAGGAATTGCAAAATATGAAGAAAAGCGCTGGCTGGAAAATATAACTCCTAAACTGCCTGTTTCTTTAGAAAGCCTGCTGTCCGAGGCTGTTGAAAAGGATTATTTTATCACGTTCGAACAAATGCACCCCTCGCTGGCAAAGTTAAAAAAGAGAGAAGATACAGCGCTTGCCTTTGCCGAAGTTTTTACCGTAATAGATTATATATTCAACCATGGTGGTTATCCCTTGCTTGTATCTATTCTGGAGGGCATCAAAAACGGGAAATCCACGGAAGATGCGGTATCATCAGTAACAGGGGCTTCTTTCCCGGAATTTGAAAAGAATTGGTTGCAGGAATTGAAACAGAAAAAATTCCGGAGGATTCACGGCATCCAAATACTTCCCACAAAGCTTAAAGAGTCCTCTGCAATAGTAGATGATGTAGAAAGCGTTGCTGAAATAGATGTAAAAGATGCCAGAAAATATGCCATCATGGGAGACCTCCTGCGTCACGAAGGATTACACGGCGCGGCAATCGTTGAATATGAAAAGGCATTCAGGAATGCAGGAAATATCTCCCCGCAAATTCAGAACAAATTAGCGACGGCTTACATCATGGACACACAATACACCAAGGCTGAGGAAATCCTGAAGATTGCCCTGGAATATTATCCGGAATACACCACCACCTATATTTCACTCGGCGAACTCTATCAACGGAAAGGTGAGTATGACGCAGCCATAGGGATTCTGTCACAAGCCAACCACATCAATCCTTTCAATCCTATTATCCACAGGAATCTTGCGTTACTATACAATAAATTGGACAGAAAAGATGAAGCCACGGTAGAACTAAAGAGGCTGATGCTATTAGGAAAATAGAATAAGGGGAATAACAGTTCAGCACACCGCAGAGACGCAAAGAAAAAACTTTTAAAAAATTACTAAGCAGTCTTTCTGTATTTTTGCGCCAATAATGGCACTTCACCACGCACGACTGCGGGTGAAACCAGAAATGTAGACTCTCCTTTGTTTGAAGGCAAATGGTACATGGCATCCAGCATAAAATTTTCAAATATTGACCTCAATGCCCTGGCGCCAGTCTTCTTTTCAAATGCCTTTTTGCTGATCTCTACTAATGCTTCATGAGAAAATTCCAGCTTGGCTTCTTCCATTTCGAAAAATTTCTGGTATTGCTTGACCAGTGCATTCCTGGGTTCTGTCATTACCCTGATAAGGTCGTCCTGCGTTAGAGGCATCAAAGGGGCATTAATGGGCAGCCGTCCTATAAACTCTACAATCATTCCGTAGTCAATAATGTCTTCGACTTCCACCTTGCTCAGAATGTCAGCAAAGGACTCTTCGCCTTTATCAACCTTTTTTGCATCAAATCCTATATTGATCTTCCCGATCCTCCTCCTGATAATATCCTCTATCCCCGTAAAGGTGCCGCCACAAACAAAGAGGATGTCCTTCGTGTCCATCTGAATATATTGTTGCTCCGGATGTTTTCTTCCGCCCTGCGGAGGTACGTTTGCCACTGTGCCTTCCAGCATTTTCAACAATGCCTGCTGCACCCCTTCGCCGGAAACATCCCTCGTGATGGATGGATTTGGGCTCTTTCTGGCAATTTTATCAATCTCGTCAATATAGATAATTCCTTGCTGAGCCCGTTGAAGATTGAAATCCGCATTTCTTAACAAGGCCAATAATACATTTTCCACGTCTTCGCCCACATACCCCGCCTCAGTGAGTGTCGTTGCGTCTGCGATTGCAAATGGAACATCAATTATTTTGGCGAGGGTACGCGCCAGGAGGGTCTTCCCGGAACCGGTAGGCCCTATAAGCAATATATTACTTTTTTCTATTTCAACGCCATCCTTACTGGAACTGGCAATCAAACGCTTATAGTGATTGTAAACAGCAACGGCAAGAGTCTTCTTTGCCTTCTCCTGGCCTATGATATATTCATCTAATCGATCCTTAATTTGTGAAGGAGTAGGTATTTTTCCTATGGGTTTGTTCTGGACTTGTTTTTGGTCTTTTTTGAGAAGTGCATGGCATGCCTCTACGCATTCGTTACAAATGAAAATGTTCGTATCGCCTTGAATTAAACGGTTTACCGCTTCATAACTCCTTCCACAAAAGGAGCAACTCATTTTATCTCCACTGGCTTTTTTAGCCATAGATCGTTACCTCATAAAATGGCAATAATGATATACTTAAAAATGTAAAATAATGTTAACAAACGATCTGATAAGATGCAAACTTTTTTTAATTGCTATTCTAAATAACCACAAGATACTTTACCAAAACATAAAACATTCACGTGTAGATATAATAATTAATATTTTATTGAATTTTATACTTATTATTGGTATTATCTTCACTCGTTCTATACACTTATTAAATTTATTGTGAGGATTATCATGGCAAGCGGTTTTAGTGGAAAAAAAAAGCATAGGCTAAACAGGAAGAAATATCTTTTAAAAAGACGCAGAAGGAAACACGAAAAGGCTTAATATTGAGTCTTTACGTTTCAATAAATCCAGATTATTTATTTGTTAACAAATTTGAGATTCAAGTTTAAGTTGTTTTAATCATTCCCATGATAACAATACCCAAAAACGGTACATGTGCAATCCGTACCAACCCATAAATAAACGTGGGACGGCGGTATTCAGGCCAGATAAGACATTTCTTTTATTTTATCAGTTAATAATTATCGTCGTTGTTTCCGTACTCATATACTTATATACCCTCGGAAACAACTTTGCCTACGATGATAAATTTACCATTACGAATAATTATCTGATAAGGTCGTGGCACAAGATATTCACCATCTTTACAAATGATTATTTCACGGCCTCGGGGGAACTCAGTTATCGTCCGGTCGTTACGTTATCCTACTTTACAGACTACTCCCTCTGGCATCTAAATCCACTCGGATACCATCTCACGAACCTGTTTCTCCATAGCCTCAATTCGGTGCTTCTGTTTTTCCTGTTTACCAGTATATTTAACGTAATCAGAGGCGAACCAGACAAAGAATCGAAAACATCCGTGCCCTTTATGGCCAGCCTTGTCTTTTGTACCTACCCTATACTTACTGAGGCTGTCAACGCCATAAGCTATCGCGAAGACATTATGGCTGCCACTTTCTATTTTGCCGCCTTTCTCTTCTATCTCAAGACCCATCAGCGTCAATCTGTTTTGTGGTATGTAATCTCTCTTATATGCTACTTTTTGGGACTTTTTTCCAAGGAAATGGCCATCACCTTTCCAATACTCATTGGATTGTACGATGTCCTTAGACACGGCAAGACCTTTTTTACCTTTAAGCACATCCGTTACTACATTGGCTATATTCTGATAACCGTCTTTTACGTTGCGCTGCGCTTTGTGTTCCTTCACAACCCTACAGAATCTTACATACCGTATCCCCAGAATAGCCTCTGGATAAACTTTCTGACAATGTCAAAAGTCATAGCTTCTTATATAAAACTTTTATTTTTCCCTGTGCATCTAAATGCCGACTACGTCGTTCCGAATACTTCTTCTCCTATAGAATTATCCTTTATCCTGTCCTTTCTACTCATCATTTCTGTAATTGTGGTTACCTATAGACTGTTTTTTTATTCAAAGACCTTGTTTTTCTCCATTCTATGGTTCTTTGTTACTTTGCTTCCTGTCTTAAATATTATTCCCATAGAAAATATAATGGCTGAACGCTATCTTTATATACCTCTTGTTGGGTTTTGCATCCTCGGCAGTCAATTACTCAGTCTTATACCTAAACCAGGTTCAAAATCCGGCATTCTAACTTCCTGCAGCTTCCCATTAATTATCGTTATTATCTTGATAGGGTTCGCCTGGCAAACGTGCAACAGGTCTAAAATCTGGTTTGATGAACTTTCGCTGTGGTCTACGACCGTTGTAGATTCGCCTCAAAGTTCTCGAGCCCACAACAATCTGGGTGTCTTATTTAAAAAAATGGGGTTCATAGATGCCGCAATGAAAGAATATAATACCGCTATTCAAATCAGGCCGGATTATTCAGAGGCGCACGGTAATCTTGCCAATGTATATATGGATAAGGGATTAAGTATTTTGGATAAACGGGTCTTATCGAAGACACATGATAATCTTGCTAAGGCGTATGCCGACGAAGGGCATCTTAAGAATGCAATTGCAGAGTATAAAAAATCTATCAAGATCAGCCCATTCAATGAAACTGCCCATTTTAATCTTGGTGTGACCTATGGGAAGATGGGATTAACTAACGACGCCGAAATTGAATACAAGAACGTAATCCAACTTAACGATAACAATCCCCATGCCCATAATAACCTGGGAAATATTTACGAAGACAGGGATTTGCTGGACAAGGCCATGACAGAATACAAACTTTCAGCTTCAATCGACCCGGAAAGTGCAATTACTCACAACAATATTGGAAACGTATATTTTAAAAAAGGTTCACTTGATGAGGCCATTCTGGAATACAAACTTGCAATAAAATACGCTCCAAAGGGCATTATTTATCACGAAAATTTGGGCAATACCTATATTAAAAAAGGGCTTATAGAAGGAGCAATTGCCGAATTTGAATCAATTGTCGAAATAAGCCCTAAAAACACCGCCACCTATGTTACCCTCATTACATTATATTGGAATAACAAACGGGACAGCCAAAAGGCAATTCATTATTTAAAAGAATTGTCTGTCCTGGAACCAGAACAAAGTGAAGCCATCAATAAAATGATTGAGAAACTTGGGGTAAAAAAATAGAGGCTTTATCATTCAGATGGAGTCCCTCATAAACGTTAAAATTTCAAAATTGCCGCTGGATTGAGGTATAAAATTAGTTGTTTTTTTAATCGTAATCTTATATTATCCATCATTATCCAGCCATGCTTTTACCCGAAAGAACATCATTGTGCATAATATTTAAGGGAGGGAGGAACTGTGATGTCAGATTTTTTTAAAAAGGCGATAAACTTTGGATTTGGGGCATTGTTAATAACGAAGGAGAATGTCGAAGAAATTATTGATGATTTGGTAAAAAAGGGAGAAATCAAGGCAGATGAGGCAAAGGCGCAGGTAAAGGAAATATTCAATAAAGTCTTATCGAGCAAAAAAGAAATTGAATCCAGGATCGAAGAGATTGTGGAAAAGGTGCTTCATAAGCTGGATATCCCAACGCGACGCGAACTCCATGAGATGCAGAAAAAACTCGATGAGATTATAAAAAGGCTGGATTCCAAAGAAGAATAAGAAAGGATTTACCACGGAAAAACACGGAGTATTACTGAAAGTGATATGCAAATTTGGGTAGTCGCTGGTATTATCTTATGTAATTTGCAGTGTAATTCCGTGAAAATCAGTGGTGAACCATTAGGGTAATACATGCAATTCAGGAAAATAGGCCAGAAAATCCGGGATATACGCCGTCTCAACCAAATCATAAGGATATTAACCAAACATGGGTTTGGTTTTGCCATCCAACAGCTTCATTTACAAGAATACGCCATTGGAAGGGGCATTATCAAAACCCGGGTGTTACGGCGGTTTACAGAACCTCCTGAGTCACGAGCTGTCCGGCTCAGGAAGGTATTGGAAGAACTTGGCCCCACATTTATAAAATTAGGACAAATCCTGAGTGTCAGACCCGACTTGATTCCCCTTGACCTTTGTTACGAACTCAGCAAACTCCAGGATCGGGTACCCCCCTTTGGTTACGAAGACGTCAAAAAACAGATAAAAGAATCCTTCGGAAGTTGTCCTGAAAAAATATTTGTCTCATTCGATCCCATCCCGTTTGCAGCCGCATCCTTAGGGCAGGCGCATCGTGCACAACTCAAGACAGGCGAAAATGTCGTTGTAAAGGTGCAGCGTCCTGATATGCGGAAAATGATTGAAACAGACATTGACATCCTTTACACCTTAGCCCAGTTGGCCAATCGATATATGCAGGATATCAAGATTTTTGACCCTATCAGCATTGTCGACGAATTTTCCCGGGTTATTACAAAGGAGATAGATTTTACTTACGAGGCGCACAATATCGACAAGTTTTGCAAAAATTTTAAGGAGAGCACGACTGTTCAGATTCCCAGGGTTTTTTGGGAATATACGAAACCCAGGGTACTTACCACGGAAGAAATCACAGGCATTCGAATGAGCGATTACTTAACCCAGTCCCACACAGACGAAGAAAAGAAGGCAGTTGCCGCAAATGGCGCCAATGCCATCCTCCAGCAAATATTTATTGACGGATTCTTTCATGCAGACCCTCATCCGGGAAATCTCTTCATCCTGCCGGATAATGCTGCTGCATTTGTGGATTTTGGGATTGTAGGCAGGCTCGATGAAGACACGCGCGACGTGGTGGTAAACCTCCTGATCGCCGTATCCACGAAAAATATCAATGGTATTATAAAAGCGCTGGAAATGCTTGGGTCTGTAGCGGAAGAACATTCATTGCGGGATTTCAAACACGATATCAGCGATTTTGTCGAACGGTTTTACGATATCCCTTTGAGGCAGATAGAAATTTCAACCATACTGCCACAAGCCGTTGAATTAATGACACGACATAAACTCAGGATACCGCCGCAATTCCACATCATGATCAAGGCCATCGTTACTATTGATGGCGTTGCGAGACAGTTGGACCCGGATTTTAACACCATCGCACATTCCAGACCATTTGTGGAAAGACTTGTACACGAAAGGCACGACCCAAAACGCATATTTAAGGAG
>JAHFOY010000143.1 GCA_023261485.1 Planctomycetota bacterium
ATATCCTTTTCAAAATTTGCAAACATGGTCTGTCTATAGAAGGTTGCCTCTATACGTTTCATGTTGTGATACAGATAAAATTTCCTCTCTTCGCCGGTTTCGGCAATCTTTGACATATGATCAAACAGTAGCGCTTCATTGAACGTCGAGGCTATCTCAGCCAGAAAAATGGGATTTTGATAATAGATATAAGGTTGATTTCCAATGGAGTAATCCCGGTGCAGGCAATGACCGAATTCATGTGCAAATGTTGAAACATCAGAGAATTTTTCCGTGTAATTTAAGAAAATTAATCCCCGGCTCGCATAACTCCCCCAGGAGAACGCCCCTGATCTTTTTCCAAAATATTCAAATACATCAATTACCCGTGCACGAACGGTAGCGTCGTACTTCCTGAGATATTCAGCGCCAAGAGGTTCAAGCGCCTTACGGGCAAGATCAAGCGCCTCTTCATAGGAATATTTCTTCTCAGCTTCATCAACCAGGGGAACATAATTATCATAGAAATGTAATTCTTCTATTCCAAGCTCTTCCTGTTTCAGGGCATTGAACTCGCTGATCACATCAATATTCTCTTTTGCGACCTCAACGAGATTAGTGAATACCGAGGTTGGCACGTAATCGGGAAAGAGGGACATTTCCAGCATTGACGGATAGTTTCGTACCTTCGCCAGCTTAATGTTTGCAAGTACGTTTGCAGCATAGGTATTCGCCAGGACGTCAATATTCTGCCGAAAAGGACGGTAATAGTGTTCAAACACCTTTTGCCGGAGATCCCGATCAGGAGATTCTAATAGTTGAGCATATTTTGCATGAGAGAGGTGTATTTTTTCTCCCTTATGTTCAAACTCCCCGAATGAAATATTGTTATCATTGTATGCTGAAAAAATATCATCAGGCTTTTTTAAGGCAATTTCCAGTTCCGCTAAAACAGTTTCCGTTTCTTCGGAAAGGATATGGGGCTTGTATCGGGCATAGCTTTTCAAAAAGAAGCGATATCCCGCCAACTGAGAATTCTTATGAATCATCGTATCGATATCATCCAGTGATAAAGAGGACAGCTCTTTTTTTATAAAAACGGTTTCTGCAGAAATCTTTGAAACAAGCAGTTCGATACGGCCTTTCATCTCTTCATATACGGCATTTCTGGTATCTTCAAAAAAGCGTACATTCGCATACACATATAAATTTTCTCTCACGATAGAATGGTTAATATAAAACTGCATGAACCGACCGAGTATACCGGAATCAGCGAGAGAACCTTTAAACTCCAGGAGCTGAGGAAGTTCTTTTTCCACCTTCCGGTAGTCTTTTTCCCAACAATCATCCGATGCATACAAAACAGACAAATCCCATTTGTATTTGTCTTCTATTTGATCTCTGGTTTTATTTTTGCTCATATATTTATTTGAATTTTACCCTCCACGAACATCTCTTTTTTGACTTTTGATAGTTTCTTTACTTTTGCTTCCATCTTTAACGCCATACTCTTGCTTCCAATCTTCTTTTTCATAACCAGCGTCAAAGGGGCTTTTCCCCTTAAACATTTTGCACCTTTTTTATCATTGCTTTTGTGTTCTGCAAATCTTCTTTCCACATCAGTTGTAATGCCTGTGTATAATCTTCCATATTTACATCGTATCACATACAAAAACCAATTATTCATTTTTGTTTCTTCACGCTTCTCGGCGGATATACGAAGCAGCTTCCCCTCCCTTGATGGGAGGGGTTAGGGGAGGGTGAGATAAGCAATGCCTTCTTATCACTTCCAGTACTCCCTGAATATTGTTCAGTACGTCATTATTCCAAAATCTCAAAACCTTAAAGCCCTGCCCTTCAAGCCAGCGCTCCCTATCACGATCTTTTTCTACAGTATGCTGTCCGCCATCTATTTCTACGAGTATTCTTTTTTCATAACATACAAAATCTCCCACATATCTACCAATGGGTTCTTGTCTTCTAAATTTAAAACCCTCTAATTGCTTCCCTCTTAAGTGTCTCCACATTAATTTCTCTGCATCAGTAAGTCTCTTTCTGAGAATTTTAGCAATATGTTGTGATTCGCTTTTCAATTTTAATCACCCCCACCCTAACCCTCCCCCATCAATGGGGAGGAATTCGCTTCTATAGCTTGTTTCCACACAATCCCAGAAGAACCTCATTTTTAAACGCCTAACTCGATTGATTCCATATCTGTAACATTGTTATGCTCCTTCAGTTCTTACATATTTTGTCAGAAAACGATCCAGTTGGCTGGCGAACGCCCGAATGTCTTTCCGGCCAAACGAAGAGGGGCCGCCAGTAATCATACCGCCGTTCCGGAGTTCATCCAAAAGATTGCGCATAGCCAGCCGCTGTTTTATGTTCGTTTCCGTATAGAGATCTCCTCGCGGGTCAATCGCATATCCGCCCTTCTCAACGACACGGTCTGCAAGCGGTATATCAGCGGTAATAACCAGGTCTCCCTGCTGAACCAGCGCAACGATACGATTATCTGCCACATCAAAACCCGCAGATACCGTAATACTCGAAATGTACGCCGATTGAGGAACCTTCAGATGCTTATTCGAGACCAGAATCAACGGAACGCGAACGCGTTCAACTGCCCGGAACAGGATATCCACTATCACACCGGGAAATGCATCAGCATCGACGAGTATCTGCATTTTACGCCCTTCCAAACATTAATACCAATGATCCTGCTTTTTATTCTTTTCTTTCCTGTTCTTTCCACGTTGTCGGACAAATCTTCACGGTTTTATCCCTGCCTGATATCCATATTTCTCCTCCCTGAATGGTACACGGGAAGTCCATAGCGCGTTGCGCCAGCGCGGCCATTTCCCGAATGGCTTCCGTCGGCAGGTTTATTACCGATAGATTTTTGAAACGATGAATATCGGAATTTATCTTTTTCCACCAGGCGTTTGCGCTATTGCCGCTATAGGCATAAACAATAACCTCTTTAGCACGGCCACATGCCTTGCGGATCTGCTTCTCGTCGGGCTGTCCGAGCTCTATCCACACCTCAATATTCCCGGTTAAATCTTTTCGCCACAGGTCTGGTTCATCACCGCTGCTCACGCCTTGAGTGAATACGAGATCTTCATGGGCGTTGAGGACAAATGCCACCAAACGCGCCATCATACGGACGTCATTCTCTGATGGATGCCGTGCGATGGTGAGCTTATGGTCATGGAAGTAATTGCGGTCTATATCCGCTATGTTCAGCTCAACTTTAAATATGGTTGCTTTTATTGCCATAGTTATGATTCCGCGTCCCCTGCACTGTCTATAAATATAAAATAATCTGTGAGATTTAACAATCCACAGCCAACAGAATTGCACCACGCTGCAAACCATAAATCATCAATGGTCATTGTTTCATAGATTCGTTATGTTTCGCTTTACTCAACCCAACCTTATACTACATCTTATTTTGTCTACAAGGTTTATCAGAATCAACTAATTTCTCTTTTGGTACTTTAATCTTTTCGAGCAATTCATTTGCTGGCTCATCGTTTAGGTCTTGGGGAACAAGTTTGCCGGAGAAGACTTTTTGAGAATAGATTGTCGAAGGCGTTCGGCACGTTTGGGAACCAACTGAGGGGCACTTCCCTTTTTGAGTCTACCTTTATATAAAAAGAAAATTTCCAGGTATAAACATTTTGCACTTTTTCAAGATATATTGAGATCAGATATTTCAAGAGAAAATTCTTTTGAGAAAAAAATCCTATTTGCGAATGATTGTCTTCTTGTCCCGACTGCCGGGAACAATGAATCAAGTATTTAAGGAATGCAATGAAAACCCTGTTCTTCTGTCAATTGAATTTGAGTACGTACCATATTAGCCTCCAGTGATTACAGTTTTGGCTCAATGATAGCAGCTTTAACCAGGCATGTCAAAAGGGTGTATTTTTATTTCTAAAAAGTAACCCGTCGCTTTTTTCGCTTCTGCGTTTCAGGCTGAGTTCTTTCGCTCATAAAACAAGTAATGCATGCACTATCATTGGGCTGAAAATACTGCATTTGCCATGCAAAATCAAGGGAAATATAGAGAATATACCTGGTTCATTTGAAAGAGGGAAAATTAGGCATTCGGCAGCTTTTTATGCCACTAAGACACCAAAACATTTTTTGTGCCTTTGTGGCTAACTTTGAATTTCGTAAACATAAAGTTATTGCAAATCGGCCGGATATATTTCCTGCTATCTTGTGTTTTAAGACATTACGGGTAAAATTATTACGAAATACTTTCCGGCTGTGTAGGATTTGTAAGGTGTAGCAAATTACTAACACACCCCTACCCCTCTCAAGAGGGGAATTTAAGAAGTCCCCTCTTGGGAGGGGATTTAGGGGTGGGTAAAAAACCTGTCCTCGTGTAAACGTGGAGCCGTTGGGTTTTTGTCTTTTAAAACCCAACCTATTTTAATAACGTACGTTATTGCTCGGTAAACATTTTAAGGAACGAGTAAAAAATTATGGATGGAGGATATTCGTGGCACTGTTAAGCTTGCAGGATGTAACTATGGGCTTTGGAAGGCCTTTGTTGATTGAACATGCGAATTTGCAGATAGAACGGGGTGAAAGGGTGTGCCTTCTTGGTCGCAATGGCGCCGGCAAGTCTACCTTGCTAAAACTGATCAACGGAGACCTCATACCCGATTCAGGTGAGATTGTCCGGCAAAAAGGGATGCATACCGCCTATCTTTCCCAGGAAATTCCCAGGGAATTACAGGGCACCGTATTCGATATCATATCCGGCGGGTTTGAGACACCCGGTAGTTGTAAGTCCACACGAAACGTCGATCAGGAATGGAAACGGCAGCATCAGGCCGAAAAGGTGATTTCGCAGATGCAATTAGATGCCGATGCCGAATTCAATACGCTTTCCTCCGGTCTCAAACGCCGGGTGCTGCTTGCCAGGGGGTTGGTGTGTGATCCCGATATTCTGTTACTCGACGAGCCGACCAACCATTTAGACGTTGATTCGATCCGTTGGCTAGAAGAATTTCTCTTACGTTATGGAGGAACGATACTCTTCGTTACCCATGACCGTACGTTCCTGAAGAAGCTGGCTACCCGCATTATTGAACTTGATCGCGGAAGTCTTTCAAGTTGGGCGTGTGATTATGAGACCTTTCTTGTGCGCAAACAGGCAGTCCTTGATGCTGAAGTGAGTCAGCAGGCTGTTTTTGACAAGAAACTGGCGCAGGAAGAGATATGGATCCGTCAGGGCATAAAGGCCAGGCGTACCAGGAATGAAGGGCGGGTACGGGCACTGGAAGATATGCGCAAGGCCAGACGGGAACGACGCCAGGTCGTGGGCACTGTGCGCATGCAGACACAGGAAGCCGAACGATCCGGCGCACTCGTGATAAAGGTTGAGGACGTCTCCTACGGCTATGATAACAAACCGGTTATCAGCGGTTTTTCTGCGGCGATTATGAGGGGCGATAAGATCGGGATTATTGGTCCCAATGGCTCTGGCAAGACCACGCTTCTGCGGCTTCTGTTAGGAGAAATGGCTCCCCGGCAGGGCAACGTGCGACATGGCACACGTCTCAACATCACCTATTTCGACCAGCTCCGCGCTCAATTGAAAGAGGATAAATCGGTATATGATAACGTAGGGGATGGGAACGACATTGTCACCATTAACGGCAAACCACGGCAGGTTATAAGTTATTTGCAGGATTTTCTGTTTTTCCCCGACCGGGTACGCGTCCCTGTTAATGCCCTTTCGGGCGGAGAACGCAACCGTCTCCTGCTGGCAAGGCTATTTGCCAGGCCGTCCAACGTCCTCGTGATGGATGAACCCACGAACGATCTGGACATAGAAACCTTGGAGCTCTTAGAGGAATTGCTTTTAGACTACAATGGCACACTCCTCCTCGTCAGCCATGACCGGACGTTCCTCAATGATGTAGTAACCAGTACCTTTGTGTTTGAAGGGGAAGGGAAGGTGAATGAGTATATTGGCGGATATGACGATTGGCAGCGTCAGAGCGAAGTAAAACAGAAAAATGTTACTGAGAAAATTTCGGCGAAGACAGAACCGGTACGCAAGCAGTACGAACGGCCTCGCAAGCTTACCTTTAAGGAACAACGTGAACTTGAAGCCTTGCCACAACGTATTGAAATCCTGGAAGCAGAACAACATCAATTGTATCAAGCCATGGGTGACCCCCTGTTTTTCCAAAAGGGGAAGGATGAGATCGCAAATATCAAGGCCAGGGTATCATCCCTGGAATGTGAATTGGCTGAAGCCTATCAACGATGGGAGGCTTTGGAAAACTTACAGGGATGAGCAACAGGAAGTGTTACTTTGTAAAAACTTCCTTTTTTGCAAGTTTTTTCCAAATATTCTTGATTTTACGAATAATATGTGCAAATATTACTATCAAATATAATGAACATACCAAATGCAGATCATGCAATCATTGACATAGAAAAGCTACGGTATTATTGTTTAAATTTAGATCATCCTCGGGGCAAGCATAAGGCGCGTTTTTTTGAGGCAATACTTGGATTAACGGCAAATGATGCGGAGGAACTACGACAAACACTGTTAAATGTTGTCCGCACCCACCAAGCAGTTATGGTAGATGAAGATAAATATGGGAAACGATATGTAATAGATTTTACAATGAAAAGATCAACACGAACAGCAAAAGTTCGTAGCAGTTGGATTATTCGTAACGGTGAAGATTTCCTACGTTTAACAAGTTGTTATATCCTTAAAAGGGAGAAATAAATTCATGAAAAATCAGATTCAGTTACTTGATGTTGTTGCATTGAACGAAGATTTACCTGAAAAAAATTTATTTCGTGGACAGGTAGGTACTGTTGTGGAATTATTAGCTCCAAATGTATTTGAAATCGAGTTTAGTGATGATAATGGACAGGCCTATGCAATGCTAGCCTTACGTGCTGATCAATTAATTGTTTTGCATTATCAACCCATTGAAGCGGTTTAAAGGATAATACCACGAATCACATGATTAAATCTTAATTTTTAACGCGAATTTAAGTATGGTGTCCCCAGAATTCATCTGTTGCTTAATATTTAAG
>JAHFOY010000144.1 GCA_023261485.1 Planctomycetota bacterium
ATTTGGGGGATTACTAAGATATTAAATTGATTATTAAATCGTTACTCATTTTTATACTCACCTACATCATCATCTCTGCCCAGAAGATGAAATGGCACAGACTGGACAGGCCATCGGGGGCGTTGCTGGGCGCAGTATTGATGGTGATTACCGGCGTATTAACATTGGACGAGGCTTACCGGTCCATTGATTTCAATACCATTTTGCTGTTACTGGGCATGATGCTTGTTATCGCCTATCTCAAGATAGCAAATTGTTTTAAATACCTCTCGTATTTGCTGATTACCCATGCCGGAAATTCCTTTCTTCTACTGTGCTTTGTATCCTTCTCCAGCGGGATACTATCCGCACTCTTTGTGAACGATACGATCTGTTTGATGTTTACCCCGCTGCTGATACTTGCTTTAAACCAGACGAAGTTGAATCCAATTCCTTTTCTTATAGCACTGGCTACCTCTTCCAATATTGGAAGTGTAGTCACCTTGACGGGTAATCCACAAAACATGCTTGTCGGTGTTTTCTCGAAAATACCCTATCTTGATTTTACATTACATCTGATACCGATCGGTATCCTGAGTCTTATTGCAAACATATTCATCATTTGTCTTTTATTCAGGAAAGATATTAATTTTAACAAATTGGATGCGATTGCATTAATAAAGCCAGCGCTTGACGTAAGACTTACCACAAAATCTCTTGTTGTGCTGTTCTTTATCTTTTTAGGATTTATTTTTACAGGCAATCTTCCATTGTCTGCAATAACGGGTGGACTTGCACTCATCATACTATCAGGAATAAAGCCGCAGCATGTGATGGAAAAGGTAGATTGGACGCTGTTATTGTTTTTCAGCGGGTTATTCATTGTGGTGGGTGGTATCAATAAGGCAGGTTTTTTAACCCTGACGCACAATGCCGTTGAGCCCTATCTGGGAAAGACGGTATCCAGCCAGATTATTCATTTCAGCATCTTTTCTGTAATTGCTTCCAACCTTGTTTCGAATGTGCCTTTTGTTCTTTTGTCGGCAACGTGGATTGACAAATTTATCGATCCGAAGACCATGTGGTATGTGCTGGCTATGAGCAGCACATTTGCAGGTAATTTAACAATTATGGGTTCGGTGGCGAATATGATTGTCCTGGAACTTTCGAAGGAACACGTTCATGTAGGATTTTGGGATTTTTTTAAGGTGGGATTTACGACTACCCTGGTTTCTACGATTATCGGAATAATTATTCTGATAGTATAAATTACCGCCTTAAAATAAATGGTGAAGAAGTAAAGGCGGGACTGGCATCCTTCTTTGTTTTATCCATTTCTTCCTTTTGTAGCTTCTCTGCTTCCTGCATTTGATGAATGGAAACTACAATAGCCATCAGAAAGCAAAAGGGTTCCATAATGCGCACAATTATAAATGTATTTGCCCCTAGAGCATGGGCCATCATAGCAATTGTTCCGGCAAAAAACCCCATGGATACCCCTTTGTGAAACTTGTCTTCTGTGCCTTTGTAAACCTTTCTCGTCTCTCTTAAAACCGCATACAACAAAAAACCAAGCGCCGTTATGCCCAATAGGCCTGTCTCAACCAGGGTTTTGAGATATTGCGCATCCAAAAAACGCCACCCCGTTACTCCATATCCAAAGAGGGGATGTTTGGCATACGCTGTAATAGCTCTTTTCGCACTGATTATTCTTTCTGAGGTCGAGGTATCCAAAGTAACACCTCCGATTTTTTCCTGGTATTTGGCAGTCCAGCCCTTTTGTTTTTGGAAGGTATATTCAAAACGTTCTTTAACGGTCTTTGGTATTAAGAATGGGCCTAATACGAGAGTCAGCACAAGCATTATGCCCAGGAGTGCCTTTTTTTTACTGATGATTAAAAAAGTAAGGTAACATGGGACGACTGCTATCCATGTACCTCTGGATTGAGAAAACAATATGGGAATAATTGCAAGGAAAGCCATGAAACCAAGAGCAGCCTTATATTTAAACGAATCGTTTTTATCTGTGTTAAGGAGGAGTCCCCCGACAATAGAGAGTATCAGAAGTAAATATCCTCCGAGAGTGTTGGGTTCACCTCCTTTTCCCTCGAATGGAGCGGTTATTCTTTCCCCTTGTGGTATTTGAGCAATGGAGGCAAAACAAATAATTACAAATACAATAATCAAGGCGATAACCATATTCCTGATTTGCTTTCTGTTTTCCAGATAATTTATCGCCATAAAATAAACAATAAAATACTCAAGATATTTCAAGAGAAAAAAGAATCCCTTAAACAGTTGCACATTTCCAAACATCATTCCAAGAGCTGTGGATACACCACAGGCTAACATATAATAAAGAATAGGCCTGTTCATAGGTGTTTTTCTAAAGAGTCCCAGCTCTTTGTAGATAGCTGTTCTTGCAAACCAGCCAAACGCGATGATTATCAGTAAAAAATCATCCAGCCGGATCGTCATCCCTCCACCCTCAGTCGTTCTGGTGCCGAATTCCGGAGAAAGTAACATGGAAAATATCAGGGTATAAAGGGCGTATTTTACGCTAATAAAACAGAGTATGAAGAGTGAAATCCCAACCACTGCGGCCAATACAAGGTTTGCCGACGTTTTGATTATGAAATTTCCCAAAACAAGGGTAAGGATGAAGATGAAGACGAAGAGGATTACAACCCTGACGTCTATTTGTCCTTTGTTTGTCTTTAACATATAACAGGAAACCTTTCAAAATCCGCCGTAGCTATGCACTATTTTTCTATATATAATCCAACAAATCTTGTCTATTTTCCCATCAGTTCCTTGTATTTTTGCTTGTATAAATCTTTATTTCTTTCGATATCGTCCCTGGACATATGTTTGGTATAATCTTCGTGTTTTTCGTAGTCATCCGGTGATTGTTTTTCTCCCCGATCTCCTTCCCATCCGCCCAAATTTCTCATGGCTTGTCCTTTTAATTTATTGATATCGATATTTTTGCCCAAACCTTTGAGCGCTTCTGGATTAAATTTCCCCTCTGTAAATTCTGCCGTAGTCCGTTGTATGGCCTTTTCTATATTTTTCGAGACAACCTTTTCGATAAGGTTTGGAAGGCCACCTGTTATGTAAGTAAGTAAAAGGGCTACAAAGAAACATATTCCCATGACAACCAACAATGTCATGGAGGTTTTTTTAAAATGCCTCCAACGTCGGTGGCTGTGTCGCCTTCTTCTTTCATGGCCTTTTCGTTCTTTCTGCCTATGATCTTCAAGGGTTCTTCTTTCGACCCCATCCCAATTCTTATTTTCCTTGCTGCTATTATCGGGAGCATTCATTTGGCGCCACCTCCTTTTGCCTTCCGTATGCGCTAAAACGACGAAACATTTCTGTTAAGAACCGATGGGGTTGAATTTCAATTGCACAAAAAATTACCTTTGCCGCATTTCTTTATATTTTTCCTTTATATCCTGAGAATTTCAAACTGCCACAATAATCCGACAATCAAAGCAATTACGGATACTGCCAATAGAACGATTTTTATCCACCAGCCTAAGTGTCTTGTCTTTTCCCCTGGGAATTCTTCAGCCTGCGGAGAATCCTTTTTCTTGAAAAATCCACTAAATGATTTTGTTTTTTCAAGGTATTTTATGAAGACCGATTTTGCATTTTCAAATATCTTCTTGTACCACTGTAACTTTTCCTTTGCGCCTTTACCCTTTTCTCCATAGGAATAATATCTGTAATATCCATAATGCTGGTAATCTGCACTGACTTCGGGTTTAAGACCGTTCAACACGACTCCCAAGACATTAGCCTTAACGTGATCCATCTGCGTCTTTGCCCTCTTTAAGGCGCCCCGTGCAATTTTTCCCACACGATACACTATAACAATGCCATCAGTCTTTGAAGCCAGGATCGCTGCGTCTGTTGCAGGCAAAATGGGTGTGGTGTCGAATATGACGACATCATACGCAGCTTTTACTTGACTTATGAATTCTGTCATCCGTTGTGAATTTAAAATTTCCGAAGGGTTTGGGGGAATATTCCCGCTGGTAATAATATTGAGATTATCAAATCCGGGTGTAAGCATAATCTCTTCCATACTCAGCTTTCCCATCATGAGATCCGTTACCGTTCGTACGGTTTCTTTCCAATCGTAATTGCCCAGGATAACGTCACTCAATCCGGGCTCTCGTTCAATGCCAAAAAATCTGGCAACGACAGGTTTTCGTAAGTCTACATCGACCAACAGTGTCTTGCTTCCAATCTGGGCGAAGGTGAGTGCCAAATTGGCTGCTGCTGTGGATTTACCTTCGCCGGCAGTGGAGCTGCTGAAAAGCAGAGTTTTTACGCCTTTTTCCAGACATAAAAATTTAACTCCTGTGCGCAAAGTACGGAAACTTTCCGCTACGGTAGATTTGGGGGAGAAGTGTGTAATTAAACGGGTATACCGCTCTGGTAATGCGCCCCCTTCGCCCAAGCCTTCTTTTGAAACCAGGGTTTCCTCGATCTCTTCTGTGCGTATAAAAGGAATTACTCCCAGTACCGGCACCCCCAAAAAACCCTCAACGTCTTCTATCGTGCCAATTGAGGTGTCCATTGTCTCAAAGATGAAGGCTATTACAAGGCCCAAAATCAGGCCTACTATCGTGCCAATTGCCGCCGTTCTCATAGTAGTGGGCGGATTTATCGGATAATCCGGCTCAAGGGCGGGACGCACGATGGAGACCTCCTCTATCCTCTCGGCATCGCTTATAAGAACCTCCTGGTGTTTTGCTTTAAGGCTTGTGTAAAGGTCTTTATTTACATCTAATTCGTGTGTTATTCGTTCTAGTTCAAACCCTAACCGGGGAAGTGCATTGAATTTTTCTTTCATCTTCGCTATCTGATCGGAAAGAAACAGTTCCCGTTCTACGTTCCTTTTTACTTGATCATTGAGGTGATTTATCATATTTGAAGTTATTTTATCAATCTGGACGTCCATCCTTTGAATCTCTGGGTGGTTTGTATTATAATCAAGCAACAACAAATCTCTTTGGGCGTACAAATCTACCAATTTCGTGTTTAAACTGGAAAAAATAGGACCGACCTTTTCTGCGTAGAATCCTTCGATCTTTTCTTTTGATAGTGTTTTTTGTCGCTTTAGTTCATTGATTAAGGATTCGATTTCTTCTTTCTCTTGTTTTGCGTATGCGTATTCTTTTTCAGACTCGCTTAGCAAACGAAGCGTCTCGCCCGTTTCGCTTTCGATAGTTACAATCCTGTTTTTTTCTCTGAATGCCCGAAGGTCTTCCTGTGCCTTTTCGAGCTTCTTTCCAATTTCTATAAGTTGTTTTTCTATGTATTTTTTTGCCTCAATAATTCGCCTATTTTTTTCTAATGTATTTTGTTCTTTATATACTTCTGCTGTGGTATTGGCCAGTCGCTGGGCAGACTTCGGATCGCTGTCCACCACTTCGATATTAATGATATTGGTTAAGCCTTCGATTGACGTGCTAACTTGATTTCTTAAACCTAATACACGGTTGATATATCGAGCTTCTTTTCGAATTTCTGCAGGCGTTAATTTTTCATCGATTAATCCCAGCCTTTTTGCCACAAATTCCATAATTGGGATACTTTTGATAATTGCCGACTGTGTATCGAGGTTGCTGGTTTCCCCATAATTAATGGACTCAAGATACATGCCTGTTGGAGTTGTAGTTTGTTCGTACTTGATGCTTGATGCAGCCCTATAGAGTGGAATGGGTTTTTGAAGGGTGGCAAAGAAAAAACTAAAAAATCCCAGTGATACGGCTGCAAAGATGACGATGAGTTTCCTTTTACGAAGGACTCGTAGATAATCCCTTAAATTAAGTTCATACTGTGCCATGGTTGCTACCTGCTCAAAAGAGTCTCCGTTGTTACCCCTGTAGTACCTTTGCCACCGCCAGTTGGACGCGCGCCCGTATCCAGGACACCAATTCCCCCTGTGGTATAGAGGTCTCTGTAAATGGCCGGATAAGTAAATGCATTGAGGATAGGTATTATCTGTATAAACGAATTGCTGAATTTACCTATAAATGTTGTTGGTACATAGATAACATCGCCATTTTGAAGTTTTACGTTCAGACTAAGGTCTGATTTGTCAATGAGTCTTTTTAAATCAATAGGAATCACCTCAGGGTTTCTTATGTCTCCGCGCACAATCCGCGCTTTGCTCTTCGCAGCGGTTAATTTCACGCCGCCTGCCTTTGAGATTGCCTCTAGTATGGTAATATCTGTTTTTACCTCAAGCAGACCGGGAGTACTTACTTCTCCTAAGACATAAACTCTATTGGTTACAAGTTTTTCCTCTCTGAAGGTGGGAAGTTCTGGAATAATTACCCGATCCCCATTTTCGAGAATGATATCCATGCCTTCTCCGCCCTGGGTCAGCATTTTGTATAGATTGATATAATAAATTTTTCCTCCTCTGGTTAATTCCACGCGGCTTAAATCAGCCTTTGGCGTATGACCACCGATGGATATTAATGTGTTTAGAAGTGTTGTTTTACCTTTTAAAGGATACACCCCGGGGCCCGATTGAGGCAATCCTTCAATCCTGGCAATTTCCCCTAGAAGAAAAGCCTTTTTGCTGTAATACTCTTTTACAACCACAGTAATTCTCGGCCTTTTAACAAAGGCCTCCAATAGTTTTGCCGTTTCCTCAGTTACTTCTCCTGTGGTTCGTCCAACTACCTGTATATTATCCAAAAAGGAAAAAGATATCTTACCGCTGGGCGGCACCCTTATATCCACAGATTCCTGTCCTCCCGCCCGTAACATGGATATTGTAAGGAGGTCGCCAACCCCGATAATATAGTCAGGGAACCCGCTTATCTCTTTGTATACTTTGTTTTGTTCAAAGCTCGGTACCTTTTCGGGTGGTGTTTCTTCTATTGGTTTTTCTTCGGCAGG
>JAHFOY010000019.1:0-1873 GCA_023261485.1 Planctomycetota bacterium
TTAGGCGTCAAAGTAGAAATGCTTTCTGTTGGTCCTGACCGTGGTCAGGTGGTGAGTCTCGTATGACCGAAAAGGGGTATATACCATCGCATATAGCGATTATTATGGATGGGAATGGACGGTGGGCAAAGCGCAGGGGATTTGCCAGGTTCAGGGGTCACAGAGAAGGCGCCGAATCCGTCCGCGAAATAACGCGTGAGTGTGCAAAAAAACACCTGAAGCAGCTTACGTTGTATGCATTTTCTCAGGAAAATTGGAAGAGGCCGCAGCGGGAAATTAATTTATTGATGAAACTCCTTAAAGATTTCCTTATCAAGGAGCGAAAAGAAATTGACAATAATAATATCCGCATGACGGCAATTGGCAGAATTAGCGAGCTTCCGGAAGACGTGCAGAGAGAACTCGCCATTACCATGGAAGGAAGTAAGAATAACACAGGGATGGTGCTCTGTCTTGCGCTCAATTATGGAGGGCGTACTGAAATAGTAGATGCGGCAAGGGAAATTGCTAAAAATGTTAGAAATGGAAAGATAGGCTTGGAAGAAATTACGGAGGATACCTTTAAAAAACATTTGTATATGAGTAATATGTCAGATCCTGACTTGCTCATAAGAACCGGCGGCGATATGCGGGTGAGCAATTTCCTCTTGTGGGAAATTTCGTATACGGAACTCTGGGTTACTCCAGTCTGTTGGCCCGACTTTAGAAAGTCGCATCTTGAAGAAGCGATTAAAGACTATGCACGCCGGGAACGGCGTTTTGGCGGGCTGCGAGAGTGAACACATTACAAACTAGGATTGTACTCGGCATCGTTATGTTTGCAATGTTCTTTGGCATTCTGTATCTGGATTTCATATTTTGCACGGATATAGGGTTTGGATGCCTTGCCATTTTAGCAGGAGGAATCGGCCTGTATGAGTTTTACAACATTGCAGCCAAAAACGGTTTTTCGCCTTTTCGGGCGTCTGGCATAGGTGTTGGCGCATGGCTGTTTATTTCGTACTGGCTGTCTATGCGCAGCGGCATTCCTTGCACAAGTTACAATTTTTTTGACCATAAAATTTTTGTTGCTCTCATTTTCTGGCTTTTACTTATTCAAACGTTTACCCGTAGTACAAAAGACGCTATAAAAAACATATCAGTAACGATATTTGGCGTTCTCTATGTTTTTTTCCTTTTAAGTTTTGCTATCGCTTTGCGACATCTTCCCAATGGCGTTTGTATCTTAATACTGGTTTTACTGGTATCTAAATTTGGGGATATCGGAGGCTATTTGTTAGGCAGAAAATATGGCAAACACAAGCTGTCAAAGGTTATTAGCCCAAATAAGACGATCGAGGGGGCATGTTTCTCCCTTTTATTTAGTGTCTTAATTGCTGTAATTTTTAGTCTGATCCCTGCAACCAGGGTAATCAGCCTGAAGTGGTCAATCTTGTTTGGAGCAATCGTTGGTTTTTCTGCCCTGTTGGGCGATCTGGCAGAATCGCTTCTGAAAAGGGATGCCAATGTGAAGGATTCGGGTAGCCTGGTGCCTGCCTTTGGCGGAATACTGGACGTTATAGATTGTTTGTTAATTAGTATGCCGGTTGCATATTATTCCTTAGTAATTTTTAAACTCGTTTAATATGAACCAAAAAATTAAAATCCAAAAACTTCATGCGAACAAAGAATATCTTCAGGAACCCTCAACGTATCAGAACACCGTTATCCTTGAAAACGACACGGAGGCATCTATTTTGTATGGTAGTCATGACCGGCATCTGCGTCTCGTCAGGGATGCATTTCAAATACAATTGGTTGCCCGTCATGGGGTACTGAAACTGGAAGGGGAGAAAGAACGGGTAGATACGAGCAAAGAAGTGTTTAATAAATT
>JAHFOY010000019.1:1883-30043 GCA_023261485.1 Planctomycetota bacterium
TGTTGGAAATTGTTCGTACTACGGGAAGATTAGACCTGGAAGACGTGGAACAAGCCATTATAGATGCAAAGAGTGAGGCGACGGAAGAATCTATCCAGGCTATCGATGTCTTCCAAAAAGGCATTTTTATAAAACCAAAGACAGACGGGCAAACGAAATACACAGAAGCGATCAAAAAAAATGATCTGGTTTTTTGTATAGGCCCTGCCGGAACGGGAAAGACATATCTGGCCGTTGCCGTGGCCCTTTCGTTCCTTAAAAGTAATCGCATAAGAAGAATTGTGCTTGCGAGACCGGCTGTTGAAGCGGGTGAAAAACTTGGATATCTGCCGGGTGACATCAAGGCGAAAGTAAATCCCTATCTGCGCCCGCTCTACGACGCCATAGCGGACATGATGGATGTCGCTCACGTAAAAAAATATCTCGAAAGCGACCTTATAGAAATCCTGCCCCTTGCATATATGCGCGGAAGGACTTTGAACGATGCCTTTATTATCCTGGACGAGGCACAAAACTGTACCGTAAAACAAATGAAGACTTTTTTAACAAGGCTGGGTACGAAATCAAAGGTGGTGGTAACGGGTGATATTACACAGGTAGATTTATCTGCAGGAGAGATATCCGGACTGATTGACGTACAGGAGAGGTTAATGAACATCAACAATGTTTCCTTTGTGTACCTGACCAAGGCGGATATCGTTCGTCACAAGCTGGTCCAGGATATTGTTGATGCATATGAATTATAACCGTCCAAAAATATATAATAATTCACCGCAGAGGGCGCAAAGAACGCGGAGGAAAGACGAGAAGATGTGAAACGGAGGAGACAGGAAGTTGAAAAATTAACCCCTTCAGTTTGGCTTACCGACCTTTTTGTTTCTTTAGCCTCTGTGTTCTCGGCGGTTAAATTTTGATGAAATTGGAAATTATAAACCTGCAAAAACTTTATCCTGTTGATAAAAAGAAGATAAGGAAAATCGTAAGGAGTGTCCTGAAATTCGAAAAACAGGATGCTGAACTCAACATCGTTTTTACCGATAACAAACGGATAAAAGAAATTAATAAAACCTTTCTGGGTCATAATTATGCTACCGATGTAATCACTTTTGCTTATAGGGAGATTCACCAGAAAAAGGTAAAAAAACCATCTGAGAAAAAGCTGTCTCTGCATGGAAATACGATAACGGGTGAAATTATCATCTCTGTCGAAATGGCTGAGAACTTAGCACAAAAGCACGATTGTGCAGTTGAAGGAGAAATTGCGCTCTACCTGGTTCATGGATTATTGCACCTGTTTGGATATGATGATAAGCAAAGGAAAGATGCAAAGAAAATGCATCAGAGAGAAGGCGAACTGTTGTCGGACCTTGGGTTTTGTGTCCCTGTACCTCATTAATCAATGTTTCCTTACATAATATGTCTGTCTTCAAAACAGAAGCAATTGCACTGGGAAGGACAGATTATAGTGATTCCAGTCAAATAATTACTTTTTACACCCGTGACCACGGGAAGATTCATACCATTGCAAAAGGGTTTAAGCGTGCGTCCGGCAGGCACAGTCCAAAAGCAGTCGACCTTTTAACGTACTATCAAATTCTCTTTATTAAAAAAGAACATACACAGCTTCATACCCTTACGGAGGCTATTTTACAGGATAATTACCCCCTGCTCCGAAATAATCTGGATAAATACTATAAGGCTTCATATATAGCCGAGCTTGTAAACGAGTTTACTGAGGAAAACGACCCATGTGAACAACTCTTTGATGTCTTCTTAAATACGTTAGCGGGGATATCGACAGATACAGATGCCACAATACGGTTACTGGTTTTTGAGATAAAATTGTTACACATTCTGGGTTATTTACCTGAGTGGAGACATTGTGTCAATTGCAAGAAAAGTATTCGACTTATGTCCAGGGTACAGTTTAACGCAAAAGAAGGAGGCGTGTTATGCACATCGTGTCAGGTAAAGTATCGGAATGGAATTCTCGTCCCTTCCGGTGCCGTGCTTATTGCTGAACGGTTGACAGGGCTTACTATGCAAAAGCTGGAACGTGTAAAAATACAATTACCTATTTGTATTGAAATAGAAAAGATGCTGAGATATTATATCACTTCAATACTGAACAAGAAACTAAACGCGTGGAAATACGTCAAGTTTTAACAAATTAGAACGGATACGATGAGAAAAATAGCATATACCCTTTCACTACTATTTATAATATGCATGATGGCAACTCCCTCTTACGCAAAATGGGTGTGGAATAAGGAGACAGGCTGGATGGATTCTCCGTCTACTGCCGCTACTTCGCTGGAACAACGTTATAAATATGCGCTTTCTCTTCTTGTGGAACAAAAGTATGTCAATGCAGTGAAAGAATTCGAAGCGATTATTAATACCGATCCTCATTCTGAATATGCGGAGGTTTCTCAAATAAATATCGGTTGGGCCTATTTTCTTAATGGTGATTACAAAAGGTCTTTAAAGGCGTATGAGAAGGCGTTGCAAAAATATCCGGGTACAAAAAGGACAAAGGAAGTGCTGGAAAGAGAGTATCAACTTGGTATTGCCCAAATGGATACCGATGAGGAAGTTGCTATAAAGGTCTTTGAAAAGATCATAGAAAAACACCACCTGGGCCCACTTGCACCAGATGCGCAGGTTAAGATAGCGGATTGCTATTTTAAACTTGAACAATACGAAGAAGCCCTTGATGCGTATGAGAAATTTTTGGAAAATTATCCAAAAAATGAATGGGTTCCTTACGTTCAATACCAGATCCCCCTAACTAAGGTTTATCACGAGAAACAACAGGAACGAAACTACGGCCTTCTGATCTCTGCCAGGGAGGGCTTTGAAGAATATTTAGTCTCGAACCCGAACGGCGTACACGTAGAGGATGCGAAGAGATTGATCGAAGACATAAGGATTATTGAGGCAGAACGGGAATTTAATATCGGCGAGTTTTATCTCAGACGCAAAACCCCTGCTGCTGCCGCCATGTATTTTGAGTATGTTAAGAGCGATTTCCCTGGTACCATCTGGGCGGAGAGGGCTAATGAAAGATTAGAATTCCTGAGAATGATTGAAGCTATAAAATAAGAAATGGAAAAGTTGAAATAACCATGAAAAAACATTTTTTTAGACATCTGTCAGCCCATATGCACGACCGTAAATATACAACGATTCTTTCCTGTGTCGTCTTGTCATTACTTTTTATTTCACTGGGAAGTTGCGGCTATAGTTCTAAATCATTGCTCCGTTCCAATGTTCGGAGTATTTATGTGCCGATCTTTGACAATAATACCTTTCGCAGAGGATATGAATTTGATCTTACCAAGGCCGTACGAGATCAGATATTACTGAGGACACGCCTTAATATTGTTGATAAAGATGAGGCCGATTCCATCTTATTTGGAAAGATTTCCAGCGTCAGTGAAAATGCAATCATAGAGGATACGAAAGATAATATCGTTGAAAGCAGGGTTTCCATTGGGGTAGATATTCGATGGGTCGATAAAAGGACGGGAAGGACAATTGTAGAACGGAAAAATATCAAAAGACCAACGGAATTTATTGTCCGGAGAAATGAAACGCTTAGTTCTGCCAGTAATGAAGCATTTGTTAGAGTAGCTCAAGGTATTGTGGAAGCAATGGAAGAGGATTGGTGACAATGCGGGAAGTTGTTGTAAACAGTCCACGAGTAGTTGGGTATAGTTGTTTGGAAGGAATAAAATGTGAGATTCAAAATGATAATTTTAAAAGAGAACGGTTTGACGTATCGTATCCACATGGCAAATTGCATCTTGGCAGCAAAACGCATGTCATGGGGATACTCAACGTAACCCCGGATTCATTTTATGATGGTAAACGATATAATACAGTGAAAAATGCCGTTAATCATGCGTTAAAAATGGTAGAAGAAGGGGCTGATATCATTGATGTCGGCGGCGAATCTACGAGACCCGGCGCTTATCCCGTATCGGAGGAGGAAGAATTAAAGAGGGTAATTCCTCTTATAAAACTATTATCAAAACAGGTTCGAAAACCTATTTCCATTGATACCTATAAGGCAAGAGTCGCAGAAAAGGCCATTGATGCGGGCGCTTCAATTATAAATGACATTGGTGGATTGCTCATGGACAAACATATGGCAAAGGTCGCCGCAGAGGCAAAGGTGCCCGTCATCATAATGCATAAAAAGGGTAAACCAAGGACAATGCAAAAACATCCGATTCGTAAAAATGTAATGTCGGAAATAATATCATATCTTCGGAAATCCGTTTCCCGTGCAATTGAAGCGGGAATAGACGAAAGTAAAATTATCCTGGATCCGGGAATTGGCTTTGGTAAGACATTGCATCAGAATCTGGAAATTCTAAAAAGGTTGAGGGAGTTGAAAAGTATGGGATTTCCCTTACTCATTGGTACGTCGCGAAAAAAGTTTATTGGCACTATTTTGAAACTTTCGACCCAGGAGCGTTTATACGGAACGCTCGCAACCCTGGCTGTTGCAGTTATGAACGGTGCACACATTATGCGAGTTCATGACGTGTGTGAAGCTGTACAGGTTGTAAGGATGTGTGATGCCATCGGAAATAGCTAAAGATACACACTTCGGATCTATTATAAATCTTCGAAACCACAGATTGCTCCGATTCCACAGATAAAAATACACATAATCTGTGAAATCCACGGTTACGTTCAAAATCGACTTGTTTGTGAATATAAATCATTAATTAGGATTTATAATGTTTGAAAGAATATCTGAATTATTCGAAAATGTAAATGCCTGGATGATAGGCAGGTCGCTGGGTGAGATATTTCTTATCTTCATGGTGGTGTATGTTGTATTAAGGATCATGCAGGGTACCCGCGGGACGAGTATTTTAAGGGGACTGGCATTCATTATAGTCTTGATCTCCGTAGGTGTGCTATTCTTTGTACGAAAATTACAACTCTACACAATAAACTGGTTGATAACAGAGTTTGTACCCGTATTTATCATCCCGATCATTATTCTTTTCCAGCCAGAATTTCGGCGAGCCTTGTTAAGGCTCGGTCAGAACCCTGTCTTCCGGGTGTTTCTGAAGCCTGAATACAAAGCAACTAATGAAATTATAAAGGCTGTTGTAACTTTGTCAAAAAACAAAACCGGTGCGTTAATAGCAATAGAGCGGGAAGTTGGCCTGGATAACTTTATAGAAACCGGAACGAGACTAAATGCGGATGTGTCAAGCGAGCTGATCTGTACCATATTTTGGTCTGGTTCTCCTTTGCATGACGGAGCCGCTATTATTCAGGAACAGAAAATAATAGCAGCGGGTTGTTTGCTCCCGCTTACTGAAAATATGGAGCTGTCAAAGAGCCTCGGTACACGCCATAGGGCAGGTATTGGACTGACAGAAGAAACCGATGCCATCGTTATTATTGTATCAGAAGAAACAGGTGCGATCTCGACCGGGTTTAAGGGGGTGCTGAACCGGGACATCGACGAGAAAGGGTTAAAAAAGATACTCGATGAACTCTCCACAGAAAGATTTAGTACCCAAAGGAGCCAGCAGGCGTGATCAAGGAAATCTTTACTGGCAATATTCTCACAAAATTCATGGCACTGGTCATGGCGGTTGCACTCTGGCTTTATGCGATTAATCGTCAGACAGAAGATTTAACGGAAGTGGTCAAATTGAGTATTTCTGTGCCCGAAGGCATTACCGTCCTTGAACAGAGTACGGAAGAAATTACCATACATCTTCGAGGCCCGCAAAGTATTATTGAAAATGTTGAAAACATGATAAAAGACCGGAAAATCCAGGCGCGGTATGTCGTACAGGAATCTCCGGAAGGAATAGAAGATCAGGTAAAACAAACAATTCCCATTACAAGGGCGCACCTGAACCTGCCAAGCTCAATTAAATTAATGTCTGTGTATCCTGACAGAGTCGATGTACTGCTCGGTAAATTACAGCAGAAAAAATTAAAGGTCAATTTACAAAAGAAAGGCGAGCCAGCCGTTGGATATATGATTGCAA
The DNA here is from genome assembly GCA_023261485.1 of Planctomycetota bacterium. Taxonomy (GTDB): domain Bacteria; phylum Planctomycetota; class Brocadiia; order Brocadiales; family Brocadiaceae; genus Wunengus. Next base: position 7,919 of record JAHFOY010000019.1, read on the forward strand.
ATGAATTCATATTTCCGGGAGAAGTTGAGGTAAAGGGACCGCTAAATACCTTAAAAGAGGCTTCTTTTATCAATACCATTCCTGTTGATATCGGCGGAATTACCGCTGAGCAAAACCGGACATTTCCCTGGAGGATCGGAATTGACCAGAAAGTTATTGTTAATAGAGGCGATAAAAACGTCTCGGTACCGGTTACCTGTGACGAAGACGTGCGGGTATGGATACAAATAGTGGAGCAACAGGAGACAAGATTCATTGAGAAAATGAAGATCAAGGTAATGAGGCCTGCAGAATATCCCTATGAGATAAAACTCCAGGATGAATATGCCGGTATAAGGGTAAAAGGCCCCAAACTTGTGGTGGATAAGCTGAATACGGAAGATATTGTGCTATATATTGATGTTACTGCGTTGAGACCGCCGGGGCCGTATAAGCAGCCAATAAAATGTGATTTACCAAAAAATATAGAACTCGTTGATAAATTACCGGAAGTACATTTAGATATTCGCGAAAAGATGCGTTCTTTGGAGGCAAAATGATACAATTAGGCGTGAATATAGACCATATTGCTACGACACGTCAGGCCAGAAGGACTTTCGAGCCTGACCCTGTGACGGCGGCTTCGCTTGCAGTGCTCGGAGGCGCGGATATTATTACCGTTCACCTGAGAGAAGACCGGAGACATATACAAGACCGCGATGTCCGATTGCTGAGAGAAACGATATTTACCAAGCTGAATCTCGAAATGTCAACAGCGCCGGAGATAGTGGATATTGCAATTAAGACAAAACCAGAACAGGCCACCCTTGTGCCTGAAAAAAGACAGGAGATTACGACAGAAGGTGGATTAGACGTCGTATCCCAAAAAAAGACCATTATGGATGCGATTAAAAAATTTAAAGATGCCGGTATCCTGGTCAGTCTTTTTATTGACCCGGAAGAAAGTCAGATAGCCGCGGCTAAGGACGCAGGCGCACAGTATATTGAACTACATACTGGAAATTATGCAAATGCAAGAGATGAGGCTGCCAGGAATGCAGAAATCGGAAGACTTCTGGCAGGTGTAATGACCGCCCAAAAGTGTGGACTGCGGGTAAACGCAGGACATGGCCTGACCTATCAGAACGTTGGATTGCTTGTAGCATCTATCGATGTTGAAGAGCTCCACATCGGGCACAGCATTGTGTCACGCGCCGTCTTTGTTGGCATACAGAAAGCTGTTTCGGAGATGAAGGACTTGATTTTCAGACATAATTTGGCAAGAAAAACATCAGGCTGATGTTGTATTGTCCGGTTAGGAATTTGCGCGTTTTATTCCCTTGTTCTAAAGCTGTCATTCCCGCATGTTTTTAGCGGGAATCCAGGATAAACAAGTCTCTGGATACCCGATAAAAGCATTCGGGTATGACAAAAACCGGCATGTGCAAATTCTTAACCGGACAATACCAGTGTGAGGGATATAAATCAATAGATATTTATTCACCCAGGGAGGTGGTTCACTATGAAGTTTAAGGTAATGGAATTTATTCGTAAGATCAGGGAGGAAGGTTATGGTTTATCGGGTATTAATTGAAAAAGGTGAAGACTTTGGCTATGTAGCACATTGCCCTGCCATACCCGGATGCCATTCTCAGGGAGATACCATAGAGGATGCTATAGAAAATATAAAAGACGCCATCAAATCTTGCCTTGAAGCTTTGGATAAGGACTTGATGTCTCAAACTAAAGAAATAGCTTATTTTGAGGTTACCGTATAATGTCCTCCGGACTACCCGTAATTTCAGGGAAAGAGGCAGTAAAAGCCTTTGAAAAAGCAGGGTGGAAATTTGTTAGAATTGGCAATAGCAGACACATGATAATGAAAAAGGTGGGAGTTTTTACAACTCTTTCTATTCCTGACCATAAGGTATTAGATCGTGGGCTTCTACGGTCATTAATAAGAGATGCATTTCTGTCCATAGAAGAATTCAAAAAACTTTTGTATTAACAATAATTTAATCCCAGCGTTTCTTATTTGTGGACCATTCGTGGCTAATTATAGTTTTGCCGAAAAGGAGGCAGCAAAAATGAGAAATATGCCTGTCTGTAGGGGTCCGTTTCCACGTGCCATTTCCCGTAGCAAGTTGAATCATTCCCAGTTTAAGATGTGCAGGAATAAGATATGGTTTATTGCCGTATTGTTTTCATTATTTGTTGCAGTAGCCGCCAATGGGACATTATTTGCATAAACCACGCTCAGACCTCAACGGGACTAGAAAAATCTCTCTTAATAAAGGTGGATAAAGTGGGTTGTCTTCCCCTGATAATGTGGACTTAATGGGTGATGGATTCGCTTTTCTTAACCCATCCTACTTATTCGAAAATCGGGATTACGAGTAAACGCAGGACACGGCTTGATCTGTCAAAACATTGGATTGCTTGTAGAGTCTATCGATGTTGAAGAGCTACGCATTGGACACAGCATTGTGTCACGCGCTGTCTTTGTAGGTATCCAGAATGCCGTTTCAGAGACGAAGGAATTAATTTTCAGACATCACATACAAAAACAGCAATTCAGAAGGATCAGTTAACCACCTTTTTTACCTCAAAGACTCGAACCGGATCACCCGCCATTTCTCAGAAGGGCAGCTACTATCATTCTGTGGAGCAAAACAACAAAGATTCTCAATGCTGAAATTATAATTATTTCACTAGCGGAAGTAAACATTGAGTACAACCCACTCAATAGTTGTCACAACTCATTATATTAGGAATATTTTATTGACAGATAATTTCTTTAGAATTACAATGTGTGTAAGCAGTTACTTACATATCAGATGAAATGGCTCCACTTGCTCAGGACGGAATTGCTGTCATGCAGAGCAATGAGCGGCATCCCGCCTGTAAAATTATTCGAAATTTTCAGGCATCCATTATGGAAAATCTTAAATAAACTTCATGAATACAAAGGATAAAATCCTGGAGTCAGGACTAAAACTCTTTTCGAAAAAGGGCTATCTTGGTGCAACTACACGAGAGATAGCAAAGGCTGCTGGTATTGCCGAAATTACTCTTTTTAGATATTTCCCTTCAAAGGAAAAACTCTTTGAAGAAGTGATACATACCAATTTATTTCTTCCAGCCCTGAGAGGGCTTCTTCCTGAGATAGCAGAGTTATCCTATGAAGAAGGACTCAGGATAATTGCAAAAAGATTTCTGGATTTTCTTGCCGAGAGAAAAGACCTGGTACGAATAATGCATTCGGAAATACACAGGTATAACGAAAAAATCCATAAAATTTACCATTCCATTATTGATGAAATATTTAAAACCCTTGCATCCTACTTTACTGAAATGCAAAAGAAGGAAATTTTAAGAACTTTTGACACAGAATTAGGGGCAAGGGCATTTCTTGGAATGTTGTTTTCTTATTTTGATGCCGAGAATTTCCTGATGCTGAAGAAATACAAATGTACCGATACTAACACGGTTATTAAAGAATTTGTGGTGATCTTTATTAAAGGAACAGCGAAATGAACTATTTTCTCTTTACAAGATGCAGTTTTATCCTGGGAATTGTAATTCTTACAGCTTCTTGTTCTCCAGGATCAATAGAGAAACATACAATGCCAGCCAGCGCACCGGTTACCGTTGCTGTTGCCGTACGGAAAGACATCCCTGTACAAATACACACCATAGGCAACGTGGAGGCCTATGCTACCGTATCAGTCAAAACACAGGTTGAAGGAGAATTGTACCGTATCCACTTCAAAGAAGGCCAGGAAGTACAAAAGGGAAGTCTCCTTTTTATGATTGACCCTCGCCCTTTTAAAGCTTTACTCAGACAGACAGTGGCCAATTTGGCAAAAGATACAGCCCAGATGAAAAAGGCAGAAGTAGATACCCGTCGTTACGAGGATTTGTTTAAAAATGGCGTGGTCTCACGGCAGGAATATGACCAATATCGCACCGATTATGAATCTCTCAGTGCAACTGTTAAAGCCTCTGAGGCTGCTGTAGTAAACGCCAGACTTCAGCTTGGGTATTGCTATATCCGTTCCGCTATAAACGGACGCATCGGAAAGCTGGCAGTCCATCAGGGCAATATTGTCAAGTCCAATGATAGCATACTGGTAACAATTAACCAGACGAAGCCAATATATGTAACATTTTCTTTACCGGAACAGGAATTATCAGAAATCAGGAAATACAAGGCCCTGGGGACTTTAAAGGTAGAAGTTCTCGTTCCGGGGAATGAAATGAACCCAACTGTTGGAGAGTTAACCTTTATAAACAACGAAGTAAACAACTCGACAGGGACCATTCAGCTAAAAGCCGTTTTTGCCAATGAAGACGAATCCCTCTGGCCGAAGCAATTTGTTAAAGTGGCATTAACACTCACAACACAGCAAAATGCGGTGGTAATTCCTACCCAGGCAATCCAGATGGGACAGGGCGGTCAGTATGTCTTTGTAGTTAAACCTGAGTTTGCGGTGGAATTCCGTCCGGTTGTTCCTGGAAATAGCCTTAACCAGGAGACAGTTATCGCAAAGGGGCTCCAGCCGGGAGAGAAAGTAGTAACCGATGGCCAATTGCGACTCGCCCCCGGTATCAAGGTGGAAATCAAAAATGACTTGGAAGTTTTTGCGCAGGACAATTCTGGTTTACATGACTAGCGAGGCGAAGCCTCAGGCCAATGAAACACAGTTGCACGTTGAAAGATTTAAGTTTTCAACTTACAACTATTCTTAAAACTTGATGATAATCTTCAGTAAGATTATCAGACAAAACGGAGGAATGAATTTGTGAACATCTCTGGGCCTTTTATTCGTCGTCCTGTCATGACAACTCTCGTTATGATCGGGATACTTCTCTTTGGTATTGCAGGATACAGATTACTACCGGTAAGCGACCTCCCCAATGTTGACTTTCCTACACTTCTGGTAAGTGCCAGCCTTCCCGGGGCCAGTCCGGAGACTATGGCTTCTTCCGTTGCCACGCCGCTGGAGAGGCAATTTTCCACCATAGAAGGTTTGGATTCAATGACTTCCACCAGTTCTCTGGGGTACACTCAAATCACACTCCAGTTTAACCTGAACCGGAACCTTGACGCAGCCGCGCAGGACGTACAAACCGCCATTGTTCAGGCGACGCTATTCCTTCCTCAGAATATGCCGCAGCCACCTACGTACAAGAAGGTAAATCCGGCTGACCAGCCCATCCTCTATATCGCCCTGACTTCCCGGACACTTCCCCTCTGGGAACTGAATGATTACGCAGATACCATGATGGCGCAGCGTATCTCTATGACCAACGGGGTTTCTCAGGTTCAGATTTTTGGACCCCAGAAGTACGCCGTCCGCGTTCAACTTAACCCCAATGCCCTTGCCGTCAAAGGGATTGGAGTCGACACGGTGGAAGATGCGATGCGCGATGCAAATGTAAACCTGCCCACAGGTTCCCTGCAGGGAACCCACAAGGCATTTACCATCCTTGCTTCCGGACAACTCTACCGGGCCAATGCCTATCGTTCGGTTATCGTTACGTACCGTAACGGTTCGCCTGTGCACCTTGAGGAGTTGGGAAAGGCCATTGACAGCGTTGAAAATGACAAAACTGCAGCCTGGTATGCAGACCGGAACGGAAGCCAGCGCACCATCGTGCTGGCGGTTCAGCGCCAGCCAGGAACGAACGCAGTCGCAGTGGCAGGCGCCGTAAAAAAACTCCTGCCCATTTTCCAGTCGCACCTTCCGCCTTCGGCGGAACTGCATATCCTCTATGACCGTTCTGAATCAATTATGAAATCGATCCACGAAGTCAAATTCACCATGATCCTGACTCTGGTACTGGTCGTTTCGACCATAGTATTTTTCCTGCGTAAACTTTCCGCCACCATAATTCCCAGCCTGGCGCTTCCCCTGTCCATCATGGGCACCTTTGCAGTTATGTATCTGATGAATTACAGCATGGACAACCTCTCTCTCATGGCACTGATTCTTGCAATAGGGTTTGTGGTGGACGATGCCATTGTCATCCTTGAAAACATCGTCCGTCATATGGAGATGGGAGAAAAGCCCCTTCAAGCGTCGATCAACGGATCAAGAGAAATCAGTTTCACCATCCTGTCCATGACGCTCTCACTTGCAGCGGTGTTTATTCCCGTGCTGTTTATGGGAGGCGTTGTCGGAAGGTTGTTCCGTGAATTCGCAGTCACAATCTGCGTGGCAATCTTGATCTCAGGTATCGTCTCTCTCAGTCTTATTCCCATGCTCAGTAGTCGATTCTTGCGTCCGCCGTCCGAAGAGAAACACGGACGTCTCTACATGCTTATCGAAAATTTCTTCAATGCCATACTTAAGGTTTACGAACGGAGCCTTAGGCACGTCCTGAATCATCGCCGGGTCACGATGGTCGTTTCGGGTATCATCCTTCTGATCACAGGGTACTTTTTTGTAACGATTCACAAGGGATTCCTTCCAAACGAAGACCAGGGCACAATCTTCGGCATTACAGAGGCGCAGCAGGGGGTCTCTTTCGATAAAATGGTACAACTCCAGCAGACTGTAGCTGATGTAATCCAAAAAGACCCGAACGTCAGGGATTTCTATTCGAGCGTTGGAAGTTCCAGTATTACTGCAAGTTCCAACCAGGGCGTTGTGTTTATCCATTTAAACGCTCCGCCGGCGCGTCGTCTCAGTTCGATCCAGGTAATTGGAGAATTGAGACAGAAGCTCGCTTCGATTCCGGGTATCAGGGTTTTCATGCAAGATCCTCCCGAAATTCGCATCGGTGGACAGTTTACAAAAAGTCTTTATCAATTTACCTTGCAAAGTCCGGACATCGAAGAACTTTATCATTATGCCCCGATCCTGGAAACCGAAATGCGCAATCTGACAATATTGCAGGATGTAACCAGTGACCTGCAGGTTAAGAGTCCTCAGATAAACGTTGTAATTCATCGGGACAAGGCATCAACACACGGAGTGACAGTGAGACAAATTGAAAATGCATTGTTCAGCGCCTACGGCAACCGCTGGGTATCGACTATTTACGCACCGAACGACCAATACAAGGTCATTATGGAACTGGAACCCCAGTATCAGACAAAACCGGAGTCGCTACATATGCTCTATATAAATTCATCTAATGGAATCCCTGTGCCTTTATATACGGTAGCAACATTAACCGAGAATCTCGGTCCGCAGACAATTAACCACCTTGGACAGTTCCCTTCCGTGACACTTTCATTTAACCTTAAGCCAGGCGTTTCACTGAGCGAGGCTGTCACAAAAGTCAATGAACTTGCACGTAAAACATTGCCCGCAGCCATTAATACCAGCTTTCAGGGTACAGCGCAGGAATTCCAATCATCGATGCATGGGCTGGGGATGTTGCTGTTTTTGGCCATTCTGGTTATTTACATCGTGCTGGGGATACTCTACGAAAGCTTCATCCACCCGATAACCATCCTGTCGGGACTCCCATCTGCCGGACTGGGAGCGCTCCTGACGCTTTTCATTTTCCATATCGATCTTGACGTTTACGCCTTCGTGGGCCTCATCATGCTCATAGGAATCGTCAAGAAAAACGCCATCATGCAGATTGATTTCGCGCTTGAGGCACAGCGGAAGGAGGGCAAGAGCCCGCGAGAAGCAATCTATGAGGGATGTCTGATCAGATTCCGTCCTATTATGATGACCACCATGGCCGCACTCATGGGCGCCCTTCCCATAGCCATTGGTTTCGGTGAAGGGTCGGAAGCACGCCGTCCCCTGGGCCTAGTCATGGTAGGCGGCCTGCTTTTTTCACAACTTGTAACCCTTTACCTTACTCCTGTCTTTTATACCTATATGGATACTTTTCAGGAAAAAATTCGAAAATTATTTCATCTGTCCTCTTACAAGGAGGTGAAAAACTATGGGTGCACCGAGGAGGCATAATAAGATTTCACGAAACGTCAGTACAAGACTTGAATAAGTGAGGTTTTATGTTATAGTATAGCAAATCAGTCAGAATATTTTGTTGGGTCTTATCCCTGATCGTAGTGTAGAGGTAAAGTACATATACTGACATCAAAAGGAGAATAAATATGTTCACGGGCTCCCTTGTAGCATTGGTAACGCCCTTTAAAAATGGAGAAGTTGACTATAAGAAGCTGAAAGAACTCGTTGAATTCCACATTAAGAACGGGACGAGCGGGATCGTTCCCTGCGGTACAACCGGTGAATCCGCCACCCTTTCGTTTGAAGAACACGAACGAGTGGTTGGTGAGGTTGTCAGCGCGGTAGCAGGGAGGATAAAGGTGCTGGCCGGAACAGGCTCAAATAATACATCGGAAGCCTTGCATCTGACAAGGCATGCAAAAAAAACAGGGGCAGACGGCGCACTGCTTATTACCCCTTACTACAATAAACCCACCCCGGAAGGGCTTTATCGGCATTACAAATTAATTGCCGAAGAGGTGGATATCCCCATCGTAATATATAATGTTCCGTCAAGGACGGGCATTTCTATTTTACCGGAGACGGTTGCAAGGCTTTCTGAAATTAAAAATATTGTAGGGATAAAAGAGGCCAGCGGAAATATCGATCAAACAACTCAGATATTACAACTGTGCAATATAACCGTCCTATCGGGCGATGATTCGCTCACCCTGCCTATTATGTCCGTGGGTGGAAAAGGGGTGATCTCGGTAGTGGCAAATATTGTCCCTGCGGATACAGCCGCTTTAACCCGTTACTGTTTGGATGGCAATTTTGAAGCAGCCAGGAAGTGTCACTACAAACTTTTTCCGCTGTGCAAGGGTATGTTTATCGAAACCAATCCGATTCCCGTAAAAACTGCCATGAAGCTGCTGGGGAAAATAAATGGTGAAATGCGTTTGCCGCTTTGCGAAATGATGAAAGAAAACGAGAATAAATTGAGTAAAATACTGAAAGATTATGGCTTAATGTAATACCATAGTCAAACCAGAGTAAATCTGGAATTGTGTTAAATTTTAGATTTACGATTTCAGAATTACGATTTAGAATTTAAATCGCAAATCGTTCATCGTAAATCGCAAATCGCAAATCAAAAAAGGAGTTTTATTTTGATAGACAAAAAAAAGATTATAGAATCAATCCGGTTATACATAGAAGGTATTGGTGATGATCCTAAGCGTGAAGGCCTTTTGGAAACACCCGAAAGGGTCGCCGATATGTGCGAAGAAATATTTGCCGGTATTGGGCAGGATTCGCACTCGGAAATTAAGGTATTAAAATCTGAAAAGTACGATGAAATTGTACTCTTAAAAGACATCCCCTTTTATTCAATGTGTGAGCACCATCTCCTCCCTTTTAGCGGTGTTGCGCACGTAGCCTATATTCCACAGGGGAACCGGGTAACGGGGATTAGCAAACTGGCAAGGGTCGTTGAAATAGAGGCAAAGCGGCTGCAAGTCCAGGAAAGACTAACCACAGATATTGCAGAATCCATCATGAAGGCGCTAAAACCCAAAGGGGTGCTTGCCATTATCGAAGCCGAACATCTTTGTATGACCATGAGGGGAATTAAGAAACCAGGCACAAGGGTGCAAACTTCCGTCGTGCGTGGTATCTTTCGTGATAATCCGGCAACTCGCGCAGAGGCCATGGCGCTCATCAAAGGACATTAAAAAACTTTATCTGTATAATCCGCGAAATCTTTGGTTTCAAATGTTCTTCTCGTGTTGTTCCATTATTTAGAAAATATTCTCCGTCAATGATCACGACATCGTATAAAAAAAAATCTATTGTTGGCAGCGTCTGTTTACCCATTGCCTTATGCATGGTTTTGTACCCGGGGAATGTTTCCTTTGGTAGTGAGGGTAACCCTTCGGTACAGAAACCATCCGCAACATCTCAAACACCTCCGGCAAGTATCGAAATGGGATCGAATTTAAAATTTCTCAGTCTGAGCCTGAAGGATAGCATCGTCCACGCCCTGCGCAACAATTTTGATATCGAGATATCGAAGCTAAATTCGAATATAAAAGATTATGAAATTACCGTACAAAAGGCGAAATACGATCCCACAATGAAATTGGAAGGTAAGATTGAAAATGACGAAACGCCCATTAACAGTAAACTGGTTGGCGGTCTGGAAACGACTTCTATTAGCCCTTATGCTGAGCAAGGAAAGACGGCTGATGCTGTAATACAGTCGATGATTCCCACGGGTGCGACTCTATCCTTGGAATACAATATATTCCGTGATTTTGTAAACCCCAATGCCTTTAGGTTACTAAATCCAGCCTATGAAAATTATGTGGAGGCAAAGATCACACAGCCTTTGTTGAAAGGCGCTGGTTGGTTTTATAACAGAAGCCTTATCTATATTGCCAGAAACAACAAAAAGATTTCCTTCGCTCAATTCAAAAGCAAGGCAATAGAAGTTTCCGATTCTGTTCAGGAGGCGTATTGGAATCTTGTGAAGGCAATCGAGGATTTAAAGGTAGCAAAAAAATCAAAGGAACGCGCAGAAGACTTGTTGAGAAAGAACAAGATACAGGTAGAGACGGGTACCCTTGCGCCTATTGAGATAATTGACGCAGAGGCCGGTGTAGCGTCGAGGGTCGAGGCTATAATTTCTGCAGAAAATGCGGTTAAGGACAAAGAGGACGAACTTAAAAAGATCATGAATTTTGCAGATAACGATATTATCTCTGACGCCGCCGTCGTCCCAACTGATAAGCCCGACTTTGAACCGAAAAAGGTTGAATTGAAAGAAACCCTCAAAATAGCCATGGGGAAACGTCCCGAATTACATGAATTGCAGCTCAAGTCAGAAAATGCGGACATGCAGACCAGGAGGCGAAAGAATGAATTGTATCCGGCATTGGATTTTACAGGTGGTGTGCGATACACAGGTCTTGGGGATGAAGTATCAGATGCCAACGATTCCACATTTTCAGAGGAATTTCAGGGGGAATTTTTTGAGCTTTCCCTGGAGATTCCTTTGGGAAACAGATCGGCAAGGAGTAAATACAACAAGTCGAAGCTCAAGAAACAACAGGCTGGTTTGAATGTCAAAAAAAAGGAACTGGATATTGTTGTAGAGGTACGGGAGTCTGTTCGGCAGGTGATGACCAATATTGAAAGGGTTAACGCTACGAGAAAGGCCAGGGAGTTGGCACAAAAAAGGTTAGAGGTAGAGGGAAAAAAGTACAGTGTAGGAAGGTCTACAAGTCTTGAAATCCTGCGTGCGCAGGAGGATTTAGCTACTGCGGAAGGTAATGAGGCAAAGGCGATTATTGATTATGAGATATCGTTAGGAAATCTGGAGAAAGCAAAGGGAACGATCCTGGATGCTTATGACATCAAGCTGGAAGAAGAGGAGACGAAAACCTGAAATCCATGAAAGAAATGAAACCAATACCTTTTAGACATAGACCCAAGGGCTTAACTATTCTCTATGAAGACCGGGATATTATTGTCATCGATAAAAGCCCCGGCTTATTGACGGTAAAAGCAGCGTATGAAAAAGAAAAAACAGCTCATCACATTTTAACCAACTATATACGTAAGGGCAGCTTTAAATCAAAAAAAGAACTTTTTGTTGTGCATCGACTGGATCGTGACACATCTGGTGTTCTTGTGTTTGCCAAGAGTTTTGAAGCCAAAGAAAGCCTTAAACTGCAATGGAAAAACGTCAAGAAAAAATATGTAGCGGTGGTTCATGGAATATTAACTGAAAAAAGCGGGACAATCACCTCATATTTAGCGGAAAACGATGATTATGAAGTTTCTTCGGTTAAGGGTCCCGGAAAAGGGGAATTAGCAAAAACCCGTTATACCGTTATAAAAGAAGCAAGAAAATTTAGTTTACTTGAAATTGAGTTATTAACGGGCAAAAAAAACCAGATACGGGTTCATTTCTCCGAGAAAGGGCATCCGCTCGTTGGTGATGATAAATATGGTAAAAAAGGCGAGCCAAAGAGCCGTCTAGCCCTTCATTCACACTATCTAACGTTTAAGCATCCACACAGCGGCAAAGAACTGACCTTTGAAGCCGAGGTGCCTGGTTTTTTTAAAAGTTTTTTTGATAACATATAAGGTTGGGTAATAATGGTTGCCGCTTGTTTGAGTTCCTTTTTAAGCCGATTGTTTTCTTTTTCCAGTTCAGCAATACGACAAACGGAAGGATCAATATTTTTCGCATTTGGGCCACGATGTTTTGGTGAAAGCGCTTCCAGTGCGCCTCGTTTGCGTTGACAACGCCACGTAGTGAGATTGGACGAGTAGAGTCCTTCACGGCGTAAAAGCGCCCCCATTTGACCCTGTGTGGCGCACTACTCGGCCTCCTGAAGGAATGCGGAGTTTGTATTTCGCGGTGAATTTCCTCCGAACAGCCTTCTCTGTTACCTCAGGGTCAGGAAAATGACCGCTTTGAATTGCGCCGCCAGTGGAAACTCCAGTCGCCCTACACTAAACTATATGGGGTAAAGTGTCCAACTATTATTGACACAGAGGGATGACACCTAATAATCAATATTGTTGAAGCGCTGTAACACACCTGTCACATATTGTTAAATGGTCTTTGTTTGATCCTACGCTCTCTCTGAAGTTCCAGCACCTCTCGCATTTCTTGTGCTGCGATACCTTGCTTTCTATCCAGAGATTTTGGGTTAATTCCCCCTTCACTGCCTTTGGTGCAGCATTTTTATCGAGTTTTACCTCAGACACAATGAATATCATAGGAAGGTCTTTCTCGTAGCTTTTAAGGAACTGACAGAGTTCCTCGTTTTCCGTATAGAGATTAACTGATGCTTCCAATGAGTTGCCTATTAACTTGGCGGCACGCATCTTTTCAAGCTCCCTCGCCACGTCGGTTCTGATGTTAATCAACTTTTCCCACTTTTCGTTTAAGGAATTGTCTATCCAGGCTGAATTGCACTTTGGAAGTGTTGTCAAGTGGACACTGGGAACGTCTTCATCTTTAAAACTGATCGCCGACCATGCTTCTTCCGCCGTATGAACAATAATCGGCGCAGATAATTTAACGAGGTTCAACAGAATTTGATACATTACGGTCTGGGCGGCACGTCGTTCCTTCGAATCTTTTGCGAAGGTATATGAACGATCTTTCAAAATATCCAGATAAAAAGAGCTCATCTCTACAGAACAAAAATTGTAGATATTGTGAAATACTTTGTGGAACTGTACAGATTCATAACCTGCTGTAACATTGTTAATTAATTCCTGCGTTTTATGCAATGCCCATCGGTCTATTTCCAGCAACTCTTCATAGGGCACGGCATTTAACTTTGGATCGAAATCATAAAGGTTACTCAACAAATATCTGAACGTGTTACGAATGCGTCTGTAAGCGTCTGCGCATCTGAGGATTAGATTACGGGACACGCTCATGTCGTTCTGATAATCCATAGAAGACGTCCATAACCTGAGCACGTCCGCACCAAATTCCTTTAGCGCATCCTCTACGGATATGAAATTACCGAGGGATTTAGACATCTTTTCACCCTTCTCATCTACGACAAACCCGTGTGTTAAGACGGATTTGAAGGGCGCCCTGTCCCATGCCCCAACGGATGGAAGAAGTGAAAGCTGAAACCATCCGCGGTGTTGGTCTGTTCCTTCCAGATACATATCTGCCGGATATGATAATTCGCTGCGCTTATGCAAAACGGCGTGGTGGCTTGAACCTGATTCGAACCAGACATCGAAGATATCCATTTCCTTTTCAAACCGAACGCCACCGCATTTAGGGCATTTGGTGTCAGGCGGTAAAAAGTAGGAAACATCCTTATAAAACCAGGTATCCGCTCCTTCTTTTGCAAATCTGTCCCTAACGTGGTTAATCGTTTTTACATCAATGAGTTCCTGGTTGCAATCCAGACAATAAAAGGCAGGAATAGGCACACCCCAGGAACGCTGCCTGGAAATACACCAATCAGGACGTTCTGAAATCATACCTGCCATTCTGCTTTCACCCCAGGACGGAATCCATTTAGTCCGTTTTATCTCGTCTAATACCCTTTGGCGCAGGTTATTATAATCAAGATTGACAAACCACTGTTCCGTCGCCCTGAAAATAACAGGTTCCTTGCATCGCCAGCAATGAGGGTAAGAATGAGAGAGGTCTGCCCTGAAAAGTAGCGCCCCTGCTGTTTCCAATTTATTTGTTATGTAAGCATTTCCATTTTTAATATGCTGACCAGCCAGCTCTCCTGCCTCGTCCGTAAAAACACCTGTAGCATCAACAGGACTCAAAATAGGAAGACGATATTTAATACCTGTGATAAAATCTTCCTGTCCGTGTCCAGGCGCGGTGTGAACGCATCCCGTACCATCCGACATGGTCACGTAATCTGCCAATACAACAGAACCCGACCTGTTCATAAAAGCATGTTTGTATTTTATTCCTTCCAGCAATTTCCCTTGAATTTTCCCAAGCCGTTCGTAATCCTTGATACCTAAAGCAGACATAACAATATCTGTCCGCTTATCGGCAAGGATGGTGATTTCTTTCTTTTGAGTTTTTGGATTAAGATAACGAATTGCTGCATACTCATATTCCGGATGTAGGGCAATAGCAAGGTTTGCAGGAAGTGTCCACGGAGTGGTTGTCCATATCATGATGTAGGAATTATCGCTATCGGCACCCTTAAATAAATTTCCAATAGTATCATCGAGTTTGAAGTTCACATAAATGGATGGACTGGTTTCGTTGTTATACTCAAGTTCTGCCTCGGCAAGCGCCGTCTGGCATCTCATACACCAGTGGATCGGTTTCAGGCTTCTATATATATACCCTTTCTCCACAAGTTTACCAAACACCTCAATGATACCTGCTTCGTATTCCGGAATAAAGGTTAAATAAGGATGTTCCCAATCTCCCATTACACCTAGGGCTTTAAACTGGGCTTTCTGTAACTTTACAAATTTTTCCGCATACTTTTTACATTTTTTCCTGATTTCAGGTTTGGTCAATGTCTTGATTTCTTCACCAATCTCCTGCATTACGCGGTGTTCGATTGGCAGGCCATGACAATCCCAACCGGGGACATAAGGCGCATCATAGCCTTTCATTGTGTGAAAGCGGACGATGAAGTCTTTTATTATTTTGTTCAATCCGGTGCCGATATGTAATTCACCGGTCGGGTAAGGAGGGCCGTCATGCAGGATATATTTTTCCCTGCCTGCGCGCGCCTTGCGAATTTGTTCGTAGAGATTTTCCTTTTCCCATTTTTTCTGGATTTCCGGCTCTTTTCTGAGCAAATCCGCCTTCATGGGAAATTGAGTCGTAGGCAGGTTGAGTGTTTTTTTATAATCCATACGGATACGTAATTTATCTAAGATTGTAAATTCAGCAGGGACTTTATATCTTCGGAAGTTAAACCTTCGATCATTAATCTTTTATCCCGTGATGATTCACCTGAGATAATATGTATAGAAGATTCGTTGATTTGGAGTGTATCAGCCAACAGTTCAATCACGGCCTTGTTTGCCTTACCCTTTTCCGGCGCTGCGGTAACAGCCAACTTTAAACGCCCGCCATATTCACCGATAATTCGATTTTTTATTGAACCTGGTTGGGTTCGGATGGAGAGAATAACGCCTGAGTTTGTTGTAACAATATCAAGCACTCTAGTAAATTATAGAAAATCCATCAAATTCGCTTGAACACTTCTCCCAGTGTACATCTATATGATTAACAAAAGCACCCTCAGGCCCTTTTCTGCACCAGTTTACGATTTTTTCTACGGCGTCCTTTTCGCCTTCAAAGACAGCTTCAACACAGCCGTCCAGGCAATTCTTTACCCATCCTTTAACACCCAGGGCTATAGCCCTGTCTCTCGTAGTCGCGCGAAAGAACACGCCCTGAACCCTGCCGTGGACATAAACATGTGCCTTTGTTGTAGGCATATGCTTATTCTTCAAAAATTATTTTGACCCGTAAATATGTTCGCTGTCAGCCGCTGAAGGCAGATAGCTCAAACCCATAAACGTAAAGTTTACTATCCCAAAGGCAACGAGTAACCATATAGACAAAATAACAGATGCCTTCGATTTATTAATGTTCATCTTGGGTAAAACAAGTGGAGTATGTAAATATACCAGGTATGCAAGCCAGGTAATCAAAGACCATGTTTCTTTTGGATCCCACGACCAGTAATCACCCCATGCCTTTTTTGCCCAAACTGCGCCTGTAATCATGCCTAACGTGAGGAACGGGAATCCAAAAGCAACTATTTTGTAACTTAACTTATCAAAATTTCTTGGTAAAATTTCTCTTTCTGCTTGAACAGCTTCACCTTTTCTGACGAAAGGTTTCACTACCAAATATATAATACTCGTGACAAACGAGATACCAAAAGCAGCATAGCCGAGCATATAAGTAACGACATGGATCAACATCCAGTTACTTTTCAATGCGGGCATAATAGGCCTTATAGTATCATCCTGAAGCGTAGCATAAAACAATATCAACATTGCAAGAACTGACGCCAATGCCCCTACTACCCTGAAATTATAAGTAAATTCAAATATAATATAGATAAAGGCGGTACAACATGCATAAAATACCAATGATTCATATAAATTGGAAAAAGGCGGATGCCCTGCTTCTATCGATCGTGTTGCGACCATTGTCAGATTGAAGCAAAACGCTAAAATAAGAAATCCCAGGGACACCCATTTTGTACCAGCGGATCTCCAGATTTCTCTTACTATATAGGCAATAGAAGCAATTATGTATATGATTAAAGTAATATTGACCAGACTCATTTTATTCCTCCACCTCTTTTTTTAGTTTTTTCCGTAGAAATGGTTTTATGTAAAAAATAAATACTACGCCAAAACACAGGGCGCCAAAACCCGAATAAACTACAGGAATGCCGGGATCCTTAACAATTTGTAAACCGGAGAAAGTTCCAGCCTCCGGATCATAACTTGACTGATAGATAACATATCCTTTATGCTTCAGGGGATCGTTTACCCTGATGGTTTTTTCTGCGACCGTTTGTCCGTTTTCCTCAATACGCAATTTACTCGTAAAATGTTTAACCGATTCGCCGGTTGATTCATAAACAAGCGCAAAATTGTTATCGGTATACCAGGTAGCATACTGATTACCGGAGAATATCCAGTCCTCAACCTTACCGCCAGGCCCTTCGACTTCAGCTAAAATGGCAGGCATCACAACCTCATCCGATTTTTTTATAACTTCTTTCTTGAAATCAAATGACGGGAAATAACTGGACACCTCTACCTGATTACCGGTATCAGGAATCGTGTACCTTTTTTCCAATTCCCACGGCATTGTTTCAACAATACGTTTATCCTTTATATAAACAAGTACCTGCTTCCCCTCCGGGGTTTGATAAATCCTTAATGTATTTTTTGCCATATATGTGCTGGCAATCCCACTACAGGTTATTTTCAAATTTTTATACTTCGCGGGGTGCATCTTATCCCAATCGGGAAATTTTTCGAATACCCAGCGGGTTTCAACACCTTCCGGGCCGTTAATTTCCACCTGGACAGCGGGATTATCTGTCGGCTGCTCACCCAGAGGACGCCTGTCTCCGTAGTTATGCACATATTGTAACATTTTTACCGTATAATCAGTTCCTTCGAATTTAAAGACTTTATTTAAATCCAAAGGGTAATCCTGCGTTTGGCCGGACAATGAGACGGATAATTGCGCATTTGCCGTTTCGGCAGAATTTACAGCCTTATCGAGTTCCTGCTGTGAAGATAGCAAGATATACTCTATGCGTATGTTTTGTTTTTTATCCTCATAGGAGTTCCGGTCGTAAGCCAGCAGCCATCCCTCCGCCGCAACTTTCTCTGAGCCAAAGAATTTAACAAAAATAGCGGGATTATCGGGTTTATCAGATAAATTTACAGGTTCCTGTTTTAATTCCGCATCAGGAACATAATCCTTAACAGTTACCTTATAATCTGAACCCGGAACCCGCTGCCTTTTCCCGAGTTTTACTTCTAGTACTTTCTGGCGATCCTTATTCTTCACATAAGAAACGAGCTGAAATTTCGGTTCGTTCTTTTCCAGGATGAAATCGTCTAAAGCAATGGTAAAAGGCAAGTCCTTCTTTACATAATCCAGTTTACCCTTACTATCAATCTTTTGCGTAAGAAAATAATTTACAGACTTTCCTTCATACACATTCACCCCGCCTTTTACACCCAGTTGGAATTTTACAACACCCCCTATTAATATCAAAACAAGACTCAGGTGGGTAAGAATAAAACCGGTCTGGAGAAAGGTGTTTCTCCATCTTTTGATAGTACAACAAATGAGATTGGCGCAAAGTAAGACTAAAAGAACGGAGAACCAATACGAGTAAAAGACATTATTTAACTGCGTAATCTTAAAAAAAGTGGCCAACCCATACCCATACCGTGCAACATATTCATCAAAGGTTTTTTCCTGCAAGATCACCGTTCCGATGATGCACGCCAAAACCAGAACCAGAATAATTACTACCGCCAATTTGACGGAACAAAAGAAGTCCCAAACTTTATTAGATGAACCCTTTCGTTCGTATTGGTTTGTCTGGCCTTTGTTAATTTGCTTAATGTCGTTTTTTGTTTCCGCTTTCATAAATTCTTAAAAAGTAAATAATTCAAAAAATATTCAATCAATAAATTACCTGACCATATTACATGTTTAACAAATGCTGCCTCGATTCAACTTTAGAATCCTTGAAGTGATAGTGTCTTTTCAGACTGGGGTTGTTTGAAACTTGGTTTGTGAATTGTGGATAAGCAGGTTATCGTATCTTGTAATTCTTAAAAATAAACAATTTCTAAACCAAACATTTCTCCAGACAGTCAAATATCTCGAAAAAAATTTACTTTCACAAACAACTTATTTTTCTTCACTCTCTTCAGTTGCTTCGGGTGCTGTTTCTGCCGGTGCAGCCTCCTCCACAGACGCTGCTTCAGGCTGTTCTACCAACTCAACTTCCTCCTCTGTGGTTAACGAAGACTCTTTAGGAGGCAATACGGCAGGTTGACTGATTATCAAAAACTCCACCCTTCTGTTCTCCTTCTTCCCGACAGAAGTCGTATTAGCAGCTATCGGGCGATTAGGACCGAAACCAGCAACATGAATCTTTCCTTCGGCAATATTTTCAGTCTTTGTTAAAAAATGAAATACACTTAATGCGCGCGCCGCAGACAGATGATGGTTGGAATCCCACAGGTGTTTAGTCCTCAAAATTGGGTCAGAATCCGTATGTCCGTCAACCCGGATAAAAGTAGACGGATTTTCTTTCAGGAATTCCGCCATCTTCTTTAGCGCCTTTTCTCCGCCCGGTTTTATTACCGCCATTCCCGAATCAAACAATATTTTTTCCGGGAAAAGCAAAACAGGTCCTTCTATAGTATCTCTAACTGAAACTCCCCCACCAATTGATTTGGCAAGCTTTCTGAGCTTGTTCATCTCCTCTTCGCTGGACTTTAACTTATCCGATACGGAGGAAAGCTGTTTCTTAAGCCTTGCTAATTCATCGGACTGGTCTCGTATAGTAATCGCCTGTCTTCTGTTTAAATTTCTAAGTTCACTCAACTCAGCACAACCCGACATTCCTACTACAGCTACTAAAAGGAAAAACTTCAAATATTTTTTACCATAATTAGACATGTTTTTTCCTCCAGCGGGTAAGGTGATTAAAGTTTCAATATCGTTATGTAACAGCCAATTATATTTACAATTAAAGTAAGACTATAACATTTGATGTAATTGTTTTCAAGCGTTTTTTCAATGAATTTTATTTTTTGTTTTGCTTGCTAATCTTACCACTCCTAAAAGCTTCTCTATTTGTAAATCTTTTCCGGATCGAATACCTTGTCTTCAACTACCTGAATACTATCTGTTTTTGGAATATATTCCCGGTAATAACACGTTTTATAACCTGCATGACACGCAGCCACATGCTGTTCGACCATAAAAACAAGTGAATTCCCTTCGCAGTCAAACAGCACCCTTTTTACAACCTGAATATGACCAGAAGTCTCACCCTTGATCATCAGTCGGTTTTGTGAACGGCGAAACACGTGAACCTTGCCTGTTTCAATCGTCTTTACAACGGCATCTTTATTCATATAACAGAGAGTAAGCACCTTACCATCCTGTACGTCCGCTATCACCGATGGGATTAGTCCTTTTTCATTGAAATGTAATTTTTCCAGCAACTGCATGAGGTTATCTCCTTTCGCAACAGTTTAACCCTTTTTCATTGTTACAATTTTCCCATATAGACATCTGGCTGCCTCTTCCGGATTTTCGGACTGCATAATACTCGAAATGACGGCAATACCCTCTGCCCCTCCCTCTAAAACAATTTCTACATTTTTTTCGTTAATTCCGCCCAGTGCAACAATTGGTAAATCAATCTCGTTTTTTAACTTCCTGATCTCTTCGACCCCGGTCGGCTTTAGAAGACCTGCCTTTGAAGGTGTATCAAAGACAGGGCCAAACGTAATGTAATCTGCCCCGTTGTTCCGGGCTTGTAATGCCTCCTGACGATTATGGGTAGAAACACCAATCAGTTTTTCAAAACCGACTAATTTCCTCACTATATCTAATGGCAGTGATTGCCAGCCCAAATGAACGCCATCAGCTTCAACGGCAAGGGCAATGTCAACCCTATCGTTGATAACTAAATTTGCTTTAAAGTCTGAAGTTATCTTCCTCAGTTCGCATGCTAAAGAATAAAGTTCATGAGTTGTAAGCCCCTTTTCCCTTAATTGTACCGTCTTAACACCACCCTTTAAGGCTCGTTTTATGATATATAAAAATGAATGCTTGCAAAGATTCCTATCAGTTATCAGAGTAAGGAAAAGATTATTTATTTGTTTCTCATTCATTACCAGAACACAGATTTTAAATCCGTTCTTTTCATGGTTTATCTTTCTAAATATACTACTTTTTGGATATCTTTAACAAATATTTCTGCTTTTTCTATTGCCTCTGACGAATCGTCGGAATTAAATGGAGTTTCAGGATAATAATCGGCCTCACTCCGTAGTTTCATAAGCCTTCCTATAATTTTCCCTATATGGGCACCGATCTTTCCAGGCTTTACATAATAAAGGCTAAACATTCTTTCAATACCTTCATGGCTTTGAGGAGCAATACCATCAAGCAGAAGAGCCGCCTTCGCTGCATGATACACAGCATAATAGGCAGACGTTACACTCTTATAATAAAAACTATTTTCATGTAATAATTTTGCAACCTTGAGCTCTTCAGTCGCCCTTTGATATTCGTCTTGCGCAAGGAGTTTGCCTTCTTCCTTACTTATTCTCTCGACCATAAAATAACGCCTTCTTTTTTAACCATCATAATGAAAGTACTAACCCTGTCTCTGAAGTCTGCCTCAGAAATAAATATCGCTGAAACCACAATGTCATATAATAATTCATATTCATAAATATTATCGTATATTTCATATTTTACAGACCTTGGTACATTGGCATCACAAACAAAAAACAAGTCTATATCAGAATCTTCCAGAAAATCTCCTCTAGCCTTTGAACCGTAGAGTATCACCTTCTTTATTAATGGGTGTTTTTTGGTTAAATCGTTGATAATGCCGCTAACTCCAAGCTGTTCGTAGTAATTCAGTGACACATTATCTATCGTATTTTCATTTATCATAATTATTCTATTTATCAAACAACCAGTTCTGGTATTAATTTTTTATCGATAAGATTATTATTTCGTTTCAGAAGCGGGTTTATAACCTGACTTATAAATTCTTCCACTTGCTGCGGCGCCCTGCCGATCAATCTTGTCGGATCTGAAATCTCCCGTATCTTTGATTTTATCTTCAAAAAAGAGGGGTCTTTTGCAATTTGTTCCAGAAGGTTATTTTCTTTGCCTTCTTCCTTTACCCTTCGGGCAGCCTCCATCGCATGTCTGCGGATTTTTTCGTGGAGTTCCTGGCGATCACCGCCTGCATTTACAGCCTCCATAAGGATGTTTTCGGTTATCATAAAAGGTAACTCATCGGCAAGATGGCGCTTTATTACAGAAGGATAAACGCTGAAACCTGAGGCAACGTTCAACATAATATTCAATATGCCGTCTATGGCAAGGAATGCCTCCGGGACAGAAATTCTTTTGTTGGCG
>JAHFOY010000020.1:0-18474 GCA_023261485.1 Planctomycetota bacterium
ATAATTCTAGCGAATACAACTGACACGATAGACATTAGCTTAAGCAGGATATTCAAAGAAGGTCCCGACGTGTCTTTGAAAGGATCCCCTACGGTATCACCCACAACAGCGGCCTTGTGTGCTGGCGAACCCTTTCCTCCGAGCGCCCCGCCTTCGATGTACTTTTTAGCATTATCCCAGGCTCCGCCTGCATTTGCCATAAAGACCGCCAGCAGGAACCCCACGGTTAAACTACCCGCTAAAAGTCCAACAACACCAGGTACTCCCAGGACTAACCCGGTTAAAATAGGCACCAATAAAGCAAGGAGTGAAGGAACGAACATCTCTCTTTGCGCGCCTCTGGTACTAATCGCCACACATGCTGCATAATCGGGCTTTCCCGTTCCATCCATAATACCGGCAATTTCCCTAAACTGCCTCCTGACTTCTTCCACCATGCTTCTTGCGGCTCGGCCTACGGCTTTCATTGTCATAGCGCTGAAAATAAATGCTGACAGACCGCCGATAAACAGGCCGATCAGCACCTTTGGATTAATCAGGGTGACATCCAGATAACCCATAAGATCGGATAATTTGGCATTTGCCATATCAATTGAAGTCCCGGCAACATGAATGGCATGTACCCCCGACTTTTCCAACCCTACCTTTATTTGTTCAACAAAGGAGGCAATCAGCGCCATAGCCGTTAGTGCGGCAGAACCAATAGCAAAGCCTTTTCCTGTTGCTGCTGTAGTATTTCCCAATGCATCAAGTGCGTCAGTTCTTTCTCTGACATAGGGTTCAAGGCCGCTCATCTCAGCGTTGCCACCGGCATTATCTGCAATAGGTCCATAAGCATCCGTTGCCAGGGTCAACCCCAAGGTTGAAAGCATGCCGACTGCCGCAATGGCAATTCCATAAAGACCAAGGGAAATATTTGAAAAACCACCCGCAAACACATAGCTTAACAAGATTGCAATGGAGATAGTAATAACGGGTATAATCGTAGACATCATTCCCGTAGCAATACCATCAATAATAACCGTTGCAGGGCCTGTCTTTGCCTGTTCGGCAATGCCCTTTGTCGGCGAATAATTGGATGAGGTATAGTATTCCGTACCTTTACCAATAATAACCCCCGCTATTAATCCTGTTACAATCGAACCCCAGACGCCAAAATTGTGGGGCAGCATAAACTTAATAATTACGGATGAGACAATCAAGATTAGAATGGAACTCAGGTTGATTCCTTTTCCCAATGCCTTCAGGAGTTCTTTCTGTGTTGCTTCTTCTTTTGTCTTAACGGCATAAATACCTATGATGGAAAGGAAGATGCCTACCCCTGCCAAAATCATTGGCACAACCATGCCGGCAATACCCAACCCGGCGGTTACACCCAACGCTGCACAGGCCAGCATCGAATTATAATACGACTCGTACAGGTCTGCACCCATACCTGCAACGTCGCCGACATTATCTCCGACGTTATCGGCAATAGTTGCGGGATTCCTTGGATCATCTTCGGGGATTCCTGCCTCTATCTTACCCACGAGGTCAGCGCCCACATCCGCTGCCTTTGTGAATATACCGCCTCCGACCCTTGCAAACAAGGCCTGGGAACTGGCGCCTATACCGAAGCACGGCAACATCATTGCCATATCGAGTAATGAGATATCGGTAAACTTACGGAAGACGAAAAACCACAAGGAGATGTCCAGAAGCCCCATGCCCACAACTATCAGCCCCATCACGGCGCCGCTCCTAAATGCAACCTGAAGACCCTGGTTCAGGGATTTCCTTGCACCTTCAGCCGTCCTTGAACTGGCGCTGGTGGCCGTCTTCATTCCAAGGAAACCTGCAAGGCCGGACAGGAAACCGCTGGTTAAGAATGCGAAAGGCACTACCTTTGATTGAGAGTGCAATCCAAAGGAAATTAAGAGAAGGACAAGAAATGCGCCGATAAAAAATATACCTACGACCTTGTATTGCTGCCGCAGGTAGGCATAAGCGCCTTCTCTGACATGACCGGCTATCGAAATCATTTTTTCGTTTCCCTCAGGCGCCTTCATGACTTCTTTGTAGAACTTTCGTGCGTAAAAAAGGGCAAACAGTGCACCAATCGGCGCAATCCACCACAATTTAGGTATAGAGTGTGACGTCTCTGCTGCCTTATGTATCGGAGCTTCCAACTCAAACAGAGGTTTGTCTTTGGGGGCAGATTCTCCAAGTTCAAACATGGGCTTTTCTGCATTGGTCTTTAGCGCAGTCTGCGCCTGGACGTTGCGAGAAAATAATCCCGACCTCGATGCCCCAAGGATCAGGATGGTTAGCATTAACAGTATCATTACAATGCTAACACGATTGTTTCTAAAAATAGGTTTAAATTTACGTAAAAAACTATTCATCGACTTGAATTTCTCTCCTTTCTCTTTTCTGACATTATTGATACATAACTAAAACTTCACTTCACTACCAAACGTCTCTCTCCGGCATACTTTGTAAAAATTCCCTTTTCTTCCCGATTGTACTGATAAATTCATTCACATTGGTCGAAGTATCATCCGGATGATTTGCACGATACGTCTTCCATTCGTTTAAGGCTGACTCCACATATTGGAGCGCCTTATCAATATTTCCTTCTTTTTCAGCACACAGCGACGCATGCCATAAGGCATGGCAGATAGTTCTTTCTATGGCTAAAATGTTATGCAATTTAGGGTCATGCAAAAGAGACCTTCGTAACCAATAGAGAGATGTTTCGTAATTATCCTCTCCGTCTTCATGCTTCAGTTGTTCTCTGTAATATTCCGCATATTTAAAGAAACGCTGGTCAAACAAGTGCAAATACATATATCCAAGTTCAAAGAACAGATCACCGCTGCTGGGGTTTTTTACCGTTCCCTTCTTTGCGAAAGTTAACCCCATATGAACCCATTTCCACTTGTTTCGTGCTGCATCCCATTCGTGGGCAATGTTATAAGCCATGTTCCATGCCTGAAAAATCCAAACTGCGGGAAAGTTAGGCTGTAACCTGGCTATCAGATTATTAATAGTTAACAGTTCATAATATTTTTTTTCTTCATGCCGGGCAATAGCCCTTGCCCAGAGAAAATCTACCGCAATTCCCCGCAGTCCACCCAGGAGAAGCAATGGAATTCTTTCCGATGGGTCATAGCGGTACACCGCAGTCTTTGATGTCTCATGGAAAGAAACAACGTATATGTTGACAAAAAAGATAGCGCCAATTAATACAACTAAAAAAAGAACCCTCTTTCGATGCATCAAGAGTGCTTAAAAAAATTCTCTCTTTTTAAATAGTATGGATGATATGAAAAGGCAAATACCCGCATATAATGCCGTATATCCTACAGAAACTCCAACAGTTTCCCATGAAATATTTATGCCTTTCAGGAGAAATTTCAGGCTGTCAAATCTTTTAAAATCCGGCAGAATAACCGTAAGCCATTCCAAAGGTTTTTTAATAAGGTAATCTATATAGACCAAAAGAATATTGGGTTTTTTAAGCGCCGTTGGCAGGGCATGTTCATGGACGTCGTAACTTTGAATTAATAAAGAAAAATCTTTAACGAAGTCCAGGATATGCCCGCACAAAAAAACAACTAAGGCCGACACAATACTTACGGGTGCGGACAGGTACGTAGACCCCATTACCGCAATAGTTACGATCAACAAAAATTTCAAAAAGGTTATACCGACGGCCTTTGTATAATTGGATATAAAACCTTTCCGGACAGCGTATAGTTTGGCATCTTCTCCGGTCACACCGATGTAATCCATACTATGTATGGGAAAAGCAGTAATATTCAAGATACTACTTTTTCTAACAAGCTCAGGGTCTATTTTTACCGTTAACGGTTCATCTATCTTTGCTGATAAAACTACGGTTTTACATTGACCCGTACCGGTATCCTCTATTCCCACAACTAATGGGATCGCACCAGCATCTTTCCTGCCACTGTCTATTTTTAAGTCGAACTCTACTTCAAAAGAAGATTTGTCGTCCGGCTTTTTGCATAAATCAGAGAAACTCCATAACGCAATCCCAGACCTTCCCCCCTCGATCCATACAATTCCCTCTCGTACGTGATGCGATTTACCCTGAATGGAAAACTGTGATGCGGCAAACTCGTTCCTGGCTTTTAATATACCTCTATATCCTTCGGGTAATTTTGATGCAATCCGTTGAATGGCAATAACGTTTAACAGACCTAAAATTATCAATAGAAGGGCAGATAACAGGGCAAATCCCGTTATTTTGCCTGCAACAATTTTCAGTCTTGAGACGGGTTTTGATAAAATACCATAGATCGTTCTGTATTCTATTTCGTGAGGCAACGATGTGGCAGAAAGAAAAATTATCCCGACAATGCACAGGAGTACTACCACCTGAAAAAATACCACCAGCATCATTTTGACCCGGGCATCAGGCTCATCTGTGGTCGGAATAAAGGGTGAAACGGCAATAATCAGGATGCCAAGCCCAATCAATACGTGCAGTATTTTCTTTCGAATGACTTCCCGAAAAGTATGACCGGCGATTGTTAGTATCATCTTAACAAGTAAAAGAACAGTTTATTTGCTTTGTTGTATGATAGTTAAAAACAACTCTTCAAGGGTAGAGGCATGGTGATTGATGGACAGCACATTTCCACTCCTGCTCTTAATAAAGGTTTCAACCTCCTGTACGTCCTTATCCGAAAGATTCTTTACCACAAATTCAATGACATCTTTCTGAGAAAGCAATTCCCGAACGTTGCCCATTACTTGCAAAACACCTTTATTAAGGATGGCAATCCGGTCACAAATATTTTGCACATCTGCCAATAAATGCGAGCAGAGGATGACGGTCTTTCCCTGCCTTTTAAAATCCAGTATAAGGTCTTTAATTTCACGACTGGCTATAGGATCCAGACCGCTTGTCGGCTCATCCAATATCACCAACTCCGGGTCGTTTATAATGGCCTGCGCCAAGCCAATTCTCCTGAGCATACCTTTTGAATACTGGCTGAGTTGGCGTTTCCGATAGGTATGCAACCCTACATTGCGTATCAATTTGTCAATCCGCAATCTTCTTTCTGTTTTTGGAATATCAAAGAGCTTCCCGTAAAAATCCAGAATTTCTTCTGCGTTAAGAAATTTATATAGATAGGATTCTTCGGGTAAAAAACCTATTTTACTTTTAACTATTAAATCGATTGAAGAATGTCCCAGCAACCAGGATTTACCACTGGTAGGAAACAGAAGGCCAAGTAACAATTTTACCGTAGTAGTTTTACCTGAACCATTAGGGCCGAGTAATCCAAATATCTCACCGCGCTCGATATTCAGATTAAGATTTGTCAGCGCCGAAACGCTTTTGCGTCTCCAGAAATCCTTGTAAACCTTTGTAAGTCCTTCTGTTCTAACTGCGGAATTATCCAAAATATCTTAGTCTTCCCACCTTAATGATTTATGAAATAAGATGGAATAATTGGTTAATACTTTAATCAAAATCATTTGATAAGTCAAACATATATTTAACCCAGATACAGGGATAAATGGCAATAATTAGTGATTTCGTTTTGTTCCATATGATACATCTAAAAGATGGTTGTAGTGACTGCTGGAATTAATCCCAACAGCGTATATGTTGTCTTTGTTATTGCCCCATATCCCGAACAATAAATAATTCGTACCGCTTTTTTGTTTATTCCATTTTGTGCCATCGTAATGAAGTATAGTCCCGTAATCTCCCACTGCAAATACGTTGTTACTATTAATACTCCATATCCTTCTCAGCCAGTTATTCGTACCGCTTCTCTGACGCGTCCAATTTATTCCATCGTAATGAAGGATCAAACCGTCTGCGCCCACCACAAATACATTGTTTGAATCAATCACACAAACACTCATAAGCCTCTTATTCGTATTCAAAACAAACTTCTTCCATACATTTCCATTATAATGGAGTACCGTACCGTAATCTCCCACAGCATACACATTATCCTTGCTGTCGCCACTGACACCATAAAGCCAGTTGGTAGTGCCGCTATTTTGGTCCTTCCATTTTTTCCCATCATAATGCAATATCTTCCCTAGAGCGCCTACAACAAATATATATTTTTCATTAAGACCCCACGTACTGCTGAGCCAGTCGTTGGTCATCATATTGTATTTGGTCCATTCCTTTCCGTTGTAATGAAGGATAGTGCCATAATCTCCGGAAACATAAACATTATCGTGGCTGCTCCCCCAAACCCTATTGAGCCTGTGAGTAACGTTGCTTTCCTGTTTAGTCCATGAATTCCCATCGTAGTGGATAATTACACCGCTGTCGCCAATGGCGAAGATATCATTTCCATCGAATCCATAGATACCATTGAGCCATATTCCGTGCCCATTATAGGTACAGCCCCAGGTCTTCCCGTCGTAATGGAGTATTACGCTGTCGCTTTTATCATGTCTTATTGTCTGTTCTTCTAAACCCCATTCAAAGTTTGGTGTTTGCTCTTCCAAACCCCATTCATGTTTCAATGGTTGAGTTTCCAAGCTCCATTCATCTGCAAGGTTAATACCGGCAATTAAAAAATGACCTATTAGTAAGATCACACAAATAAAAAAAGTTGTGATAGTTTTCATATTATTTTACAATAATGTTTTCCCCGAAAGATTTTTGCGTATAAAGATAACTGAATCCAGCCACCAATAGCAAGATAATTACAGATGTGGCGGCGCCCTGTACTTTATCAAAATATTTCACCTGCAGGAAATTGGCTCCCTAAAAGGACATTTTGTATGCGCCCAGGGTGTAAGTGTCCGGGAATATGGGTGGCAGTTGCATAATCTGTGAGGCAGGCTTGAGAGAGGTCAATAAAATCCGGAGAAAAGGACTTATACTCCAGAATATGATAAGGATTGAAAATAAGCAAAAGGCAAGTTTCTTAAAAATCTTTTCCACCATGTTTAATGCGAGTTCTTCAGAGGTGCAGTAGTATCTTCACAAAATTATTTTGACACTTTTAGCAAAAATTTATGATTTACGAATTACGATTTGAGATTTAAAAGAATCGTAATTTGTAAATCTAAAATCGTAAATTCCCATCAAAGAACTCTTCCGACTCGTTCGGGTTAGGGTTTCTCTGACTTTCCGCCGGATACTTTTGCCTTCCGTTTAGCTTGATAGATTACACCTAAGGCGAAATGTGACTTATCGTCGTTTGGATTGAGTTCCAAGGCTTTTTGTAAGGATTTAATAGCCTCGTCAAGTTGATCCTTCTTTGCATAGGCAACACCCATATTATAGTAAGCATCCGAATATTGTGGATTAATTGCCACTGTTTTTTTAAAGGCGGCAAGAGATTCGTCTATAGAGTCCATAGAAACATAGGTAACACCTAAATTATAATATCCCTTTTCAAAGTTTGGGTTAAGTTCTACGGCCTTTTTAAACGACGCCACGGCATCGGAGTATTGCTTCTTTTCATGATAAACAATCCCAAGATTATAGTGTGACTCGACATACTGTGGAGATATTGCGATGGCCTTTTTAAGGGTTTCTACAGCTTCGTCTAATCGACCGGCCTCATAATATATTACACCGAGATTGTTATGTGCCTTTACAAAATTGGGATCAAGCTCTAACGTTTTTTTGTATGCGATGATGGCATCTTCCACCATTCCTTTTTCACTATACACAATCCCAAGATTATAATGCGCCTCGGCGTAGTTGGGATTTTTTTCAACAGCCTGTTGAAATTCCTTAAGTGCGGCATCCAAAGATTCATCTTTACCCTGATCCTGGCTATAACCAACGTTTACTAAAGCTAACAGCATAAGCACTATTACGATAACCATCTTCATAATATGACTCCTCGTTAAATGACATTAAATTAGGCCTTCGGCAACTTTTTCAATGTAGAGCGAAGAGTCTCTTCGCTCTACAACCAAAACTTTGAAATTCCTATACGATTTAATTAACCGGCATACGGCCTTCTTTTATAGGTTCACACAATTTTATCATATGAATTGATGCGGTCATCTCGGATATAGGGCGTTGAATCTCTTGGTCTTTTAACGCCTTAGTTGGTGTTTCCCGAATGACTTCAAGAAGGAGCAAGGGCGTTAGATATTTTTCCTCCGTTACTTGCTGGACTATTGGTTCACGTTCTTTTGTTATAAATGTCAAACGAGAAATTTCCTCAGTCATATTACCCACATACGACTCCATCTTATATTTTTCGGTCATAAACGCCGTTCCTGTTTTAATAACGGGTGCAGGTGGTGTAATATGTAAGAATTCTAAGTTTGTGCCGGCCGTAATTGGAGCTGCAATCGTTGTTTTTACTTGATCAAGAGATATTGCTAGTGATGGTTTCTCATATGTTGGTTCTAAAACTGTTTTGGGAATTTCTTCTTTGGTTACTAAAGCAATCGGCTCTTTTTTGATGGTTTTTAAAATCTTATGAACGAGCAGGTCTCCCACTAATAATTGCTCCAGCGAAGCATCTTTTTTAACAACTTTTAAATAGTGATAATTCACGAAGATTAATGCAATCCCAAAACCTATTACAATTACGGAAGTAATGATCTTGGAAACGAGAGGGAAGAATTTCATAACAAGGTGAAACAAAACAGCGAAAATTAACGCAGATACTCCAACCTCTAAAAGTCCGGCTTGAGGTGAACCTGTTGAGGTAAAATAAACCATGACAAGCACTATCACCAGAAACCATATGCAAACATAGGCAACCATGTGCTTCCATGTATTCATTGGTTTATGAGAAGATGGCGTCTTTGCTGGTTCTGTCAATTTGTTGTTTTTTTCTGTCATGGACATATTGAATTGAAATGCGAATATTTTTAAATGCTTACATAGTTCCCTCTGAAAAACACAGTATAAGGGGGATAGGCAACGTCTGAGTCATAGATTAAGGCATTTTTCAAATTTTGTCGAGTAAAAATTGTATTAAAAAGGGGAAATTTGTCGTCACGTCAGTTATAAAGTAATTTTAAAAATTGTATCCTATGGTACTCAGTATTGTGGCGTCATTTTTACTTACATTCTCAGCGCTTGGTTTATTGTCGTATTGATTTATCCAGTTCATATTCAATGACAGAGATTTTGTGAGGTTATGCCGCAACCCCGTATCGGACTCTAACCGCCAGTCAACAATATCCTCCGGTACGGGTAAAAAGTCTACTTTAAAATAGAATAGCGTTGAAGGAAGGATTTGCCAATCGACAAAATTTCCTATTCTCAAGCCGGGGTCCGTTTGGAGAATATCGTCACGAAACCTTTCATAGGTAAATGACGGACCGGCTTCGGACTTATATTTTAAACTTTCCGTGTCAATAAACCGGTACCCTATTCCAGAAGATGAAATAGAGCGGAAGTTGAGCTTCTCAATTTCGTCATGTTCCATGCTTTCCTGATAAAATGAATAAAGTCTTCTTTTGTGTTTTCGTTCATATTTCAACGCGCCCCGTTGTTCGTCTGCGCTTTTTACACTGTCTTTTGTTTCGAAAAGAAGGAGACCGTTAAAATACATATTGTCTTTTGTTCTTTCCAGGGCAAAGTCAGTTTTTGTATTGGTTGTTAATGCTTCTTTATTTCCTTTTTGGATCGTAAGACCGGCGTCAATATTGCCTTTCCACTGTTTCTTCCCCTGGTCAGCGTTCTTCGGAGTTACTCCCCCGGTGTTCTGATGGGTAACATCAGAAAAGACATCCGTTACCGCTCCCGGTGATTCTTCCTCCTGTTTCGCAAAAAATGCGCTCTTCTTCAGTACTGCTTCTGGATAAATATCAGATATTTTATCCGTTGTTTTAAAGCCGACGTCTTTGGCGGAT
The DNA here is from genome assembly GCA_023261485.1 of Planctomycetota bacterium. GTDB lineage: Bacteria > Planctomycetota > Brocadiia > Brocadiales > Brocadiaceae > Wunengus. The sequence continues at coordinate 9,829 of JAHFOY010000020.1, forward strand.
AACCTACCTGTAGTTGCTGTGAGAACAGAAAATTTTTTCTGGTTTTCATCATGGTTTACTATAATAATTTCCCTATCCCGTGAAATAAGGCTGATAATGCGCCATTGAACGAAGTTGATGCTGTTTCCTTTCTGTCCGATGCAAAGGTATTCCTCGTCTGCACTCACCACACGGCCCTCAACGATATCGCCATCAATAGTCTTTACAACATCAGGGAATCCTTTTCCCACAAAACATAACCACGTCATTAAAAGAACAAATATCTTGAGTTTAACCATCTGTCTTTTCCTAAACATTTTCAATGAAGGAAGTAGTATCTTAACCAGATGTAAATAGTAGCTATGATAATTGTTTCGATGGTAATGGGTATTGCATAGATAATAAATTTCCTGAACGATATTGGATATCCAGCCTTTTCCGCCAGACCTAAGGTAATAACGTTGGCAGATGCGCCAACCGGCGAACCGTTTCCTCCAAGGCACGCCCCTAATGCCAAAGACCACCACACGGGCATAAGGGTTGAATGCTGGACGACTGCCTTAAAATCCGTTCCGGAAGGCAATACTGCATGTGCAGTATCTATTACCAAAGGAATCATGCTTGCCACAAAGGGGATATTATCAACGATTGCCGAACTAATGGCAGAAAACCACAGGGTAGTAATTGCCGTGATAAACATGTCGTCTGCGCTTGGCTTTGTCAGTGAAATCATACTTTCGGAGAGATTCGAAATCAGACCTACCTTAATGACACCGCCGACAATAATAAAGAGGCCGATAAAAAAGAAAAGCGTTGGCCATTCCAATTCCTTCAGCACGTGATGCGGGTCTTCCTTTGATATAATGAGTAAAACTGCCGCGCCTAAAAGGGCAATGGTTGCAGGCTCGTAGTGGAGCACACCATGAAAGATAAATCCCAAAATAACCATTCCCAGTACACCGAGTGATTTTTTCAGCAGGCTATAGTTTTTGATCATGGTAAATTCATCTATCGCAAGTATCTTTTGCCTGACTTCTTCTTTTACGTGCAGTTTTCTTCCAAAGAGTAATTTTATCGTCAGGAGGAAGAAGCCGAAAATAAAGAGGACTGCGGGCGCCGTGTGGTAGATAAAATCCATGAATGTGAGCTGTACCTTGCTGGCAATCATGATATTGGGTGGATCTCCAATGAGTGTAGCCGTGCCGCCAATGTTGGAGGCCATTACTTCCGATATCAGAAATGGGAAGGGGTCCAATTCCAGTTCATCTGCAATAAACAATGAAACAGGGACTAACAGCAGCACGGTAGTCACATTGTCGAGAATGGCAGAAAGCAAGGCCGTGATGCAGGTAAAGAAGATGAGGATCAGGAAGGGTTTCCCTTTTGCCAGCTTTGCAGACTTTATTGCCAGAAACTGAAACAAGCCCGTTTTGCTTAAGATATTAACAATAATCATCATGCCGATGAGAAGAAATATAACGTTATAATCTATGGCATATTTTTCGTTATAAAAGGCTTCGTGCTGACTTACGATTTTTAGTATCATCATCAAGCCCGCGCCAATGAGCGCAACCTTTGTTTTGTCAAGCTTTTCAGAGACAATTAATCCGTATGAAGCAATAAAAATGATAGTGGCAATCCAGAAGACCATAAGTTTATTCCTCAAATTTAATTTTCAGAATTTTAAATTAGCCACAGAGGTCACGGAGATCACAGAAACGGAATAGGGATGAAGAAACGTGCTTCTTACATTTCTGTGCCCTCTGTGGCGAAAGTTGCTAATAATCCAATTTATGTTTCGGCAAGAACCTTCGTTATATGTTTTATCAGAGTTAGACGTGATACAATTCCAACGATTTTACTGTCTTTAACCACAGGAATAGTGTGTATCTTGTTAACGACCATAAGCGCAGCAGCTTTGATTATAGGGTCTTCCTCGCGTACGCTAAAAGTTGTTTTTGACATAATTTCATTAATGGGCAGATTTTTACACTCTTTGCATTTTCTTTCAAAGTAATTTACATCCATTATTGAAATAAGGGACTCATCAACTGTTACGTACTTGGGGACAAGCACCTTTATAATATCTCCTTCTGTAACGATTCCTGCCAGTTTCTCCTCTTTATCAACCACAAAAACAACATGATGTTTAACCTCATCCAGTATTTTTATGAGATGTTCAAAAGTATCCGAAGTTCTAATGATGTCTGGCGAAGAATCCATAATATCTCTTACTTTCATAATTCTACACTCCTGTAAACGTTAGAAATAAAAGGCGCTAGTAGCTCAATCTACAAATAAACCACATTCTCATGATGGTACATGCAAAGAAATTAAGAGCATGTAGTCCTTTAAATGACGGGTAAGCAGAAAATTTTGTCTGACGTGCTCACGGCCGTTTTCAGCGAGTCTTTTGGCATATTCCGGGCTGCTTAATAAGAAATTACAGTTTTTACAGATTTCTCCCTCTGGTCGAAATGACAACTTTCTTTTGTCGTTGACTATAAATAAAACTGCAACATAAAATGTTCTGCAACAAAAGAATGTGGACAATCACTCCCATAGTCTGTATGCAGGTAATTTTTAGATGCTATCCTATGTGTTTTTCTCGGTCTTTTGCGCAGTCGCTGACTTTGCCTTTAATAAGGCCGATGGTGTGTGGAATGACTGGGAGAACAACGGCCAGGTTTTCAGCAACACCCTTTGGACTCCCAGGAAGGTTGATAATGAGTGTTTGTTTATAAATTCCGGCAATAGCCCTTGATCCCATTGCCCTGGGGGTATGTTTGAGACCCTCCATTCGCATGGCTTCTGCAAAACCCGGCAGTTCCTTTTCGATAACTGCCCGCGTTGCTTCAGGGGTTACATCTCTTGGGCCTACGCCTGTTCCGCCCGTTGTAACTATGAGGTCGGCCTTTCCGGCAAATTCGAAGAGTTTTTTTGTGATAAGGTCTTTTTCATCAGGAATGACTTCGTAGTCTGTGATGACCGCATCAATCTCTGCAAGCATGTTGCGAATAACCTCGCCGCTCTTGTCCTCGCGCTCGCCCCTTGAACCTTTATCACTTAATGTTAATATGGCAGCCCGAATCATACTTTAACAACAGGTTCCTTTTCGAGTATCGTAATTTCATCCCCTGCCTTAATGTTGCCGCCGGTGAGAATTTCCGCAAAAATACCCTCCCGAGGCATAATACAATCGCCCGCCTTATAATAAATGGCACACCGGTCGTGGCACAGCTTGCCAATTTGAGTCACCCGAATGGTTATGCCGCTACCAATTTTCAAAACGGTTCCAATGGGAAGGGATTTCAGTTCTATGCCTTCCGTTACAATATTTTCCCCAAAATCACCGTCTTTGATTTTCAATCCCTTTTCGCGCATAATATCCGCGCTCTCTCTTGCCAGCAGGCTAACCTGGCGGTGCCATTTCCCGGCGTGGGCGTCTCCTTCCAGGCCGAAATGCTCAATTAACTTGCATGTTCCGACATCTCTTTTCTGGACACCCTTCTTTTCACTTATACAGACGGCAACAATTTTTCCCATAATAATCACCTGGCGCAGCCAAGCCGCATACAAAAGAATTTAATCACAAGGAAACACAAGAAGTATGAGGTGTGATATTTTTGTTTCATACTTCATACCTCGGACATCGTACTTCTCCTTTACACTCTTTGTGGTTTATAATTAATTTGAAGTGTAGCACGATATATTAATAGTGTCAAGTATGAACACATTTATCAATCGGTTATAAATTACTTGTTTTTTTTGAGCAATATGTTTAAAATTAACACACTTTTTATGGATAAATTATTCTACATTTACATAAGTCGTGGTAGAGCAAAACACGACCAACAGCGTTAGAAAGGTAAAATTTACATGACCAATGAGCATACAGATTTGGCAATTATCAATCGGGTAAAAGAAGATAATGTAAAACTTGTCCAATTGCAATTTACAGATATTAACGGGAATATCAAGTCCGTTACGATACCTGTAGAAAGATTCCCGGAATCCATTGAAAAGGGGATATGGTTTGACGGCTCGTCAATCGAGGGTTTTTTAAGAATTTGTGAAAGCGACATGTTTTTAAAGCCCGACACGAATACTTATGCCTTGCTTCCCTGGGAAACGGAAGAGCCGACAGCAAGGCTCTTTTGTGATGTCTATATGCCCGACGGCACTCCTTTTGAGGGTGATCCCCGATATATCCTGAAAAGGGCAATTAAAAACGCCCGAGCGCTGAACTATGAGTATAATGTGGGACCTGAGTTGGAATTTTTCTTATTCAAACCCAAGAATAACGGGCAGGTAGAGCCTACACCGCATGATGTGGGAAGTTATTTCGACTTTTCACCCAGAGACCTTGCGGGAAACGTAAGAAGAGATATCATTTTTGCGCTGGAAAAAATGGGGCTTAATGTCGAGATGAGCCATCATGAGGTAGCTCCTGGCCAGCATGAAATTGATTTCAAATATGCAGAGGCATTAAAAACGGCTGAGAATGCCCTGACTTTTAAACAGGTGGTAAAATCCATCGCGCATAAACACGATTTATATGCCACCTTCATGCCAAAACCCATCTTTGGCGTATGCGGCAGCGGGATGCATTGCCATCAAAGTTTTTTTGATATCACCACGCGAAAGAATATCTTCTTCGATGAGAAGGACGAATATAAGCTCAGCAAGACGGCGCGGCAATTCATTGCAGGCCAACTGCAGCATGTACGGGCTATGAGCGCCATTTTATCTCCAACGGTAAATTCTTATAAGAGGCTGGTACCCGGATATGAGGCGCCGGTATATGTCTGCTGGGGGCAAAAAAATCGTTCCGCCCTGATACGAATTCCAAGATATTCTCCGGGAAGAGAACAGGCAACGAGGGCGGAATTAAGATGCCCTGACCCCAGTAATAATCCATACCTCGCCCTCGCAGTCATGCTGGAAGCGGGGCTTGACGGTGTTCGAAGAGGCCTTACGCCTCCTAATCCGGTAGAAGAAAACGTCTATGAGTTTAATAAGGATGAATTAGCGTACCGAAATATCGCTACCCTCCCGGGGTCTCTGAATGAGGCACTTGAGGAATTAAAGAAAAACAAACTGATGGAGACTACATTAGGTTCTCATACTTACCAGGTGTATATACATTCGAAGATGGCCGAATGGGATGAATACAGGATACAGGTAACCGAATGGGAACATAAAAAATATTTCGAGACGACATAATAAACTTAAACGGAAAATATATACTAAGGCTTCTTGATTGATCCGGCAGGGTGCGTTGTTGCGCAACACGGGAACACGTTTGTTTTTTTGTAAGCTATAATAGTTACAAAACTTTAGTATATATTAAAAGTTTAATTTTATTGAGGAGACAGATATGGAAGTCGGGAATATTTTTCGCCACCTCCTGGTACACAATGAGGCATTTGTAAAAAGTACCGATGAAACGAAGTTCCTTGCATATGCAGGTAGTCAAAGTCCTTATATCACCCTTGTTACATGCGCAGATTCACGTGTACATGGCAATATCCTGGGGATGGACATATTTAACAAGGTGTTTATTGTTCGGAATGCAGGTAATCAATTTGCCATAAATAGGGGGTCTATCGAGTATTCCCTGTTTGTGCTTAAAACCCCTGTTATGCTTGTGCTGGGGCATACAGATTGTGGCGCAGTAAAATTTGCTACCCACGCCTGTATAACACAGTCTCAGGAAATTATCAATTTAGCAAAGTCTTTTGATAAACTCATGAAAACGGATTATTCGTCGCTTAGTCGCGAGATAAAGTCCGAAATGCTTCCTTTAACCATACCCATCGAAAGAGGAATTCCTGATTTAAGAAAGATTCAAAATGAAATGAAGGAACTCGCTTATCTGAGTCAAATCAATGTGGATTACCAAATAGAAAAGGCGTTAAAATATTACGGCGGCATGGTAAAGGAAAACAAATTAACAATCATTGGCGGGGTGTATGACTTTGTGGGCGCCTATTCGAAACAACTGGGCAGGGTTTTGATTACAAATATTAACGGCGTCATCAACCCTATAGACCTTCATGATAAAGCCAGGGCTATTATCAAGCGGATACCAAGTTACGAAGAGTCCAGTGAGGGATATAAGATTGCATGCCAGCTAATCGACGAAAAGGTAACCCGCATAATAGTATAGATTGTCATAAGTATTAATTTTACCATGAATAAAAACCTTTGCGATATGGCCTTTGCAGAGAATGAGTGTTCGGATGGAATGTGTTGTTTTACCTGCGTCATTCCATCAAACAACGGACATATCGGATTTTTCAAATCCATGTGGAAAAGCGGAACCGGCTCACCCTATGTTAAATTATTGGTAGCCGGCGAAGGGTACAAAAATGAATTATACGACTCATGCAAGTTTCTGGATTTTGTCATCTCCAGAAATTCTGCAGACTCCACTCTGAAAATGGACTTGCGATGCAGTATCTATAAGCACCGTCCCCGGCAATGCAGGGATTATCCGGACAGTGCGGGTGAATCGTTATATCAGAGAATAAGCGGGCCGTGCATATTCAATGAATATGCCGCTTCCGGTGCGTATAAAAATCTCGTATATAAAAGGAAATGGGACGCCTTTTATGCAATCCTGGACGATATAGACGTGATCCGGAATATATTTGTTAATGAAGATGCGCACAAGGCGCGGGAGTTAATAATAAATGCAAAGGATGTTCGCCTTGCTTCAATATCTGCAGGGGGAGAGGAATTAAATTATATTCTTGTTCCATTGCCAAAACGAACGCAGAATATCCTATATCTGTCAGAAAAACATCAACCCATCGGCACGGTAAAACAGGCATACCACAGATGGCAGGAAAAGATACAAAAAAATCTTCAAAATCATTATGGGCCTGAATGGGAAGCGAAGCTTAATACTGCCATAGAAATGGAGGAGAAAGATGCTAGTAAAAGATGTAATGAAGACACAACTGGTGACCTTGAACGCTGATTCGAAATTGGGTTTTGCCAATGATATTATGTATTTGGGGAGGATACGGCATCTGCCCGTTGTAAAAGGGGAAACTATTGTAGGCATACTAACACAAAGAGACCTGTATCGCGCATCACTGACTTCCCTCCTCACAAACTGGAAGGAAAATAAGGAATTTCTGGATTCCATCAAAGTCTCAGACGTAATGACGAAAAATGTAGTTACCGTTCCGCCTGACGCAACGATTGAGGAGGCTGCCCAAATTATGATTGATAAAAAGGTGGGCGGATTACCCGTCGTAAAAGAGAAGAATAAGTTAATTGGCTTGATTACCGAGACGGATGTATTACAATATTTCGTAGATAACAGCAGAAAGAAAATCTGAGGTTCCACAAAAGTAACAGTTCAGCGAAAGGAGTGTCTCATGTGTGACGTTGGCGGCCATATAAGCAGTGACATGATTACGTGGCAATGCGCATGCTGCGGCGCAGCAATAAAGGATTCTGAAAGTACGACCGAAGGACTTTGTGATCTTGGGATATGCTTGTCGTGCCGTAATACCCCGGACGATTGGATGGAATTTGTTAAAGAAGAATGGGAAGAAGGCATTTGCGCGGATTGCATATCACCATGCGGTCTCAAGCGATAATGGCTATTAATACAGGAATGTATACAAGAGATTGGACAAGGTGACGAAATATGATTTCCAGGCGTACGTTCATAAAGGGTGCGTGCGGATACGTGCTCGGTGTTATGTCGGTTGGCAGTTATAGCTGCCTTTTGGAACCGCGTTGGATTGAAATAAAAAATGTTTTTATAAATATCCGCGCCCTGCCGGAGCGATTCGAAGGAATGAGGATAGCGCAACTTTCTGACATTCACCACTGCAAATACGTTCCCAGAGAATTTATCAAAAAGTGCGTTCGGAAGGTAAACGCATTATCTCCTGACATTATTGCATTAACGGGGGATTTTGTTTATGGCTCGAAGGAATTCCTCTCTTCTGTTGCAGAAGAATTGTCGGAACTAAAAGCGAAAGAAGGCGTCTTCGCAGTATTGGGCAACCACGACAACAAAGATGTTACTGCCGATACATTAGCAAAAAGAGGCATTCGTGTATTGATTAATGAGCATGTCCCGCTTTACCGGAAGAAGGACTATCTCTTCATTGCAGGGGTAGACGATCTGTGGGCAGGTAAATTGAACTTGGAAACAACCCTGAAAGGCGTAGATAGTAAACCCAAAATTTTATTATGCCACAACCCGGACGCCATCGAGAGGATTAAGCATACTGGGATTGACTTTGTGATGGCAGGCCATACACACGGCGGGCAGGTATGCCTGCCTCTCTATGGACCTCCCATTGTATACTCTAAATTCGGTACCCGTTATGCGTCGGGTCTTTTTCATGAAGAAAGAACAATTATGTATGTCAATAAGGGTATTGGAGTTTCCAATTTTCCGGTGAGATTTTTTGCACGGCCGGAAATTACGTTATTTACCTTACAAAACAGCTTGCAATCCGTCTAAATCACATTTCCAAAAACAACCAGCACCACATCGGCTATTTCAATAACCATTGAATGAAAAATTTGAAACTATCGCTGAAAAAAAAGGCATTACTGGGTATTATCTTTGTACTCCTTCCCATACTGATTACATTCCTCGTTGTTTACAATCAAAACAGGGTATATTTG
>JAHFOY010000020.1:18574-29627 GCA_023261485.1 Planctomycetota bacterium
CCATTGAATGAAAAATTTGAAACTATCGCTGAAAAAAAAGGCATTACTGGGTATTATCTTTGTACTCCTTCCCATACTGATTACATTCCTCGTTGTTTACAATCAAAACAGGGTATATTTGAAACAACGCGTCCTAAGCACCCTGACGGTTATTGCTGAGTCCTACGAAGGACAGGTCTATCAATTCCTGGAAAAGGCCAAAATACGTGCCCAGGACTTTGCTAGCGACGGTTTCATCAGAACCCACCTTCAAAAAATAATCCGTGGTAATACATCTGCAATTAGTAAACTGAATGAACACCTCGTTAAGAATAAACTTAGCCTTGATAAAACGATAAATACCATCAGTATCCTTTCTTTGGATGGAAGGGTGGTCGCCTCTACAAACAACTCTGAAATTGGGAATGATTTGTCCAAAGAGGACTGTTTTATAAAGGGACAAAAGTCTACTGCCGTTGTAGAAAGCCTGACCAGTAGTGTGGGATTTTCCGAGATTAGGGTCTCAACACCTATGTTTGCGAAAGAGACAGGCAGGCCTATGGGTGTACTTATCAATCATATCCTGATTTCGGAGCTAGATAAGCTTTTAACAGGAGAATATGCCGGAGAATTGGGGGCAATTTCCTGGGGTAAAGGGAAAGGGGAATGGAAGACACTGGATATCTATCTGGTCAATAGAGACAAGTGCATGATTACGAAATCCATATTCGTGAAGGATATCGTATGTAAACAGTTAGTCGATACGCTGCCAATTAACGAAGGCTTAACGTCAAACAAAGAGACAACCGGATTCTATAGAGATTACAGAGGCGTTAAGGTTGCGGGCGCATCCATGTATATTCCGTCAATGAAATGGGTGCTCCTGGTCGAAATTGATAAGAATGAGGCGCTTGCCCCTGTAAGACATCTATTAATAAATACCGTAATAACTGCCGTTATTGTTATTGCAATAATCATCTTCCTCCATATCACATTCGTAAAAAAAATAGTGAAGCCTCTCCAGTTAATCACCAATGCTACAAGAGATATTGCACGCGACAATGTCGAGATTCTCCTCCCTGCTCAAACAGGCGATGAGATTGGCTTACTCTGTGAGTCGTTTATTGGCATGTCCCGTGATATTAAAGCCAGAACAACCGCACTCATAAGGAGTGAGGCCTGTCTTACCGAGGCGCAAAGAATTGCCCATATTGGGAACTTGAAGTGGGATGTAGTCAAAAACAAAGTATACGGGTCTGCTGAGGCTTATCGTCTCTTTGGTCTGACTCAACAAAAATCTGACGATACATACGAGACGTTCTTGAACTGTGTTCACCCTGAGGATCGGGAATTTGTAAATAAATCCATAGATGATGCTTTAAACAATAAAAAACCTATCGACATTGAACTTCGTATACTTCTTAAAGATACAACTGTACGCATCGTCCAAAAGAAGTTTGTACCTATAGTAAATGACGCCGGAAAGATTATTCAAATGGTTGGAACGGTTCAGGATATCACCGAACGTAAGCGTGCAGAGGAGGAACTGAATACGGAGAAGAACAAATTCGTGGCTGTAATTAACGCGATGGAAGACGGCCTAACCATTCAGGATTTGGACTATAACATCATTTATCAAAATGAGGCTATAAAGAATGTATTCGGAGTCCGGTTGGGAGAGAAATGTTATTCAACCTATGAAGGTAAAAATAGTATTTGCGATGCGTGTCCTGTGGAAATGGTATACAAGGACGGCAAGTCGCATATTTCCGAGAGAAGGGTAGTAATGCCTTCCGGAGAAATTGTATTTTTTGAAAATATAGCCAGCCCCATTAAAGATGCTAGTGGGAAAATTGTTTCCAGTCTGGAGATTGTCAGAAATATCACTGGTCGGAAGCAAGCGGAGGAAGAGATTCATTTATTGCAAACAACGACTCTGGCTGTAAGTGCATCCAAGAATTTACACGATGCACTGGTCGCTGCTATGCAGAAGGTGTGTGACGTTACTGGCTGGGTTTATGGAGAGGCATGGATACTTCGTCCAGATAACACCGTCCTGGAACGTAATCATGCCTATTATAGCAGCATCGAAGGTTTTGAAAAATTCAGTGCGTTTACCGAAGGGATGACCTTTCCTTTGGGCATAGGACTTCCTGGTCGTGCATGGTCTGAGAAACAGCCCGTGTGGGTGCGGGATGTAACACTCGACCCGAATTATCTGCGCATACCGATTGCAAATGAAGTTGGATTGAAAACCGGGATTGCTTTTCCCGTTACCGCTGACAATGAAGTAGTAGCTGTTATTGTATTCTATAATTTGAAGACAGAAGAAAAGAATGAACGACTTGTTAAACTTGTTCTGGCTGTGTTATCACAGATAGGTTCGATCATCAAGCGTAAGCAGGCAGAGGAGGCATTACGCGAGAGCGAAGAGAGGCTACGATCTATACTTGATAACACTCCAGCGGTTGTCTACATCAAGAATTTGCAGGGCCGATTTGTCTTTATTAACAGACAGTTTGAAAATCTATTCCACATAAAAAGAGATGAACTAAAAGGGAAAACCCCTCACGACTGCTTTCCCAAAGAAATAGCTGACACACATCTGGCAAATGACCGAAAAGTGTTCGAGACCAAAATTCCCATGGAGTTTGAAGAGTTAGCGACTCACGATGACGGGCAGCATGCCTACATTTCGGTCAAGTTTCCACTCTTTGACTCCACCGGAGATATATATGCCGTTTGTGGCATCTCGACGGACATTACCGAACACAAGAAGATGGAGGATGAGAGGGCAAAACTGAGAGAGCAGCTTTATCATGCCCAGAAGTTAGAATCGGTTGGTACCCTTGCAGGGGGTATAGCACATGACTTTAACAATATCCTCACGGCAATCATAGGGTATGGAAATTTGTTACAGATGGAGATGAAGGAAGGGAGTTCATCAAGGGATTTTATTCAAAAGATACTGAAATCGGCGGAAAGGGCAGCGAATTTAACCCACGGACTCCTCGCATTCAGCAGAAAACAGGTAAGCAATCCAAGTCCATTATATTTGAATGAGATTATAAAAGGGGTTGAAAGCCTTCTTGTGAGGGTTATGAGAGAGGATATAAAACTCAAGATCGCGCTTACCGATAAAGAGTGTGTTGTAATGGCAGACGTTGGACAGATGGAGCAGGTCTTGATGAACCTTGCAACAAACGCGCGGGATGCCATGCCTGAAGGAGGTTTTTTGGGCATAAATACAGATATTGCAGAAATAGACAATGAATATATAAAGACCCACGGGTATGGCAAGGTTGGACGGTATGCCCTTGTAGCCATCTCAGATACGGGTGTGGGGATGGACGAGCAGACGAAAGAGAGGATATTCGAACCGTTCTTTACCACCAAGAGTGTTGGAAAGGGCACGGGACTTGGGCTTGCGATTGTATATGGGATAATCAAGCAGCACAATGGTTACATAAACGTTTATAGTGAATTGGGCAAGGGTACGACATTCAAGATATATTTACCGGTAATTGAATCTGTGGTTGAAAAGAAAAAGACGGAGTTACACATCGTCCACAAAGGAGGTACAGAAACGGTATTGATAGCTGAGGATGAGGAAGATGTCAGGAAACTAACAAAAATAGTGCTGGAAGGTCATGGCTATACGGTAATAGAGGCAGTTGACGGAGAGGACGCGGTTAATAAATTCAGGGAGAATAAGGATAAAATACATCTTCTTTTGTTTGATGTAATAATGCCGAACAAGAGTGGTCGAGATGCATACGATGCAATAAAGGAGATGAGGCCGGGTATTAAAGCGCTTTTTATGAGTGGTTATAGTGAAGATATTGTCTATAAAAAGGACTTACTTGGAAAGGGATTAAACCTTATTGCCAAACCTGCTTCGCCCACAGAGCTTTTAAAAAAGGTGAGAGAATTGCTGGATAAATAGAATGTAAATTGTGGGTTTAATTGTATAGGAATTTTCATTTCATTTAAGCGGTTTTTGAGGCGGTGTTGGTAGGACAAGCGTCTCGCTTGTCCTGTATCCGTTTGTTGCTTTTGATTTGGTCAACCGAGACGGTTGACCTGCCAATTTCTTCTAACTCGAAATAGAGGAGGTTGTATGAATCTGGAAGATATGAAATCAGAAATGAATTCATCCGCAATTCACACTCCGCAATCTACCATTCTCGTCGTTGACGATGAGCCGTACGTCCTCGAATCCGTTGCACTGCTGCTTGACAGGTTTGATTTTAGCGTCAGGACCTGCGGACATCCCGAAGAGGCTTTGCGTAAGTTGAAATCAAACAAGGTTGATGTCGTGTTAACCGATATTAAGATGCCCGGAATGTCAGGGATTGAACTTCTTGGAGAAATCCGCAAGTTTAACACTGAAATACCCGTAATCCTGATGACTGCCTATGCAGAACTGGACACGGCAATTGATGCGATAAAGAACGGCGCCTTTGATTTCATCATCAAGCCTTTTAAGTCACAATATCTGGTCCGGTGCATTGAAAGGGCGGTTGAGCATGGCAGGCTCAGGCAGATGGAAAAGAATTACAAACAGGTACTGGAAGAGACGGTAAAGAAAAGGACGCAGGAATTGGCTGAGGCATTAATGAAGGTCAAATATATGGGCAAGGAGATCATACAACGGCTGTCAACGGCGGCAGAGTTTAAGGACACGGAGACGGGCGCTCATATTTCGAGGATGGGTTTGTATGCGCAAAAGATTGCCCAGTCCATGGGTATACCGGAGGATTTTGTGGAGACGATAACCTTTGCAAGCCCCATGCATGATGTGGGAAAGATAGGCATAGCGGATTGCATACTTTTGAAGGCAGACCGCCTTACACCCCAGGAATTCGAAATCATGAAGACGCATACGACAATAGGGGAGAAGATACTCTCCGGGTCATCTCATTACAATATACAAATATCGGCATCGATTGCGCTGAATCATCACGAAAGGTGGGATGGTACGGGGTATCCTGCGGGTTTGAAGGGGGAGGAGATACCGATAGAGGGGAGGATCGTGATGCTGTGCGACCAGTATGATGCCTTGAGGAGCGAGAGGCCATATAAGCCGGGTTTGAGTCATGAGGAGGTAGTGAAGATCATGACGAAGGGGGACGGGAGAACGAAGCCTGAGCACTTCTGCCCGGAGGTATTGAAGATATTTGTCGAGATTGCATCCAGTTTTGAAGAGATATACAACATGCGGAAGGATTGAAAAATCCAAAGGATAATAATTCACCGCAAAGTCGCAAAGGGCGCAAAGGAAGACCTAAAGTGATAAAAGAAGATAAATTTCAATGTTCCGATTCTAAAAGATGGAATAAAGAGGATTGTTAATGGTCTTTAAAGCTTTGCGTTCTTTGCGTCTTTGCGGTAAACTACTACAGAATAAGTTATTAAAAAGGAGATTAGGAAAACACTGTGCCAGAAGAAAAAGTTCGAAAGAGAAAAGGAATTGTGCATGTTAATCACGAGTTCTGCAAGCGTTGCGGTATTTGCGTAAATTTCTGCCCCGTTAAAAATCTGGAAATTCGACACCAGACATTGATGGAATTGGAAAGGTGTATTGCCTGCAAAATGTGCCAGCGTTATTGCCCGGACTTTGCGATTGAAATCGAGGAAATAGATGCCAAAGCAGTTACTACAGGGTAATCAGGCCATTGCAATGGCGGCTGAAGTCGCCGGATTAAAATTCTTTGCAGGTTACCCCATTACACCTGCCTCTGAAATTATCCATGAAATGGTCAACAAAAAGCACATCAAGGCGCTGCAAATGGAGGATGAGATTGCCTCCATTAACGCCGTTATTGGCGCATCCCTGGCTGGCCTCAAGGCGATGACGGCTACCTCAGGCCCCGGATTCTCCCTGATGCAGGAAAGCATAGGACTGGCACATATGATGGAGGCACCGCTCGTTATCGTCAACGTTCAGAGGGTAGGTCCCAGCACCGGCATGCCCACCCTTCCTGCCCAAGGAGATGTCATTCAATGTATTCACGGCAGCCATGGGGATTATTTTCCCATCGTATTCTATCCCAATTCTGTTTCTGAGCTTTATAATTATACGGTTACGGCCTTTAATGCGGCAGAGGAATCCATGAGCCCTGTTATCCTCCTCAGCGACGGATATATCAGCCACCTTTATGAAACCATTATTCCACATAGGGATTTTGAGATCAAAAAGCGCGACCGTCAACCGCTTGGCGCCGGTAACCGGCATTTTACCGGGCTTTCCCACGAAGACTCCGTCTTGAAAACTTCAGACGTTGACAATTACAGACGGCTTATTACCCGCCTCCACGAAAAGCAGCAACTGACGGCTCAACGATACAATGCCTATGAATATATCAAATGCGGTAAGGATACCGACACGCTGCTGATATCTTACGGGGCGCTTTCAAGGATGTCATATTATTTTAAAGACAATTTTTCCCTCTACCGGCCCATACGCATGTTTCCCGTAGTTGAGGAGATCAAGACCATCGCGCCCCGGTATAAACGAATCATCATTATGGAAATGAATACCGGACAATATGCCCATGAGATTGAACGCATTTTGCATCGCGAGGTGGAGTTTATACCCGTTCTGGGTGGACGCATAGATTTGGCAGAAATAAAGCGAATAATATACGAGGTGAATCATGATAGAAGACCTTAAAGGCGGAGAAACATGGCGGATATTCAGAATAATGAGCGAGTTTGTGGAGGGTTTCGAAGAACTCTCGGATATCGGTCTTGCCGTTACCATATTTGGCTCTGCCAGATTCCACAGAAATCATAAATACTATAAAAAGGCTATGGAGATTTCGGGCATTTTGGCAAACAACGGCTATACCGTTATAACAGGAGGCGGGCCGGGAATAATGGAGGCTGCCAATAAGGGCGCATCCAAGAACAAGGGTATCTCTGTAGGTTTGAATATCGTCCTGCCCAAGGAGCAGAAGCCAAATCCGTTTCAAAACAAGGCGCTCAATTTTAAATATTTCTTTGCACGAAAGGTCATGTTTGTGAAATATGCGATGGGCTATGTATGCATGCCGGGTGGATTTGGGACGCTGGACGAATTTTTTGAGGCATTAACTCTTGTACAGACCCACAAAATATATCCGTTTCCTTTGATACTTGTGGGAAAAGAATACTGGAACGGGCTTGTGCACTGGATAAAGACAACGATGCTGAAAGAAAAGACCATATTGAAAGAAGATATAGATTTGATTAAATTAACAGACGACCCCCAGGAGGTTCTTTCCATAATTAACGCCCACAGGGATTGGAAACAAAAGATGATAAAAGAATCCGCTAAGAACAGAAAATAAAGACACCATGTAGGGGCAGGTTTGAAACCTGCCCCTACACAGGAGGTTTCTATCATAATGATCAAAGATATTAGTTTTAAACGTTACCTGAAAATTGATTTGCTGCCCACGCCGTGGTGCCCCGGTTGCGGAAATGGCATTGTCCTGAAATCAATCTGCCAGGCATTTGATGAATTGAACCTGCCAAAGAACGGTACTGTGGTTGTATCGGGAATCGGTTGCGCGGGCAGGAGCGCAGGTTTCTTCGACCTTGATTCAGTCCATACGGCGCATGGCAGGGCTATCCCCGTGGCCGAAGGAATTAAATATGCCAATGACACCCTTAATGTCGTGGTGGTAAGCGGAGACGGCGATCTGCTCGGTATCGGAGGGAACCATTTGCTGCACGCTATACGACGGAATACGAACATTACCGTCATTTGCTATGCCAATGAGATTTATGGTATGACGGGAGGTCAGGTCTCTCCTACTACTCCGCACGGCACAAAGACCCTGACCACGCCAAACGGCAATCAGGATCAACCGGCAGACGTTCAATCTCTCTTTAAATACCACAATTGCTACTATGCACGTACGACGGCCTACCACCTGAATCACATGAAAAAAAGTATCGTAGAGGCATTGGAATTTAAGGGGTTCTCTTTTGTGGAGGCGAGAACCATGTGCATCGTCAATTACGGCCGCCGCCTGGGCTACAAGAACTCCAACGAGATGCTACTGCATTACAAGGATTTTTACAAGATTAATGATTATGCAGAAGAATTAGCGCAGAATGAGATTGGGATTATAAAAACCACTGTAGAGACAGGTTTCAAACCTGTCTCTACGGATTAATTCCTGGCATTATTGCGGAAAGGAAAATATCTTTCTTTTCAGCAAGCCTGCAATCGTAAAAAAGTTTACATAAAACTGTTCCGCCTGTTTCATGTAAGTTTTTGATAGTCTATCGTAATCTTCCAGCATCTTCTGTTTATCAGAGACGATGCCTTTTAGAGATTCCAATTCTTCCTGATAGGCATCGGCCCATTGGGTAATCATGGTTTTTGTTACTTCTACATGAAACTGGATACCGTAAATATTCCGGCCGTACTTTAACGCCTGATTTTGACAAAGTTCCGAGAATGCCAGTCTTTTGCCTCCAGGGGGGATGCCAAAGGTATCTCCGTGCCATTGAAATACATTGAAAACTTCAGGAAGGTCTTTGAATAAATCGTCTTTTAATCCATTATTATTAAGGACTATCTTGTACCACCCAATCTCTTTCTCAGGGTTTTTCGTTACTCTTGCGCCTGTTGCCTTAGCAATCAACTGCGCACCCAGGCAGATTCCCAGAAACGGCACTTCCTCTTCAACCACCCTGCAAAGAAATGTATCTTCCTCTTTCAGGAACGGATACTTCTCTTCCTCGTACACGTTCATTGGTCCGCCAAGACAAATAATTGCCTGAAAATCTTTTTTCAGCTTGGGTAATTTATCACCATGGGAAACATCAATAATCGTGTAGAGTGTCTTGTTATCATCCAGAAAATCACCAATGGTGCCCGGACCTTCGATACCAATATGCTTTATAAATAAGATCATAATTAAATCAATTTTAAATCCCAAATCGTAATTCCGAAATCCAAAATTATTTATGCCTTGTCGCTGAGTTTGAATACGCAATACTCAGCGCACATGGAGCAGACCTCGTTGTTTTGTGGTCGTCCCTTCTCGCGGATGCTTCTTGCCATTTGCGGGTCAATACACGTGTTGAATTGTCCTTCCCAATCCCTCTTTCGCCTGAATTGTGACATCTTCTTGTCCCATTCCCAGGCCGATTTGACGCCCTTCACAAGGTCGGCCGCATGGGCGGCAATGCGTGCGGCCATTACGCCGCTCCTCACATCAGCCGGCCCCGGCAGACTCAAATGTTCGGTTGGAGTTACGTAGCATAAGAAGTCAGCCCCAGCAGCGGCTGCGATAGCCCCCCCAATGGCAGAAGTAATATGGTCATATCCCGGGGCAATGTCCGTAACAATCGGGCCGAGTACATAAAAGGGCACGCCTTTACAGAGTTCCTTTTGTAGTTGTACCTGTGCAGCCACCTGATTTAAAGGCACATGCCCTGGCCCTTCCACAATAACCTGCACACCAGCGTCCAGCGCTCTTTGGGCAAGTTCTGCCAGCACGTTCAACTCGTACACCTGTGCGCGATCAAATGCATCTGCCAGTGCGCCGGGCCTCATGGCGTCTCCCAGACTGAGGGTCACGTCATATTCTTTTGCAATAGCCAGTATCTCATCATATTTCTCATACAGCGGATTCTCTTTGCCGGAGTGAATCATCCATTCTACCAGAAACGTTCCGCCCCGGCTTACTACGCCGCAAATGCGCTTATTTTCCTTTAAATGTTTGAGTACGCCCTTTGTGGCGCCGCAATGCACAGTAATAAAATCAACTCCGTCCTCACAGTGCAACCGTATTGCTTCAAGCATGTCCATTGCAGTCATATCGACAATTGCATGTTTACGCTGAACGGTCTTGACGGCCGCCTCGTAAATGGGCACACTCCCCACGGCAATAGAAGACGCTTCAATAACCCTTTTGCGTATCGCCCGTAAATCGCCGCCGGTGCTCAGGTCCATCACCGCGTCTGCGCCTGCTTCTTCCGCCGCACGCAACTTTTCCATCTCGTTTTCAACATCGGGATAATCAGCCGAAGTCCCTATGTTGGCGTTGACCTTGGTTTTGAGCCCTGCGCCAATACCACAAACCTTTGCGGCCTTCCGCTTGAGGTTTGCAGGAATAACGATCTTGCCTTCAGCGATGCGCATCCTGATGAATTCGGGGTCGAGACCTTCATCCTTTGCAACCTGTTTCATCTCCTGTGTGATGATATTTTGCCTGGCCTGTTGTAGCTGTGTCATATCTTCCTCGATTTTTATCTGTAGTTTAGCCACGAATTTACACGAATGTACACGAAATAATTAAGGTAAAATTCGTGTAAATTAGTGCCCATTCGTGGCTAGTTTTTTAAAGCACAGAACTATTCATTCATATCCTTTGTGGTATTTCTTTCGGCGAGCGCATAAAGCCGTTTCACTTCAGCATCCGTCAATTTCCGATACCTGCCGATTTTCAATGCCGGATCATATAAATTACCGATTTTAATCCGTCGAAGGATGCGCACCTTATAATTACATTCATTGAGCATACGGCGGATTTCCCTGTTTCTACCTTCCTTCAATACCATCTCAAACCTGCTCCTTTGTTTGCCTTTCCGCACATGCTGAACTTTTACCGGTTGTGTCTTGCCGAAGGAAAGCCAAACTCCGGATTTCAAAGACTTAATCGCCTCATCTGTTAAGTATCCATCTACTTCAACAAAGTACGTTTTACTGACTTCGTATCTCGGATGGGACAGTTTGTTTGCGAGGTCGCCGTCGTTTGTTAAAACAATCAGTCCTTCACTCTCCTTATCCAGTCGTCCGATGGTGTATATCCTTTGAGTTACATTTTCTATTATATCAACCGCCTGTAGCCGGCCCAGCTCGTCACGATTTGTGCACACAAAGCCCTTCGGCTTATTGAGTAAATAATAAATCGTACGCTGCCTCTTTATCGGCATGCCATCGCAGCAAATCCTGGATTTGTCGGCATCGGCAGTCGTACCCAGGGTTGTGACCCGCTTCCCGTCAACGGTTACCCTTCCGGCCGTAATGATTCTTTCACACTCCCGGCGTGAACCGAGCCCTGCCTCT
>JAHFOY010000145.1 GCA_023261485.1 Planctomycetota bacterium
GGTGGTATATCCAAGGGACGAAAAGTGATCCCTGGCTACTTTGAACTCTGGTGTGTCAATTAATTCGGGCGCAAAAACAACACTTTCCCATTGGGGCCGCTCAGTTTCTTCGCCAAGTCCGCGCACGTTTTCGTCAAAGAGCCGTCCAAGTTGTAATCTGCTGGGATATGGTATTCTATTGTCTCGCTCTCGACGTGAATCATCGGCAAACCCCACATCCCCGTTTTCTCGTGTAGTTCTATTGCGTTCATATTGTTCCTCCACTTTCTTTTTCCAATAGTTGCGAATTGTGTCATCAATCGGGAGATTATTCCCCTCTCCTTTAGTTGAATAACGATAATACCCTACCTCGGATTCTGCTACTTTCCTTTCCGGCGCTTCTTCTGATACGGGGACTGTTTCTCGTCTTTCCTGCCGTGCAATTTCTCCCGTTCTTCCTTGTAGATAACGCTCGCGGTATTTAAAGTATCTATACGTTGCTTCTGTTTCTTGGGCACGTGTTCCATCGTATCTCCAATATTTATATCCATAAAATGATAGTGGCCTCATGAAGATACCCTCGTTTCCGGTGGTATCCAGTTCACCTTTGATATTGACGTGGGCCACAAAAATATCCAAGCCATCATAATACAATTTGTCGGCTTCTGCTCTGGTGATGGGGACATATCCCATTGCGATAAAATCGCGGGGCTTCTGCCAGAATTTAAGCGGGAGGCTTTCTAATTGCTTCCGGATGTCCATGCCTTCCCACCATTTATAATCCGGATTGTCCGAACGTGAAAACATCGGCTGGCTTCGGCGGACAGGTGAGCGCTGAAATTCAATCGGCACTTCTTTCTCTTGCTCTTCTCTTATGGCGTCCAGTTTTTCACCGTTCCGTTCCAGAAGTGCAATGCGATCTAAAACTTTTTGATCCCAGATGACGTAATTATAACTGCCTTCTCCCTTCTCCCTGCTCATCTGATCCAGATACTTGTTGCCTGGGATATCTGCGCGAGCAAGAAAATTAGAAGCGGCCTTATCGGAACCTAAAATGCTTGATAATTGATGATATAAATTTTCCCCACTTAAATAATATTTATTATTGGCTAAGGAAGGATTCGACTCTATTACATCAATAAGTTGCCGTCTCAGTGGATTTTCATTTGAATAAGCAAAATTGACATAATGGATCATTTGAGTTCGTTGCTTATCGGTTATTCCGTTATCCCAATCCAGCAACTTCGGGATAACATCATCGGGGATTTCGAGGTTGTAGAGGGAGTTTCCAGGTATTTCAGACTGCTCTATTTTAGCTATAAATGCTTCGATATTCGCACGTTCTTCCTTATCTTTTTCCTTCGCGAGCTTATTTTTATAAAAATCAATGGCTACTTTTTTTGAACTAAAACCAGAAATTATATGGGCGATAGCAACATCTGGTGTCCATGTGCCCATAACAGACTTTGCGTAACTTTTTGCCACCCTTACCTTTTCCGCAAAATAAATTCCCCATCCGAACGCTGCTGCACCCTCTCCTGTTCCTATCTTGTCCAGCCTCGGCCTGCCATGAGGGAACCCAGGCTCAGGCATCCAGACATGCGGTGTTCCGTGGTGGGCTATCTTGAAGTTGACGCCTTCGCCCCCAAACTCTTTGAACGCATCCTGTAATACTACCCGGACTTCCGCATCGGACAACTTGACATTCAGGCCAAGGGCCCTTAAAAGGTCGTTGAATATGGCAACTAATTTATCATACCACTCGGGTTGGGAATCATAAGACTGGTTGCAAAGCCATTCTTCGCAAGCCTGCCTTCTGCCCTGAACAGTTCTGATCTTTAAATGGCGGTGAGTAGTCTTTACTAACTGTTCTACCTCTTCACCGTGTGCCTGATAAATGGCGTCCATCAAGGTTTCGTATTGCGCCCGGACAGGCAGTAACGTCCTCGGCATCCGCTGTCTCTGGAAGAACTTACCCAATCCGCTATGGGTCAACTCATGGGCAAGGGTTCTAATGGTTTCCTCTTCGCTTCTTATGTTGTCGGACACCAGATAAACTTCCCCATTATGGGTAAATCCCATAGCATCGTATATACCGTCTCGCTCCATGATCCTCTGGACGGCTTCGGGGCAATCCTGGTTAGACTGAATGACATTGACTTTGGGGGGGTTGGGGATTAATTTAAGCGCCTGGTCAACAACAGACTGGACTTGGGACTGTTGGAGGCCGGCGGATTTGCCGCGTTGAAACGAAACATCTTTCGGCGCACCAAACATCTTTTCATAAAGTTCTGGATACTTAGTTTTGATTTCCTCTTTTGTTGATTCCGCATGTTCAATTTTAGGATTGAGTTTGTTATATACTGAAAAACTTTTCTGGGAAACGTCGTCAAATGAAGGTGTTTTACCATTAAACTTATCGCTGAGTGACTTGAGTGTTATTTCTTTATTCTTTACATCGGCCACAATCTTATGCCACATAGCGGCCTCTGCCTCTTCTTCTGTGGTGTCGCTGTAAAACTTGTATTGCTCGGCCAATGCTTCTTTCTCGGCGGCTTCTTGTTTTTCGACTTCTTCATATAATTCAGGATATTCCTCTTTCATGGCCAGTTTCATTTTAGCGGCTTCTTCACTGTATCCTTCTTGTTGGTAGTAACGATATAAATTTATATAATCTTCCCACATTTCCTTTTGTATATCAGACAATGGCTTCCCTGTGGGCTTCTTGGACGGCATCGGCGGCTTTATATCTGGAGGGGCTGTGTTGATTGACATGGATTTAAACTTCTTTTTAAACAAAAGAAGATTGTTTAAAGTATTGGGAACTTTATATCGGCCATCATTAGGGACTTCGATAATGACAGTCGCCTCACCTTCAGGTGATTCACGCGAAAATCTCCCATTTAATGCCATTTCGTCTATCTCGGCATCGGTTATTTTTTCTTGTGTTTCGTTTATTTCTCGCCAATACTGTCTTGCCTTGACAATTAAGCCATCGAGCTTATCCAAAACATACGCTTTCTGCTCTTTGGGCGTAGTGATATTGTTTTCCGCTGTCTTGGTAGCGGGAATGACTTTGGATTCTTCCGTCTTTCCGGTCTCTTCATTCTTGGGCACAAGGGCAGGATACTCTTTCAGGATTTCTGGGGAAACGGGCTTGCCTTCCTTAAGGTTTTGGATAGCCCCTCGCAGTCTATTCCATTTATTCTCTAATTCAGAGGCTTTCTTTCGGGCATCAGAAAAACTTTTATCCATTCTTTTTTGTGCAGTTTTGTTTGAGCGATAATATTCTCTTTCTATGTCGGAAAATTTTCCCCTGGCGTCGATGTGTTCTTTGGCCACCCGCGTAAATTCATCTGATAATAAAGTACCCTCCCGTGTCATCATCCACGGTTCTTTGGCAGCAACGACCTTGGGGGGTTCTTTAGCGGGTATGTTGACCGTCCCCAGTTTTTTGCCTTCGGATAACGAATCTTCGTCAAGAACAATCTTTGCTGGTAATGATTTTGCTCCCAACTTATAAAGGGCTTCTGCGCGCGTTGCTCCTTCAAGGATATACGGGCCTTCTTTATCAATAACAACAATGAGCGGATTGATTTCTTTGTTTATGGAAATTTCATCTGCTAATTCAGAAATACGTTTTGTTCCGCTTGACGAATAATGTTTCCCCGTCAACCCACCAAATTCAGATAGCGGAATTTCATATATTCCAGGGAGAATGTTGGGTTTTTCAAGCGATGCTTCGATGGAATCCATGTTTGGTATTTCACTTCTCACTTTTCTCCCATCAACAATATCGCCAGCCTTTTGATATTTTGTTTCAAGCTCATCCTTCGTCATTTGCCACGGTTGCTTGGCTTCCACGGCCTTCGGGGTTGTCTCAGGTTTTTGGTGTGCTTTATTCCAGATGTCTTTAATTTCAGAAAACCCTCGCACATTTTTCTCTAACCACTTTTGGTATTTAACCGAATCCTTTAAAGCTTGTTTTAATGGCACTACTTTTATTACTCTTGCGTTAGCCGGATTATCTACGAAAAATTCATTTCCGAACCCTCTTTTTACTTGATAATAATCCTTTGGGTTGACATTGCTCATGTCAATCTCAGCGACGTATTGCCTTTCGGGGTATTCTTCTGCCCAGTATTCTAAATCTGATGTAACCATAAACTTCCCTTTAGACATACGACCATTGGCCAGAGAACTCATATCCCTTGGGCCAAGACTTGGATCGATTGTGAAATTTGGGTTATCGGTAATGTGCCAGTATCTACCGTGTTTTATTTCCGTCAAAAATGCTTTCTCAAACTCTTCTGCCGTTTTGTATTTCTTCGCTTCTCCGAGAAGAGCACTCTCTTCTGGCACGGGGGCGGCTTGCGACGTTGTTCCAGGTTCAGCGTTCTTGCTATCCTTTATATAATCAGCCCGGAGGCGATAAAGGGTTTCTTTGTCGTTTTTAAGGTCGTTTAATTGGTATCCTCTTTCGTTGATATAAGCCTCAAAACTACTCTCTTTGGGTGTAATTATATCATTATAAATTTCCCCATTGGCCTTTAATGCCGGTAAGTTCTCAATAATAGACTTATTAAGTGCGTCTGATTCATCAGTAAAAGGTGCTACACTTTCAGATTTCCTTAAGGCGTCCGTAAGGGTAACAAGGACGTTCGGGAACGCTGATTTAATCTTGTCTTTGTCATTCGGATATTCGGCAATCAGTTTACCAGCTTGGGCAATCAGTTCGTTATCTGTGATTCCATTCGCTTCGTGAATTGATTTCAGTTCTTCTATCTTGTCCTCAACCGGAGGTTTGATTTCGCCCAAGAAAGTGTCAACGTCCGATAAGGTATTTGGGTCTGCGTCTGGTCGCTTGGAGTATTTATCCCTTTCGCCTTTGAGGTCATCGTAAGTAGCGCCGCCCTGATAGGCTCCGGCAAAGTCCTCAAATCCGTTGAAGGTCTGGCCACCGGGAGGCGGTTCGCTGGGTTTTTGAGTAGTATTGTCCTGTGCGCTATCTTGTTCTGCTTTTTGTATAGCAAAGTCAATAATCGGTTTGTTAAGTGGTATTGGTTTGCCGTCCTTAATGTATTGATTTGCGGTGTTTAACCAAGTGCGCCTTGATTCAGCATCTTCCATTCTCTTAGATACCACTATTGCCGCTTTCGCTCTGGTAACAGGGTCATCGCCGTTTAGGTCACTGTATAGCCCCCTTGCCTGAACTTCCTGTAGGCCACGGATGCTTGCGCCGAACATCAACGACATAAACGCAGCCGGAAGAACGGCCTCTGCCATAGCTTCCGTTTCGGACATATCGGAAATACCAGTTTTCTTGGCGCTCTTTGCTTGGACGTAGGCCGTTCCCATTTCGGAACCTACTTCAAACGGCATGGATTTCCCTAGATTCTTAGCAAACTCTTTCGTCCCACCTGCACCGATCAACTGCTTGATTGTCTGCTTAACGCCATTTGTGACTGCTTGCTTGAGTATCGCCTTAAATACAACGGCTCCGGCTATATCGCCTACTGCTTCACCACCAGTTTCAGCTATTGCAGAAGTTAAGGCATGGTCATGCGCCAAGTTTTTAGCTTCGTTAAATCCATATCCTTTTTGAAGGAGCGTTTTCTTTGTTTCGTCGTAGGTGTTCTGGTATTCACCTAATCCGAATGTCCCGAATAAGGTTACACCTGCACCGATGATTCCACCTGCTACCGCTCCACCCGGCCCCAAAATAGAACCTACTGCCGCGCCAGTAGCCGCGCCCGTAGCCGCGCCACCAAGTATGGGCAAAAGCGACGCCGGTGTGCTTTCAACTCCACCAAGGAAACCACGCTTGACAAATCCCTCTTTTCGCTGAACCTCTCCAATATCAGGCTTTAAAATATCATACTTCTGCGTTGTTTCATCGGTGAAGTCTGTTATTGTCTTTCCGAAAGAAGCAATAGCGCCTGTATCTGATTCCGGGTCTAAATCGGACATCCTCAATGCGCCGCCGACACCCTTTAATGCCTGGACTCCGCCTCTTGCCACTCTAGATGCGACATCGCCCAAAAAGCCACGGTCATATCCAACGCTAGGTTGAGCAGAAGGCGCACCTGGGCGTGACGGTTGCTCGTCATCAACAGGAATCCACTTGAATCCTTTTGGGGCAGGTGGAAGAGAAGATTGGTTCTGATTTTCTTCAACCGGAATCCATTTATAACCATCAGGCGGTTTAGGTAATGGCATTATGTCCTCGTTATTTACGTTTGGTTCCGTAAAGCAACTGGTCTTCCAGTGAATATATTTTCTTTTCGGGAGTTGCGCCTAACCCTGTTTCTCCAACACGAAACTCCATAGCATTTGTTTTGTTTTCTGGTTGATCTGGCGATAATTTATATCTTGCCCCTGTTTGCGGGTCTGTGTAAATAACTCCCTCCGCTATCGGAGGTTGAATCTGTGTAGCAGGGTTGTTCCTATCTGGCAGATTATTAATATCGTGATATTCAACATCCGCCGGATTAAGTTCCCCTGACAATATCTTTTTTTTCACATCCCACGCCATTGCCGTTCCTTGTATTATTTGAGGGGGAATCGGGCTGCCGTTCTTTTTGGCCTCTGCTGCAATCTTTCCGTATGCCTTTATAGCACCGTCAACATATTTTAAAACGTCTCTTTTCTTACTTGCTTGCTCTTTCTGGGTTTGCGCTGGGGTCAACCCGCCTTCTGCGCTACCCCTTGCCCTTGCCTGCGCCGCCAATGCGTTTAATTTCCCAATTTCCGCTGTTAGCTTTTTCTGTTCCAGCGGGTGTATTTCTTCTTTGCGTTTTTCTTCTGCCTGCTTCCGCA
>JAHFOY010000146.1 GCA_023261485.1 Planctomycetota bacterium
AATATATCTCTTGCGGTAACTGTATTAGGAGTAATCATGGATAAATTATATAACATGTCATTAATTTTGTCAAGTGTTATTTTGACATTTTAACTGACACGTTTTGTGCTCCTCTTTATACTCCGTCTAAGAAGTATCCCATTGGGTTTACCTGTTTTGCGTGCAGTTTTCTTTTCAGCTCAGTAATGGTTTCTCCATATTGATCTAAAGACTTTTTTGATATGGCTTCGGTGTTTACATTTCCTTTGGTTGCGTTCTGAATCGTCTCAAAAGAAAATGTCGCAAGTGGTTTTTTGCCACTTCCCTCAGTTCTCATATACGCCATATATGGGGGCAATTGTGTAAGGTCTTTTTCTGTTATACCGTTTCCAAAATACGGGGCAAGAGTTTTTGCGCCAATGACATCAGCAGCTACGGTAAAAGATGCTAACGTACCTATATTCCCAAAAATTGCATCTTTTATGACATCCTTTAGCTGCCCTAACTGTTGGTTTGAGAGCGTAAGAAACAATTTATACTTTCTTCCCTCAGCGATAATCTCAGGAATTGCGCTAATTTGTGCTTTTTGAAATTCATCTATAAAAACATACGTCTCTTTTCTATCCGCTGTTTTTTGTCGTTTATATAACCAAATCAGTAAAAAGAGGGTTTGGGTAAGTCCCCTTGATCCACGGCTTCCAAAAGTCGTTTCTTGAATTGGAATAAGAAAGGTTTTATCAATTTCAATTGTTTCCTGCATGTTGAGCTTATTGCCTTCATATACTAATCGCAGGGAGGGATGAAGTAGTTGCTCAAGACGTGTCTGCACCGCCTCAGCAACCATATTCTGTTTTGTATGACCCTCAAAGAGTTTTGCAATATAAATGCCGGTTGGCGTTTCTTGATCCTTAAATATTTCTTGTAAAACATCTATATAATCCATTTCTTTTAAGAGTAACGACGGAAGATCGTTTAGCGTCAATTGACGCTCATTTACAAGTACGGCTGCGCGTTCCGGTGTAAGCTTTCTTTTAGTAACAAGATAGTTGTAGTAGGCATCTGCAAAGTCTATGCCGATTGATAGCATCTGTTTAATTCTGGATATTGTTGCAGCTCCTGTTGTTGCGACTCCCCCTTGTTCTTGGGTCTCGTTTTGGATAATATCCAAAAGTCCTTCCTGTAGCGCTGCTTTTTCATTATCATCTTTGCCGAAAGCAAACAATGGATTTACGGTAAAAACTTTATCTGTGTTATTCGTATTTAAATACACAAGATCGTTTGTGTTATCAACAGTTTGGGCTATATCTTCGAGTAAATCCCCGTGTGGATCAAAAACAAATGTTGAAGCCTTTTCGCCTTTCCCTAGATGCGAAATAAGCGTTGTTAAAAATGTTGATTTCCCCCGGCCGGTTTTTCCAATAACATAGATATGCCGTGCAAAGTTTTTTAGGGGAAAGTATACATCCTTACGCTTTCCTTCGTGATCTTCTGATGTCCCAATTAAGATATTGTGATCGCTTTGTCCTGTAAATTCAGGAGATGATTCAATATGCTTGGTCTGTTTTGGCGCATAGATTCCTCTAGTTGCGCTTGTTGGATGAAAAAGATATGAAAGCTCACTGACGGTAAGATAACTTTCAGATCTTGTTAGTAGTGTCGGAATATACGAAAGCAATGTTTCAGGACCAATATATCGTGTCCTGCTAACTTCTTTTTTCTCAGAGCGAGTACTAAATGTGTTGTTTTCATAATTTAACGATTGAAATGCTGCACCAATATTTTCAGTTAGTAATGTGCTATTCCCTACGACATGAATTTTCACTTTATATATATTTTCTTTTTGTTTTGCTTGATACATTTGGAGTAGCATTTGCTCACTCTCGTAGAGTGGCCGCTTATATTTTCTTGCTTTCATAATAAGTTTATGAATCTTGCCTTGTATCGATCCCCTCTTATTCACTCCTCGAAGAATGATCTGTACACCTGCTTGTTCATCCTCTTTTGATGAAGCAAGCATATGGACAAGCGCTGTGAAAAAATGTTTGTCTTTTGAAATGGTGTAATAGTCCTTTACCATTGAGACACGTTTTGCGTGAAGTGGCTCTATCTGCTCGAGTACATCATCTTTTGTTGTCCGGACTTGTACCGACCCCAATTGCGAGAACAAACGCTGTAGTTGGTCAAGAATCTCTTTTTTATTGCTTCCAACCTGAAAGGTAATATATTCATCTACTTTGTAGATCTCAAAAAAGATTTTGTCGGTATTTGTTGAAATTGACCTGTGGATCGATGAAAAAATAGACTGCATTTTTTCAATATAGCGATTCTCCTCATCTTCGTTAATCTCAGGGAATTGGAGAGTAAGAAAATATAACTTCTTATGCCTGTTTTTTCTAAATAAATAGATAATATACGCGCAATATCCAACCATTCCAGTTATTAAAAAAGCCAGCAAGAAAAAAAAGCCTGACGAATGTAAAAACGCCTTGTAATTAGTATTGATACTAGAGATTATAGGTAAATGTTCCATGTGGGTTTTTCCTTGAGCAGAAGCTCAACGAGCTTGTACTCTTTAAACATATAAGGGTTACTTAATGTATTGTGGTCAAAGGCGGATATAAAAATCTTTACTTTTGGGTTATTGAAGGCTTGAATAATGGTTCTTGCTCGAACATCTTTTATTTGTATGGTGTTATTGTACGCATTAAAAAACTTAACTATTCCATTAGGACCGTAAAACAGCTGGTCAACTCGTTTTTGTGTCCGGATAATAAAATGGATCGTTAATTTTTCTATCTTATTGCTAGCAAGGCCTTTTTCAATCAAAACGGCGTATTCAACTAACTTTTGATAAATTGTTTTATAGGTTTCACGCCCTGTGTCATTTTCAATAAAAAGTGCGTTTTGAAAGATTGATGAAGCTGAAATTGGAGAGTAGATAATGACATCCGGGGAAACAATCACTGTTTTATTATCAAAATATGTTCGCACTTTACATTGATTCATATTTGTGTCTTCATAGATTTTGATGGCTTTGGTCATTTGTTCAGGGTAAGTAGAAATATAATGCCAAATGTACATAAAGTTCATAAAACTGTGTTCTGAAATGTTTTTGCGGAGTGATCGATCTTCTTTGTACTTATACAAAGTCTTGTCGTCTTCGTTATTGAGAAGTTTTTCTGTAATATACTGGTAGCCTTTTTTACTTATATATAAAAATACTTGTCCTTGAAGAGTCTTTTTTTGCAAAAGATACTGATCCCGCTTTAAAAAAACAATCGTATTTCTGATCTTTTGCCGTTCTTTTGGATTTGCTACTGTTTTTTGTATGTAGTCCATTGGCAGAGAACGAAAAATATATGTTGCCAATAAAATCTTATTTTTTATATGTGATACGGTATCAATTGTTTTACTCATATTATGGTGTATAAAATAGTATTTTTTCTGTTTCTTGCAGTAAAACGGTTTTTCCACTTAGATCGATTCGATAATAAGCGGCTTGACGCTTGATTTGAGAGGACTTGAATGTTGCGTAATACACATTCCCTTTCATCTGATAAATAACATCTACTGGCGAGGGGGTTTGAATTGTCGTATCTCCTACACGTATATCGGTATTTTTTGAGGTAATATTGGTCTCTCCGATGTACAATTGCCCATTTATAAAAGAAATGGCTGTAATCAAGTTTTGAGAGCTATAGAGATCGTGCTTTTTGCCGGTCTGCGGATCTATGCTGATAAGTTTATTATCCAGCGGATCTTTTGTTTTTGGGACAACACAAAGGATTTCGCTAACGCTTTTAATAAATCCCTTGTCGCAACGCAGGCTCAGGCTTTTTTTGTTGTAGAAAGTGGTTACACCATGCCAATTATAGAGTATATTTCCCTGCCAATAGTCGAGTGGTATTTCCATCGTCTCTTTTTCTTGTCTTTTCGTTATAAGGTTATATATTCGTGAAGCTCGTGTCTCTGGTTGCACAACAATTAAATACGGGTTGTGAAAGCGCACTGTATCCGGAAATTCATTTAAGTAAAGCGTCTCATCAAATACATGGAGTTTTGGTTGTTCAAAAACTACAGTTGGAGACACGGCAGGTATTTCTTTAGAATGTTTTTTTGTAAAGACACCGAGCTTGTTCAGGGTGTAGATAAAATACACTCCAAAAAACATAATAATTGCAGCAATTATCAGCACTTTTAAGCGGATGTTTTGTTTTTTTTGTATTTTTTCCTGTTCAATCTGTTTTTCTTCCATAATTACTCCCCTCTTTTTTTAATATGTGTTTTTAAAATCTTTGTTATGACACCTATAGAATCGCCCAGGTCAACAACAACTTGCTGCACCGGCTCAACCTGTTGATCCGCATACTGTAGCTTTTTTCTTCTCCCTCTTGTGAAGAGATATATAAAAAACTTAATTATTCCTTTAATAAATCTGAATGGCATAAGAAAAACTCCAACCACAATTAACACAATGCCAGATAAAAACTCGAAGGCTATACTTAAACCGGTAATAACGATTGCGATCATGAAAAAGATCGCTAATCCTTGCCCTGCATAATGTGCTATTTCCATTTGTGTCATAGTTTTAGTGAATATAAGGCAGCGGATTTACTGCTACCCAACTCCCCCCTTGATTGCGCCTAACTTCATAATGCAAATGCTCAGCTGTTGCAAAACCTGTTTTCCCCATAACTCCAATTGGCGTTCCCGCATGAATTGACGCATTGTTATCAACAATAATTTGATTTAAATGTTTATACACAGTCTTTAGTGTTCCCGGATTATTTGTAACATCAACAGTTAAAGCTCCATACGAGTCAGTATAAGTTCGTGTTTTTCCGCTTGTTGTTGCGAACATAATTACTGCATGAGTTTTTGCATACGCTTGATTAGTTGCATAATAGGTTTGTGTTGGCACAAGGTCGATCCCCTCGTGAACAATTCCAAACCTATTATAGTAATCTTGGTCGTGAAATCCAGCTGTTAAAATACTTATAGTTTGTCCTATTCCACCAAAAGGATCTACCGTTGGACTGTCCGTATCTACAAATCCAGGCTCCAAATAGCCTTTCAACGCATCGATTGGAATTGTTGTGGCCGATCCTCCTGTCAACGTACTTACTAAACTCCCTGTGAGACTTTGTAATATAGATACCGGGGCAAAAATCAGTCCTACACTTGTAATAATTACTGTTACCCCAATAACTAACCCCATACCACATATAGCCAGAAGCGGGCCTTTAAAATAAACTGCCAGCTCCCCTGCAAAAGGTACCGGAACAAAAAATCTCACAATCCATACAATTGCTGCATCAAGCAACAAACCGAATGGATCTTTTGCCACCTGCTTTGCTGTCTTCGCTTTCCCAATCGCCCCTGTAATATTCATTATTATTTCTTTGGAAAAACATACTGTTCTTCGCTTGGCAGAACTAAAATATCAGCCCGCATATGCTCATTTTCACGAAAAAGGACTAACTCCCCTATCCCTAAACTTCCCAGCTGTTGGCGTTCCTCATCAGTCATTGGGAAAATATTACCCATTAGAGAAAGAGTTGCATAAGATTGTTTAAGAAGAATTTTTGTTTCTGAATTTGTAAGAATTGCTTTGCCAAACTCCCCATGTAAAAAATCCTCAACATCCTGAGTTATTGATACTACTCCCAGATTCCGTTTGCGGGCTTGCTTAACCATTTCTCGATAGAAAATAGCCACTTCACGATCAATAAGAAGTTTGTGAGCTTCATCAATAAACAACATCCGCTTTCTGTCTGATTTTTTATTTACGAGCTGCCAGATAAGCGAAGTTAATAAATACATGGCCGGTGCTTTCTTCTCGCTGTCCCCAAGCGGTGAGATATCAAAAACGATAAGATCATTATCGAGTGTTAATTCACGCTTTGCGTTAAATATCCCCTGCAAACTTCCCGTATTTAATACCTTCAAGTAATCGACCATTTCGCTTTTACCAAGCGTCTTGAGAAACGTATCAAAATTTCTTTTCTTCGATTCATATAGAGAAATGAGCGCCTGATCCAAAACTGCAGAATCATATTTGGCCGGAGGAATAAAAAACTTAAAAAAAGTTTTAAGAATTGTAATGTGATCCAATACTTCTTCGCGCGTATCGGTTTGTAAAGAAAATGGGTTAATGCCATTATCTCTTGAAAATTGGATTACCTCTCCTCCTAAGTTTTTTGCAAATTCTATATACTCTCCTTCCGGATCAATTATGATAATTTGGGTACCTCGCATATACATGCGTGTTGCAAGGGTTTTTGCAGTTACTGATTTTCCCGCACCTGATACACCTAAAATATTGATGTTACTGTTTCTAACAGTGAATGGATTTATAAATACTAATGTGTCATGATAGGCGTTAATTCCTAAAAAAATACCGTCCGGATCATAAATTTGTTTTGTAACAAAGGGCATGAGGTAAGACGCAGCGGTGGATTGCAAAATTTTATTTTGATTCAAGGTATCGTTATTAAACGGCAGCATTGTTTCAAATGCTTTTTTTGGCCGAAACGATATTGAGTAAAGGTAAACTCGATTGCGTCAGTAAGATTTTTAAGGTCTTTATCTGTTTTCTTTAAGTCTTCTTTACTTCCGGCTTCAACAGTCAGATACATAGAGTACAAAATACCTTTTTCAACCTCATGCACCAACTCTTCAATAAAACGGGAGACTTCTTCAAGGCTTTTGTCAATTTGCGCATCCCGAAGTTTGCCTTTATTAACCCGTTCGTTTTGCTGCATCTCAAGAATAGATAGTCGTTGTCTTGC
>JAHFOY010000021.1 GCA_023261485.1 Planctomycetota bacterium
AGGGCGGAAGTATAGCCAGGTTCGTTAGGTTCGGAAATATCTGTGGGAATGCCAATAATGACCTGCTTTTTAAAATCAAACGGAGAATCCAGGATCAATTCGGACAGGCGGCCCGCAGGTGTTTGATGCAGGCCAACATCATCCTTGAAAAATTTAAAGTTCTTATTGATCGCCAGAGTAGCTGACGTCAGAACTATCGTATTATAATTATCATAAAGGCATGCCTTCAAGTCTTCAGAAACAGAAAGAGGCGCTGCGCAAAATCTCACAACAGGATTCTCTTTATACCTTTTAACCTCCATCCACTTGCACGACCTTTCGTCTGTAGTAATAAAAAATGTGAGGTCGTTCGCCGCCAGCCTTAGACGCATTTTGCAGGATGATATATCTATCAATACTGATGACAGCACGTCCTGCGAAGTTTTAGACAATCCCCCAATTTCATCCTCCAATAACTTTAAGAGTGATGCAAATTTCAGGATATCTGCGCTTAATGCCTTGAGCCCGGTCTCAATAACATCCTGCCACAGATCTGTAGAAATGAAGCGGGAGGTGACGCGCAATTTTATCTCTTCGTCCTTGTTTTTCTGTAATCCTTCACTAATAGCGTAATCACTGACGGTATTGGAAATATCATCAAAAAATTCCTGGACGGTATCATAAAGACGCTGTCTTGCGTCCAGAATTTCCTTATTAATTATATCGGTGATTCTCATTGCGACGGACTTATCGTGAGGAGAGCTCACGTCTTTGAGCTTATTCTTGAGGTACTGTAAAAGGCCTTTTTTACTATCCTTTAGATTGATCAGCCTCCCCAATAGTTTTATTATCCTCAATTTTGAAATTGAGTAGCCCATATTTGCCGTTGCTACGGTCTCAAGGTGGTGTGCCTCGTCAATGATAATTTTCTTGAAAGGCGGCAGGATGGCTACCGCCTCGGAACCCTTTATTTCCTTGCGCACAACTAAATCGGCCATCAGGAGATAATGGTTCACCACCAGCACATCTGCGCTCGCTGCATTTCGGCGTGCGATATAAAAAAAGCAGTCGTCATAAAACCGGCATTTCAGTCGTGTGCACTGATCGGCCTCTGATTGTATGACCTCCCAGACATCGTCCTGCGGCACGAAATTCAGGTCTGCCTTGCTACCGTCACGTGTCTTTACCGCCCACTCCAGCAGGTCGTTCAGTTGTTTCCTGTCCTTGTCCTCAATCAACGTGCCGCCCTCGGCGCGTAAATTATAAACCTTCCTGAGGCATATATAGTTATTTCTGCCTTTTACCAGTACGCTCTTAAAATCTATACCGCAGCATTGCTTCAGGATAGGTATGTCCTTTTCAATTAATTGTTCCTGAAGGTTTATCGTATGGGTGGAAACTACTACCCGTTCCTGGTTCTTTATGCTCCAGAATATGGCAGGGACAAGATATGCCAGGGATTTCCCCGTACCCGTTCCTGCCTCAATTATGGCGATTTTATTCTCATTAAAGGCATTGACTACCGACTTCAGCATTTCAACCTGGGGTTTTCGGTATTCATACTGGGGCAGGTGTTTTGAGAAACTCCCTCCGGGCATAAATTGTGCGGAGAGTTCTTCGAGGCATAGTCTTTCATAGGTGTGCTTTTTTTGCACCTTTACCACGGGGTATAAATACTCTACGTTGTTGTCCACAATGTAGCATCCAACCCCCAGAGAACCCATATATGACGCTATCTCAAGGTCTGCGTCAGACGGGTACAGGATACCGTCCGGATGGTTGTGAATAATAACGTCCCCATATTTTGCCTCTTTAATGATGGCAGGTACGGCGCTTTTATTCCCCATGGCATAAACATCGACATCTGCTACCAGGTAATCATCATTGAGTCTGCCAACGAAGAATACCTCGTTTCCCTCTGTCCTGCTGATAGCGTCACGGATGGAGGATATAGCATCAGGTATGATAAAATCTTTGACCGGCCATTTTGCTGTTTTCATGATTCGATTTTAAGGAAATCAGAACAATTAGTTCTTCCCCCTTGATGGGGGAGGGCAGGTGGGGGTGAGCGGAAAAGGCTAATCACCCTCCCCTCAGCCCCTCCCATCAAGGGAGGGGAATATTTGTAATGTAAGTATAAGACAAAATGTGTGAATTATACAGTCAAAAACCGATTTAAAAAAACCGTCAGAAATATGTGTTTTAATCCAAAAATATTAAGTTGAAATCAGACCTCTGTACATGTAGTATAGCAGAGAAAATTTATTCGGGGAAAAATATATTTTCACCTGTAATTGTACATTAAACACATGAGGAGGTAACGGCATTGTCGAAAAGGAAGCATAGTGAAAATGGTGGTACTGCAATCAAAATTGAAAAGAATCGTTTGTCCGTTCCAAGCGACCCGATTATCCCATTTATCAAAGGAGACGGCACGGGTCCGGATATCTGGAATGCATCTGTACGTGTCTTTGACGCTGCGGTAAGTAAGGCTTATAAAAATAAAAAGCGTATTTGTTGGAAGGAAATTTTTGCTGGTGAATATGCCTTTAATGAGTACGGTGAATGGCTTCCTAAAGACACCCTCGATGCCATTAAGAAATACAAGGTGGCTATCAAGGGGCCTCTTACAACACCCGTTGGCGGCGGTATCAGAAGTCTTAACGTAACCCTCAGACAAGAACTTGATTTGTATGCCTGCGTTCGCCCTGTGCGTTATTTTGACGGTGTGCCCAGTCCTGTAAAATCGCCTGAGAAGTTGCACGTCGTCATCTTCAGGGAAAATACTGAGGACGTGTATGCAGGGATTGAATATAAGAAAGGCTCCCCAGAGGCAAAGAAGATCATTGCATTCCTGGAAAAGGAGCTTGGGAAAAAGGTCAGAAAAGATTCTGGTATTGGCATTAAACCCATGAGTGTCTTTGGCTCAAAAAGGCTGGTAAGACGCGCCATACAGTACGCCATTGATAAGGGGAAAAAGAGTGTCACCCTCATGCATAAAGGAAACATTATGAAATTTACTGAGGGCGCATTCCGTGAGTGGGGATACGAGATTGCAAAGGAGGAATTTGCAAAATTCATAGTAACGGAAGAGGATGTCCAGAAAAAGTATAACGGTGTTGTCCCAAAAGGAAAGATCATTGTAAAAGACAGGATTGCCGATGCCATGTTCCAGCAGGTGCTCCTGAGACCTGAGGAATACGATGTGATTGCCACGCCGAATCTCAATGGCGATTATATCTCCGATGCCTGTGCAGCCCAGGTAGGCGGTTTGGGTATGGCTCCTGGGGCAAATATTGGCGATAAGGCGGCCGTCTTTGAAGCGACCCACGGCACGGCCCCTAAATATGCGGGAAAAGATGCGGTTAATCCGGGTTCTGTCATTTTATCAGGAGTCATGATGTTTGAGCACCTGGGATGGGATGAGGTGGCAAGCATGATTGTGAAGGCGCTGGAAAAGACCATCCAGAAGAAGACGGTTACGTACGACCTCGAACGGCAGATGAAAGGCGCTAAATTAGTGAAATGCTCAGAATTTGCTGATGAGATAATCAAAAATATGCAAGGGTGATATCGAAAAGAGTCTCACAACGAAAGAAATGAACAATGATAAAATATGGTACATTGCCTGAAAATATCAACTTACTTCTGCCGGATGCCCGGGAATACCTGAATAAACATCCGAAGGTGGTTTTTGCATACCTCTTTGGCGGCCTTGCACGGGGCAAAGTTTTGCCCCTAAGTGATGTGGACATTGCCATATATATGGCTGAGGATGCTGAAATAGCGCAGGAAAAGCTTGAAATACTGGGGAAATTGAATGAATTTTTGAAGACCGATGAAGTGGATCTGGTAGTTTTAAATACAGCGACACTTCCCCTTGCAGCGAGGATAATTAAGAATAAAATAATCCTGGTGGATAAAATGCCATTTACGAGGCACGCATTCGAATCTTTAATCATGCGGGAATATTTTGATTTCTCAAGAAAAGAGATGGATATCTTCGAAAGGAGATATAAGCTTGGTTGATAAGCCCTCAGAAAACTCGGCGAGCTGGATGAATACCTGAAACAGACGCGGGAGTTTTCATCCGTTACGCTTGAAGAGTATTCGCGTGATTGGAAGGTGCAGCGTATTGTGGAAAGAACATTGCAAATGATGATTGAGACATGCGCTGATATAGCCAATCATATTATTTCAGATAGAGGGTATCGTATTCCCGACAATTACGGAGATACATTTCGGGTTCTTCACGAAAATGGCGTGCTTAAGAAAGACCTTTTTGAAATTATGGCAAATATGGCCAGATTTAGAAATATAGTGGTACATCAATACGATAAGGTGGATGAATCGATTGTTATTGGGATATTAAGAAACTATCTCAATGATTTTGAGGCTTATAGAGATGCAATTATAAGAATTCTTGATTAAATGTTCAATACTAATGAGAAAAGAGGGGATTTTATCAAAGTGGAGAAAAAATTACTGATACAGAATAGAAACAAACCCTCAGAGAATGTTTGGCAAACCGGTAATTAAAGGAACACGGTTAACGGTAGAAATAATCTTAGAAAAACTTGTTTATGGTGAAACAAAGGATGAGATACTGAAAGAATATCCATTTCTAAAGAAAGATGATATTAAAGCAGCGCTTCTATATGCCGCAAAGACGGTATCGCCCGAAGAAACTGTTCAAATATAACCTCAAAAAACATAAAACAACAGGAAGATTTAAAGGAGATATAGCTCCAGAAATTCAAGACATCAAAGGAGAGCATACTGAACAGGGCATTTACGGGAAGACTTTAAATGGAAGACGAAGAAAAGGCAAAATTAATTAATCAAGCCCTTGATAAACCTGTATCCGCTTTTATGCGTCAAATTAAGGTTTTGAGAACGAACATACACAAAAAACCCTTAATAAGGTTATTGGCTATATAAAGCTCTTTGAGGACAATGTGGAACTATTAGCAAAATCTATTGATCGTATAAATTATATCCCAAAAGAAGGCTGGGAAAGATGGGATTTAGATAAACAGACTCAGTCAGTTCTGATTTCAAGAACACCCAAAACATTAATTTCGGCGTTCAACTTGATTATGGTTGGCTATTACGATGAAGGGCTTGCAGTTTGTAGAATGGCTTACGAAAATTTATTGGCAATTTGTTTTTTACAGAAAAATCCTCAGAATGCAGATTCCGTATTAGTTTCTGGGTTTAAAAGAAAAGTTAAAGAGAAATTGAAATTACCTTCAAAAAAGGAATTTCAACCATCTAATTTTTTAACCCAGGAGCTTAAAATTGCTGATGAAGATGAAATGTACAGTTTCTTAAGCATGCCATTACATGGTAATAAATTTGCCGTATGGAATGACATTATGAATGCGCAAAAAGGATGTGGATTTACGTTTAACTTGGGATTTAGCTACGATGAAGAGGATTTGTCTTTAGCATTCAACCATTTGATGGCGATACTTTACTTATCATTGTGTCTGTTCAAATGCATATTTGGTAAGTATCTTAAAGATACTCAAGTACTAAATGATAAATCTATAGAAGCTTTGAAAATATTTATTGGCGATTTTCCAGATAATCATTTTTTTGCTAAGTATCCGGGAGTGGTTGATAAAATTTTAACTGCCATACAAATTAAAAATAACAATTGAAGGAGAAAGAATGGGTTTGTCAGAAGCCGACACCGAGGCAAAGCTTATAGAACCCATTAATAAACCCGAAGAGACTATATTTAAAATTAAAAGAATAATTTAAAGGATGAATTCTATATGGCTAGAAAAAAGATAACTGTAGTTGGCGCTGGAAATGTAGGGGCCACGACGGCGCAGCGACTGGCTGAAAAAGAAATAGGTGATGTGGTACTGGTGGATATTGTACAGGACATGCCGCAGGGGAAGTCATTGGATATTCTTGAGTCGGGACCTGTCTATGGTTATGATACCAGAATTACAGGTACTAACGGATATGAAGAAACAAAAAACTCTGATATCGTAATCGTTACCTCTGGTGTGGCACGAAAGCCGGGCATGAGCAGGGATGACCTGCTCAAAATCAATGCGGGTATCGTAAAAGGGGTGGTTGAAAATGTTGCAAAGACTTCACCAAATGCCATCCTGATTATCGTGTCCAATCCACTGGACGCCATGACTTACGTAGCCCATAAGGTTAGTCGGTTTCCAAAGCATCGTGTGATGGGTATGGCAGGTGTGCTGGATGCAGCCCGTTTCAGCGCGTTTATTTCGATGGAACTCAACGTGTCTGTGGAAAACATCCATGCCTTTGTACTCGGCGGACACGGAGACACTATGGTTCCTTCCACACGATATACGACCGTTGCAGGAGTTTCTGTAGAGGAATTAATTCCCAAAGTGAGACTGGAAGCCATTGTAAAACGCACGAGGGATGGCGGCGCGGAGATTGTCAATCTGCTCAAGACAGGCAGCGCCTTCTATGCCCCGTCGGCTGCTGTGGTTGAGATGGTTGAAGCTATCTTAAAGGATAAAAAGAAGATTTTGCCGTGTGCCGCCCTGTGTGAGGGAGAATACGGCATCAACGGACTCTTCGCAGGCGTGCCGGTAAAACTCGGCGCAAAGGGTGTTGAGCAGATATTTGAAATTAAGCTCGATACAGAAGAATCTGCCGCCCTGAAACGCTCTGCCGATGCAGTGAAAACCTTGTGTGAACAGGTGGACAAGTTGTTGTAATATCTTTAAAGGGAACTAAAATTTACGACTTACGATCTAGGATTTACGATTTAAAATTGAATTACCATTTTAATCAACAAAATTAAATCTAATATCGCACATCGTAAGTCTAAAATCATAAATATATGAATCTGATTAAGGCACAAAAACGATTACTCGAAATTCTTCTTAAAAAATCCTTCAAATACAGCGAAGAACCCATCTTCAAACTGGTATCGGGAAGGATGAGCAATTATTACATTAATTGCAAAACTACGACATTAGACCCTGAGGCCATGCTGCTGATCGGTCATCTTTTTTACAACAAGGTCAAACCGCTTCATGTCAATGCCATTGGAGGACTGACCCTCGGTGCTGACCCCATAGCCTTTGCCACGGCCATGGTGAGCGGCATGCAGGATGACGCCATCAACGCTTTTGTCGTGCGAAAAAAGGCAAAGGAACATGGAATGATGAAGTGGATTGAAGGCAACGTAAATGAAGGTGACAAAGTGGTAATCGTGGACGACGTAGTAACTACCGGCCAATCCACAATAGAAGCCATTGACCGTGCCAGGGAGTCTAACCTGAATGTGATTAAAGCGATTGCGCTGGTGGACCGCCAAGAGGGTGGACGAGAAAATATTGAGAAAAGAGACATCCTTTTTGAGTCTGTTTACACCAGAGATGATTTAATGAGTCTTTACAAGAAAAGATAAGAAGATATGCCACCAAGACACCAAGTCGCAAAGTAAAAAGATATGAAATTCGAACCTCTATCAGACAGGGAAGAATATATTGGTCATAAAATTGTTGATGCCGCATATACTATACATAAAACATTAGGACCGGGGTTACTTGAAAAAATATACGTCTTGGTTTTCTTATCAACTTTAATGTCTCGCTTATTAAAGATGGTATAATACGAAAAATCTTGTGAGATTTTTTATATTCAAAAATAAAATTTAAGTATTCTTTGTGCCTTTGTGGCATTGTAAATAATGAATATAGAAAAACGTGGCTTTTGGTCGTGGTTTCTTCAGAGGATTACAGCCCTATTGCTGGTAATGGGCATGTCAGTCCACTTCTTTACCTTCCACTTTAGTCCCAGCAGGTATGCCTCCCGCTATTACGATGAAATTATCAACCGGTTTTGTTCTCCCGGATGGATCACCTTCCATCTCTGTCTCCTTGCCCTGGTTGTTTTTCACGGTTTAAATGGACTTTGGGGCATATTTGTAGATTTTAATCTGAGTAAAAGGGCAAACTGCATTTTTAAGCAAGTCCTCTGGTTTGCGGGAATTATTCTATTTGGTGTTGGAATCTATATTCTCATTTGGTTTGCAACGAAAGAGGGCAGTGTTTAGATTATAGTTCAAATAAGAAATTTTAAATTGGTAGCGTAACCGTCTCGGTTGCGCAAAAGCCTTATATGTTACCCATGTCCTCACGAAAGTGGGGAGCAGGAATCCATGCCTATGGTAACAACTATTTCTGGATTCCCGCTTATGCGGGAATGACACAAGAATGCAAAGTCGTTAGGTTTTGCAATGCAATCCCAACTTAATTATTATTGTGCTGACGTGCGATGGGTATACAAAAACTAAAGGAAGGTTTTAAAGACCTGGTGAAAAACAAAAATCCAGGCATGCTGTCGTTCTGGATACACCGGGTTACCGGTGTGGCAGTTACCGTATTTTTATTTTTACATATCTTTACCCTGAGTTCTGTCTTTCGCGGCAAAGACGCCTATGATTATGCGATTAGTAAGTTTGATACGAAGAGCGGATACATCTTTCAATATGTATTACTCCTTGCTGTCGCTATACACTTGTTAAATGGAATACGAATTACGATTGCGGACTTCTGGTGTCTTTCTCGCATACAAAAGAAGTTGTTGTGGATATCACTCCTGGCCTTTCTTTTAATCGCTGCAGTTGGTGTTAAAACGGTGCTTTTATAGTGTTAAAATGTGAACATCGGCGAAAGCTATTGTCATTTGAGATTTATAAGTTGAAGAATTAAGAACCTCCCCTCTTTTTAGAGGGGAAATTATACGTATTATGGAACTAAAGATTACCAGAAGATAGGCCAATCGTTGTCGTGATTGTTTAAAGGAAATTTTATGATTTATCATGATGCCATTGTGGTGGGTGGGGGGCTTGCAGGCCTTAGAGCTGCTATTGAGCTCAATCGCCACAATGTGAAAGTTGCCGTTATATCAAAGGTACATCCCATCCGGTCGCATTCAGTTGCCGCACAGGGCGGAATCAATGCCCCTCTGGGAAACCATCCACGTGGCGTTTACGATACCTGTGAAAAACATGCCTTCGATACGGTAAAGGGGAGCGACTACCTGGCAGACCAGGACGCGGTTATACGCATGACCAGAGAAGCTGCTGAACGCATCTACGAAATGGAACACTGGGGATGTCCGTTCAGCCGCACCACCGAAGGAAAGATTGCCCAAAGGCCCTTTGGCGGCGCAGGTTTCCCGCGCACCTGCTACGCAGCCGATAAGACGGGACACGCCCTTTTGCACACCCTGTATCAGCAAACCGTCAGATTCAAACAGTCGGCTGAGCGGAACGAGATTGTAATCTATGAGGAATGGCTGGTCACAGACCTTGTGATTGATGAAGGGGTTTGTGTTGGTGTAATTGCGTTGGATATTGTGAGCGGACGATTGGAGGCATTTCAGGCTGGAGCA
This sequence comes from Planctomycetota bacterium, assembly GCA_023261485.1. Lineage (GTDB taxonomy): Bacteria > Planctomycetota > Brocadiia > Brocadiales > Brocadiaceae > Wunengus. The sequence goes on from JAHFOY010000021.1 coordinate 9,388, forward strand.
GTAATCTTTGCTACGGGAGGTTCTGGGCGCATCTATGGAAATAGCACCAATGCCCTGATTAATACGGGCATGGGTATGGCTGTACCTTATTGGGCAGGTGTGCCGTTAAAGGATATGGAATTTATCCAGTTCCATCCTACGACTCTTTTGGGCAAAAATATTTTGATTACCGAAGGATGCCGGGGTGAGGGTGGTTTTTTATTGAATAATAAGGGTGAACGATTTCTGGCGAAATACAACGATTCTCAAAAAGATATGGAAGTCGCACCCAGAGATATTATTGCAAGGAATATTAAGCGTGAAATCATGGCAGGCGGCGGTTTTGACAATAGCTATGTGCACCTTGATCTGAGGCATCTTGGGGAAGAAAAGATTATTCAGAGGTTACCCGGCATACGGGATATTTGCATGGAATTTGCTGGAGTGGATCCTGTCGCAACTCCCATTCCCATCCAGCCAGGCCAGCATTACACCATGGGCGGAATTGATTGTAACACGGAATGCGAAACGGCTATGAAGGGTTTCTATGCGGCCGGTGAGGCTGCTTGTGTGAGTGTACATGGGGCAAACCGGCTCGGTGGAAATTCATTACTGGACACTATCGTCTTCGGCGCCATTGCAGGCGGTAATGCTGCTAAATATGTACAAAGTTTGGGAAGCAGGAAGAGCGAAGGTGTCCTCAACGATGCTTTAAAGCGTGCAGAACAGAGGATTGAGGTATTATGCAAATCTGAAGGAAAAGAGATACCTGCTGATATAAAAGCGTCACTTAATAAGATTATGGACAATAAGGTAGGTATCTTTCGTGAGACATCTAAACTAAGAGAGGCGCTCAATGAGGTCAAGAATTTACAGGAGAGATACAAACGGATTAAGCTGAATTATAGTGGGAAACGGGCCAATCTCAGCCTTGTATGGGCACTGGAACTCAAGGGTGATCTTGATGTAGCTGAAGCAGTTATTGCAGGTGCATTAGCCCGTGAAGAGAGCCGGGGCTCTCATTTCCGCACCGATTTTCCAAAGAGAGATGATGCGGGTTGGTTGAAACACACAGTAGCTTATTTTACCTCAGAGGGTGCAAGATTAGATTACAAACCCGTGAATATCGGCCCGTTTGAACCGAAGGAAAGAAAGTATTAGTGCCTCAATCTGGCGACATTTTCGAAGATATTACAGATATTACCCGAAAAGCGCACATACACAAGGCAAAGATATATGTCGCATAAGCGGCTGCAATGGAGCGCAGTGGAAATGCAGTCCGTCTTGATGCAATTGTTAGGTTGTGTATTCTTCAAATGCTTTTAGTTTTCAATTTTTCTCCTACCACAACGTGATAAGTCGGAGTCCCTAAAATTGCAAGGAATCTCATACGAACAATGATATAATTTCTTTTTTTGTCTTCATATATAGATAGCTCGTGAATATCTTTTGATGGTACTTCGTCTCTATCTAAGCTTCCTATGAAGTCCGCGCAATTTGACAACTCTTTATCAACGATATGGCGTAATAACAGAGGTTTGAATTTACCGTATCCTAATTCTGCTACAGCATAAGCATGTCCTACTTTTGCAAGCATTTGGCAAAATTCCTCCATATGCGTTTTTGACTCAGGCATTATAGAGTGCACTTTCAATTTTGAAGTTAGCCTCTGCAAATGGTCAAAGAAACCCTCGTATGCCGATGCGCCGCGTATCCACAATCTATTTGTTGCGGCTCCTCTCCGATCTGTAGTTTGTTCATCGGTGATTAAATTTGGCATGGGAAAATATGGAAAGGTTACAAGAAACGGATAATCGACCTGATCCACAAAAACTCCTGTCCAATCATCTTGAGGCTTGTACTTGACTTTAAGAGGTAGCTTTTTGGGTTGTTTTTTCTTTCTACGGCTTGGTAGGGCATATAGTTGACGTAAAGGACCGTACATGGTGCGCATGCAAGTCATTTCAAATGAACTAGTTTTCTTAGAGCAGAAACTACAACTCGATTTGGGAAGCACCATTCGGCCGCCTAACCCTAGTGGAATAACATGTTCGTCGCTCAAATTGGTTGTTCTTCCACAATAGATACAAACGCCTACTGGTTCGTACCTCTTTGGTGGATGCTCCGGTAATAACTCTTTAAGTTTTTGAGATATGCATTGGTCATTCATATTATTCAATGGGAATAACCTGTAAACTGCATCCGATCAACCTAACGTCAAAGATGAGCGAACCCCCATACTTGGCGCTGAGGGTGCGTAAACACGATCCGTGATAAGTATGGGAGTTCGCTCTATCGCCTTGTTAGGCTCTTTACTTTATCTTATGCTTATTTTTGAGTTCCGTAACGACTGCAGTCGCATCATAGACCTTGCCATAGCGCCCTTGGGGTTCACCTTCAAAACATGCGATAACGAAGATATACCCCGGCTTGTGGATAGGCATTGAATTATAGGTTGTGAAGGTTGTGCCTGAAAAGTTTCCGTAGGGAGAAACGTATCCTGTTGTATTAGATGTCGATCCCATAGGCACCATGGAAGTGGATGAGTCGCTCTCTTCGCCTTCGACTACGAAATGCGTGAAACGATATTCTAACGTAACTTCAGCCGCCCTCAGAAACGCGTAATCATAGGCTTTCTGCGGTGCAGTGAATCCGTTCGCGTGAAATGAGACCTCAAAGCGATTCTCAGCTAAACGCTTGGAAGAATATCCTCCGGTTTCATCAGTGCCGATGCGCTGATATGGCGTCGCGCAGCCGACAAGCAATGCCGTGATCGCATAGATCAATGCCAGTATGTTGCTGGTTTTCATATTTTTGCCTAACGCCTAAATAACTTGCAACCAAGAGTGGAGACCTGCTTTTTAGGCAGTAGCTCTTGGGTGTCAATGTTGATTTTTTGTTAGCTGTCATGTTCAGGTATAAATCCAGAATGTAAATATTCTTCGAATTCATTGTATAGAACCCATATTTCATTTGCTATTTTTGACAATGTTTTACCACGTGTCCCGTGTAATGTTGCACGGATTCTATCGCCTTCTAGATGCTCTGCCCACTTTTTTGTTGATATGCTTTTTAAAAATGCATCTAATTTATCTCTGAAATACACTGGTATTTCCTTATCTGGCACTAAATTGGCAAGAACAAGATGATCTAAGCAGGCTGAGGCAATGCGATACTTAATCTCGCCGGGATGCGTAACAAGAATTTTTGTTGCTTCTCTAAGTCTGTAACGAAAATTACTCATAATATTTATACAGCTAACATGGATTATACCGCCTATATGCGGTATTTTATTACAGACATTATCGACTTTCACTTTGCAAATATATATATAATTCAACTTGTTTTGTCAATTGTATTTTACTATTGAAATGCAAAATACTGAAAGTGAGTTACCCCTGTGAAATTACTTGATCAGGTACGTGAGGTTATTCGAAAAAAGCATTATTCGATTCGCACTGAACAGGCATATATAGACTGGATTAAAAAATACATTTTGTTTCATCAAAAACGGCATCCAAAAGACATGGGCGAGAATGAAATCGCCCGGTTTATTTCCCCCTTGCGTTTGAACCGAAAGAAAATATTAGTCTTAAAATTTGGTAACAGTTTAGTTTTTTGAAAAAATCCCCTCACCAAACCTCTCCCACAAGGGGAGAGGGATTTCTCCCTCCATTGATGGGAGGGACTAAGGGAGGGTGTTATATTTTCATGATACCTTTTCAACACTGTCTGTGCGATGAAAGATACGATAGATCACGGGAAGTACCAGTAAGGTAAGGGCGGTTGATGAGAGAATCCCTCCAATTACCACCGTTGCAAGCGGACGCTGCACTTCTGCCCCGGTTCCGGTAGCAAGGGCCATTGGAAGAAACCCCAACGATGCAACGAGTGCGGTCATGAGTACAGGACGCAGGCGTGTAATGGCTCCCTGAATGACAGACCAGTCAAGGGGATTGCCTTCCTTACGCAATGTATTGATAAATGAGACCATAACAAGTCCGTTTAACACTGCCACACCGGAGAGTGCAATAAATCCAACGCCTGCCGATATTGACAGCGGAATGCCGCGAAGCCAGAGTGCTATAACCCCTCCACTAAGAGCCAGGGGAACACCAGTGAAGACCAAAAGGGCATCTTTAATAGTTCCAAATGTTGTATAGAGTAAGAAAAAGATCATTAAGAGTGCGATAGGAGTGACAATTTGGAGACGTTTCTTGGCAGAAATCATCTGCTCAAATTGTCCACCCCATGACATCCAGTAGTTGGCGGGGATGTTGACACCTTCTTTGATCTTTCTTTCCGCCTCTTCAACAAATGAACCTATGTCCAGACCTCGCACGTTTGCTGTTACAACAACCCTGCGCTTGCCGTTTTCCCTGCTGATCTGGTTGGGGCCTGGTTTAATAGTAAATTCTGCGACAGAGCCAAGCGTTATATAACCGGGTCGTTTGCTTTCCTCTAAATAGGCCGCTGGTAATAATCCCGTATTCGAATTGCCCCCAACATTCGGCAGCGGAATCGGTAATCTCTTGAGCGCTTCTATATTACTGCGCATATCCTCTGGTAATCGGACCAGGAGTTCAAACCGCCGGTCACCTTCAAAGACTTTGCCCGCACTCTTTCCTCCAATCGCAATTTCAATGATATCCTGCACATCTGAAATATTAAGGCCGTATCGGGCCATTTCTTTGCGGTTCATCTGGATCGTCAGCACCGGCAGACCTGTTACCTGCTCCACTTTGACGTCCGATGCCCCGTGGATTTTTTCCAGAACTTTGGCAATCTTCTCCCCGGTCTCATGCAAGACTTCCATTTCGTCACCAAATACCTTTACTGCCAGATCGCTGCGTACCCCGGCGATAAGTTCATTGAAACGCATCTGGATGGGTTGGGTAAATTCATAATTATTTCCAGGAATCTTTTTAAGATTTTCCTCAAGTTCATGTATTAAATCCTCTTTTGGCTTATGAGGGTCTGTCCAACCGGATCGCGGCTTTAGCATTACAAATGTATCAGCAACGCTTGGCGGCATGGGATCAGTTGCAATCTCAGCGGTTCCTATTTTCGAAAAGACGTTATCTACTTCGGGGAATTCTTTTATCTTCTTCTCCAGGAAGTGCTGCATCTCCACTGCCTGAGACAGGCTTGTCCCGGGGATGCGCAGGGCATGTATCAGCAGGTCTCCCTCATCCAGACTCGGTAAAAATTCACTTCCCATCCGTGTTGCTAAAAGTCCGCTGAGGACAACAAGCACGCCTGCAGTCGTGACAACAAATACCCGGTTATGCATGGCCAGATTCAGGATGGGGGTATATCCCTTCTTAGCCCATTTCATGAGAATATTTTCTTTCTCAGAAAGTTTTTGGGAAAAGAATAACGCCATAGCAGCAGGAACAAAGGTGACGGAGAGGATCATTGCGCCGATCAGGGCAACGATTACCGTGAATCCCATGGGGTAAAACATCTTTCCCTCGATTCCACTCATGCTCAGAATTGGCAAATAGACGATCATAATGATCAGTTCACCGAACATGGTTGCTTTCCGTACTTCCTTTGATGCGTCAAACACAACTTCGAACCGCTCCGCACGGGTAAGCAATCGTCCAAGTCTGCGTTGTTCCTCTGATAACCTGCGAATGCAGTTTTCAACGATTATTACAGCGCCGTCAACAATGATTCCGAAATCAAGGGCACCCAGGCTCATCAGGTTTGCACTCACCTTGTTACTCACCATCCCGGTAATGGTGAACAACATGGACAATGGAATAACCAGTGCAGTAACGAGAGCCGCCCGGATATTGCCTAAAAAGAGAAACAAGATTGCTATCACGAGGAGAGCGCCTTCAGCCAGATTTTTCTTAACGGTATTAACAGTGGCATCCACAAGTGTTGTGCGGTCATATATGGTTCTGGCAACAATTCCTTCTGGTAGTGTATGGTTTATTTCGACCATTTTGTTGGCCACCCTTCTTGATACCGTTCTACTATTTTCACCCATAAGCATAAAGACTGTACCCAGGACAATCTCTTTCCCATTTTCCGTTGCAGCACCAGTTCGGAGTTCTTTTCCAAGCAAAACCTCAGCTACATCTTTAATGTAAATGGGTACTCCTTTGTAATTTCCAATAATGATCTGTCGAATATCCTCAATATCGGCCACCTGCCCGGGGGCTCTAATCAAATACTGTTCTCCGCTGTGTTCGATATACCCGGCGCCTACATTGGCATTGTTCCTGGCAAGGGACTGGAGGACGTCGTGGAATGATAACCCATAGGCAATCAGTTTGTCCGGGTATGGAGTTACGTGATACTGCTTCTCATAGCCGCCGATGGTGTTCACATCGGTAACGCCTGGGATATTGCGTAACTGAGGCCTGATAACCCAGTCTTGAATGGTTCGCAAATCGGTGGATGTGAAAGGCGTCCCGTCCTGCTTCAATGCGCCAATTTTAGGCTCAACAGTCCACATAAAGATCTCTCCAAGTCCGGTTGCGATCGGCCCCATAATCGGTTCAATAGCGGGAGGGAGTTTCCCTTTGATTTCCTGGATACGTTCGTTGATCAGTTGGCGTGCAAAGTAAATATCCGTTCCATCCTGGAAAATAACCGTCACCTGGGAAAGTTCATAACGAGAGAGCGAGCGCGTTTCCATCAGGCCAGGTAAACCAGCCATTGACGTTTCCATGGGGAACGTAATACGCTGTTCAACCTCAAACGGAGAGTATCCGGGAGCCTCCGTATTGATTTGTACCTGAACGTTGGTAATGTCCGGAACGGAATCTATGGGAACTTTTTGGTAGTTATACAAGCCCAGAACTGCAACTGCCAGTGTCGCCATAAGAACTATCCATCGCTGGCGGATTGAGAATTTTAGAATTCGTTCAAGCATAGCTTACCTTTTTTTCAAAAGTGAATTCACCGCAAAGGCGCAAAGAACGCAGAGAAGTAAAGCAAAGATTGAGAGGATGGGAAGCTGAGAAAATCTCAACCTCTCAACTTCCCAATTTCCTAACTTTTTTCTCTTTGCGTCCTTTGCGCCTCTGCGGTGAAAAATTACGTTCTATCTTTCTTCAATTAATGATCATGAGTTGCCCCTGCCTTGCCCAGATCAGCCTTGAGAATAAAGCTGTTATGTGCAACGTATCGCTCGCCCGGAGATAGACCATGCAATACCTCCACCCATCGCCCGTCGTTTCGACCAAGCTCCAATGGGCGAACCTCAAACAAGTTGCCGTATTGTACAAATACGACTGACCAATCACGGTATGTTTGGATCGCATCCACAGAAACTGCAACAGGTACTGATACCTCTTCCTGAACAATTTCGACAGTAACAAAGAGACCGGGACGCCACTGTCCTTCGGTATTTGGCACTACGACTCTTCCCTGTGCAGTACGTGTTTGCTCACCGACGAGCGGGCCTAGATACGTCAGCGTACCATCCGCTTTCAAACCTAATGCCTCAGACTTCACGGTAACGGTTTGTCCGGTTTTTACCACGTTCAGGTCTTTCGCATATACTGTAACATCAACCCAAACGGTTGAGAGATCGGCAAGGACGAAGATATTGGCATCCTCCTTGATCGATTCTCCAACCGTAATGTGTTTTTCAATGATCACTCCGTCATAGAGCGCACGCACCTCGTACCGTGTGAGACTTCTGTCTGTCTTGTCCGAAACGGCATCCAGATCGGTTTGGGAAATGCCTAAAGCCAGTAATTTTTGTCTCGCTGCTTGCAAATTTATTTCTTCTTCCGTCAATGCCTGCTTGCTGGCAAGATAGTCTTTTTCTGAGGAAATCTTCTCTTTCCAGAGACGTTCCTTACGGTCAAATGTCGCTCGTGCCAGTTCTACTCGGTTAGTAGAAGCTATATATGTGCTTTTCAATTCAGCCAGTTCCCTGCTGTCCAGAACGGCAATAACCTCGCCATGATTAACCGTATCACCCTGATTTTTGTATACCGCAGTTACTACTCCCGAAAGCCGTGGCACGATATGTACCACCTTATCGGCGTTCAGCTTAACCTCGCCCGGAAGCTCAAGGGTGGTCTTCATCAGAACGGGACCGGCAGTTTCAATGACTATTCCTGCGCTGTGTACTGCCTCAGGAGTAAGTTCAACCCTTCCCTCCACCTGTGAATATTCCCATCGATAAGTTTTACCTTTCCATTCTGAAGATGCCTTGACATCAAATGAATGCGGCTCTTCAACAACCTTATCCCCGCGAAGATAGTCACCTTCTCTTTGGAAGTTAATTACATCCACTCTGCCACCAAGCCTGTGCAATTCTATGGTCAGTTTTACCTCATCGGGATTAAGTAATTTTCCCCTATCAAATGTATAGACTCTAAACTGGGGAGGAACACCCCGTTCATAAATGGTGATCTCAACCTGAAAACCATCCTCTGACAACAGCCTGCCTCCATGAGGTCCCTTCACACGATTACCTTCCTTGTGTTCCGCGGCTGCATCATCATGAGAATCGCTAACCGTTGTCTTTTCCATGCGTAGTATGATTACTGCCAGAACGATACCCACCAGGACGGCAATGCCAATTGGTAAAATTTTCTTAAAATAAGCTGTATGATATATCTTCTTGTCCCACATTATTGATCCTCTGTTCGTTTATATGGGAAAATAAGCACGGACAAACGAGTTTGTCCATGCCACCCTTGCTTACCCAAAATTATCCCCTTGGCCAGTACATGATAATAATTACACCAATGAGGGCAATAAGACCACCTATCAGGTCAAATTTGTCCGGCGCTATCTTATCAACTTTCCATCCCCAAAGAATAGAGAGAACTATGAATACACCTCCATAAGCGGCATAGACTCGACCAAAATTCGTGGGCTGGAAGGTTGGTATAACTCCGTAGATAATCAACACAATTGCTCCGGATAAACCAAGCCAAATACTCTTCTCCTCCCTTAACCAGAGCCACACCAAATATCCTCCGCCTATTTCGCAAAGTCCAGCAAGGACAAAAAAGAAAAGCGATTTAGCAATTTCGATCTTTTCCATTCTTACTCCCTTTATATTCCTTTGCGTTCTTTGCGCCTTTGCGGTGAACCATTACGATAAATCTTTTTGCCGCCATTATCGTCTTCCTATTTTAGTCACGGCTAGTCTTTCAATATCCGCAATCAGCAGGTTTAGATTTTTTAAGGATTCTATATAGGAAATCCTTGTTTCTGCCCATGTCCTCTGGGCGTCCAGCAGGTCTATATAATTAAATTCACCCTCTTTGTAACCCTTTTCTATTAATTTTAGAGATTCTTCCGCCCTGGGCAGTATCTTATCTCTGAATTCAGCGACGCGCTTCCGTTCCACGTTGTATGAGTTGAAATTCTTTTTTAATTGAAATAGCAGTTCATTATAAACCGATTGATTCTCACTTTTGGCCTTTTTTGAAAGGGCCTTGCCCTTTTGTATATTGCCCTGGTTGCGGTTAAAAAAGGGGGCGGGTATCTCAATGCCCATCTGAACGGTATCCACATTTTCCAACGAAAGACGCTTATAGCCAGCCGACACATTAATATCGGGTATAGACAATCTTTTTTCCAGCGTCAACTGTGTTTCAGCTATTTCGATATTCTTCTTTGATGCCTTCAGTAAGGGTTGATTATTGTTCATCTTTAGTTCAAGCTCAGGAAGCGATAGTTCTACAGGTTTCGTTAAGAGTTTGCCAATTACGCCGTCGACGGTCTCCTCCGGAATACCCATCGCCGTTTGTAATTCCTTTATAGAATTTTGGAGATCACCTTCAGCATGGGATAAAGAATTTCTTGCCTTCGATAATTCTACCTCTGCCCTGAGGACGTTCGTAACAGCCACCTCGCCCGCATCAAACCTGCGTTTCTCACTCTCATAAATACCTTTAGCAATTTCTTCTGTTTCCTTAGCTATAGAGAAAGCCTCCTGATCGGCGACAACTTTATAAAATGCCTTCTTTGTGTCAGCTATAACAGCCAGTAAAACGGTATCACGTTCTAATTCGTTTTTCTCTTTGGATTTCTCGCTTACTTTTATTCCTAATCCCCTTTTGCCGCCTGTGATAATGGGCTGAGTTATACCAACAAGGTTTTGGCTCTGATTCAATCCAAGTTCACTGCTTGGAATTTCTTCAGCCAGAAGTTCCAAGACGGGATTTGGATACAGCCTTGATTGTCGTAATGAGCCAATGGCTGCATCTATCTGATCCCTTGTTGACTGCAATTGCGGGTTTTTTTCAATGGCTGTGTTAAGGGCTTCTTCGAGCGAAATTTTTTTGTGTAAAGGTTGGCTATTCTTGTCCATGGCTTTGATTGGAGAATCGTTTCCAAGAATTGTTGCCCAAAAGCACGGTAAACAAATGAATAAACAGGCAGCCGCAATAAGGAATATACGTTTGTATCTTTGAAGATCAGGTTTAAAGTGAAAATATGTATCCATAACAAAACCTCTCGCAATGAATTAAATATTTTGCATTGGTTCACCACGAATTTCAGTATCGCAATGATGAGTTATTACAGAATTGTATTAATAGCCGTAATTTTTAGAGCTTGTCCCAGGAGTGGGTCGAAAGGTTGCGCGGTTCTCCATTTATACAAGGGCATACCAGATGCTGAAACAAATTCGGCACGACCATTGTAGCTGTTGTTCCAAATTCTTTTCGCGATATTCCGTGTCCTTCCGTGGTGAATTATACGACAATTATAAATCTGTAGTGTGTGGAATTAATTACGTGAACAAACGTGGGGGATGATAGATAGTTGTCTGTAAGATGTTTGTGAAATGATTAAAAGGCTGTGTTTTAAGCCGACTGGAGGTATTCGTGAAAGTGAATAAAGAGTCCTGGAATAAATGCAGGATTAAATTGTTGGCACAGAGTACACAGCAATTTGGGCAACATGGATCATCCGTGGAAGTGGAAGCACAGTCGTCATTATATGATAAAACGGCAGGTTCCTTTTCACCACAATGAAATGAATTTGTTTCTACACAACCTAACACGAAACAGTCGCCTGGCAATATGCATAAAAGAAACCATATCACCAGGATACCTTTAAGACCTTCTTTTAAGAACATAGTCTTTAGCATGTTTTATAAGTTGTACGGGGAATATTTCCAATTAGTCCATACATTCGACATGATAATTATTAACCCACTTCAAAAGCAAGCAGAAAATAATTTTTGGTTTACTCTGCCTAATTGGAGAGGTATACTAGCGTTCACACGATGATTTAACAAATCTGTTAAATTAAGGAGGAGAAAATGTACATCTCGATTCAAAACAGGCTCATTCTTTTACTGATTGCATTTACCCTACTTCCCTTTGTTCTGCTGAGGATTTTTGCCTATCCAAGAGTACAGGCCGATCTTCAGGATGTGCTGATACGAAACCTGGACGGCATTGGCCATAAACAATCAGAACTGGTTACCAATTGGATGCGTGAGCGAATAAAAGACGCCCGCGTAATTGCAAGCAATCCTTTGATAGTCAAGTGTGCAAAGATCACAAGGGAGGATAATGATTATGCGGATATTCTCCAATACCTTGAAGTAGCAACAATTGAGTATGGCTATAAGGGTATACTGATAAGTAACGATAAAGGGTTGGTAAACATTGCCACAATAGAAGAAGGTGGAATGCATGATATTTCGGGAATGGAGTGCTTTAGGCAGGCGGCACAGGGAAATACATTTGTATCGGGTGTAATTCCCTCAGAAATTCCACTTTTAAATGAAGTTGGAGAGATGGAATTGGGCATGCCGACTATGTTCGTTTCATCACCGTTAAAAGGCAGGGGTGGTGTTGTAATTGGCGTTATTGCCCTGAGAATTGACGTGAATATGCTGAACGACCTGATGTTAAGCCTCAGGCTGGGGAAGACAGGTGAGACGTATCTTGTGAACAGGGGTGGGTACATGATTACGGAATCACGGCTTGCTTCACATTTAAAAGATAAGGGGTTGGTGAAAAAGAGGAGCGCGTTGGAACTAAAATTGGTTAGTCCTGAAACTGGCGAACTGACCGATGGTGTTAAACAATGTATCAGCGGCAATAGCGGCTTTAATGCAGAAGGATACAAGGATTACAGGGGGCGTATGGTGTTGGGCGTATGGAGGTGGTTGCCTGAGTTTAACTGGGGCGTTATGGCAGAAATTGACAGAGACGAAGGTTATGGGGCGGCTTATAATCTTAACCGTATAGTAAGTTCGGTGTTGTTGGCGCTGGTATTCCCAATTGTGATAGTGGCGTATTTTATAGGCAGGAAGACTTCGACACCGATTATTAAGTTGACTGAAGTAACCAAGAAAATGGCATCAGGAAATTTAGATCAAAGGGTGGACATTAAGAGAGAAGATGAAATTGGGGTATTGGCAAATTCCTTCAATGCGATGGCGAAGTCACTGGATGAAAAGTCAAAGGAGATAGCAGCTTCTGAGAAACGATACAGGGAATTGGTTAATTCCATAAAGGAAGGAGTCTACCAATCCGAGCCTGGTGTGGATGGTGTGTTTACCTTTATTAACAAGGCAGGTGCGGAGTTGTTGGGATATAATAGCCCGGAAGAGGTGATTGGGATAAAGGTAAGAAATATTTATGTGGACCCGGAAGATAGGAAACGTCTTTGCGAGAAACTCGAACAAGATGGAGTTTGGAAAGATTCTGTCACCATTTTTAAGCGAAAAGACGGCCAGCCCTTTTATGCAGAACGCACGAGTAATTTGCTCCGGGACGAGCAAGGAAACCGTCTTGCTATTTTTGGGGTATTTCGGGATATTTCGGAGAGAAAGAAGGCAGAGATGGAAATTGCCGAATCCGAGAAGAGATATCGCCTGCTGTTTAATTCATTAAAAGAAGGTGTCTATCAATCCGGGCCGGAAGTGGATGGGATGTTCACCTGGGTAAATCAGGCGGGCGCAGAGATTCTTGGCTATAAGTCTCCGGAGGAAGTCATTGGAACGAAGGTGAAGGATATTTACGTAAATCCTGAGGAGCGCCAGAAGGTTGTTGAAAAGCTGAATAAAGAAGGGCTGTTAAAGAATTTTACCTCTTTCTGCAAACGGAAAGATGGAGAACAATTTTACATGGAACGCACGTCCAATCTGGTTACCGATGATAAGGGGAAACCTATCCGTATAGATGGAATATTCAGGGACATTACAGAACGGAAGAGGCTTGAGGAGGAATTGCAGGAGTCTGAGAGACATCACAGACAATTGTTGAATTCGTTGAAAGAGGGGATATATCAGTGCGAGCCGGCGGAAGACGGAGTATTTACGTGGATCAATCAGGCCGGTGCAGAAATTCTTGGTTATAAGTACCCGGGAGATGTAATTGGTACAAAGGTGAGGGACATTTATGTAAATCCGGATGAACGCAGGCTGGTCGTCGAAAAGATGGAAAAGGAAGGAGTATTGAAAAATTTTACCTCACTCTGCAAGAGGAAAAATGGAGAGCAATTTTACATGGAACGCACGTCCAGTCTGGTTACCGACGAAAAGAACAAAACCATCCAAATAGAGGGGATATTCAGGGATATTACCGAACGAAAGATGATGGAAGAGGAATTGCAGGAATCAGAAGGCCGTCACAGGCAATTGCTGAATTTATTAAAAGAGGGGGTATATCAGAGTGAGCCTGCTGAAGATGGAGTATTTACCTGGATCAACCAGGCAGGGGCAGAGATGCTCGGCTACAGTTCAATCGGAGATGTGATTGGAGTGCCGGTAAAAGATGTATACGTTAATCCCTCTGACCGAAGAGAATTAATGAAAAATTTAGAAAGGGAAGGTATCCGGAAAGACATTATTTCCTATTGTAAGAAGAAAGACGGCGAGCGATTTATTTCCGAAATGACCTGCGCTCTTTTGCGCGACGAGAGCGGTAAGGGAGTCAGGGTGGAAGGTATATTCAGGACCAGAACTGAAAAATAATCAGGAGTATTTATTACACCTTTGATTACTGAACTGTTTTTCTGATAATCTATAAATAAAGGATTCGATTATGTATTCTATTAAAAAACATTGCTTCAAGGAATTCAAGATCGCGCCGGGACATCGTGCAAATTATGCCATCCTCTGTAATCCGGAATTTAAAGAAAGACAGTGGGGTATGAAGTACTCTCCCGCTAACGACTATTCGAGAGAATATAAGATACTCTCCCTCTTTTCGCATCCTCAAATCCCGGTTAGATACGAGGAGGGGAAGGACGTTATGTATAGGGATGGTCAATCGGTGCTCATCCAGAATTATCTCATCATGACCCACTTTGAGGGTGAAGATGTCGTTGAATATTACAAAAAAAAGGGTTTGCCGGATCAACGTGAGATCGAAAACGTGATTCGGTATTTTTTAAATGCCACGTTGCCCCTGCATTACATGCATTCCAAAGGATACATTCATTGTGACATCAAGCCCGGACACCTCATCCTGAACCCTGTTACGGGTACGATGGCGCTTATAGACCTTGAATGCACCATTAAAACTGGGGAAATTATCTGCGGTATGAGCAAGGAATATGCTTCACCTGAACAAAAGGAAATGATCCGGTTATTACGCACTGGAGAGAGTGAAAAGTCTGTACTGAAAAAGATAAGGTTGAACTCCGCCTCTGACCTGTATTCCGTCGGCTTGATCCTTTATCGGGTAATGACGGGAAAATTATGGCAGGAGGCACCAATTCCACCTAAAGAAATTAATAGCGCCATCCCCGATAAGCTGAATAAGGTTCTGCTGGGGGTGCTGGAAGAAAACCCCAATAATCGTATACAATCCGCAGAAGCGCTAAAATCCGAATTGGAAGCGGTATAGCCAGGAAAACCACAGATTACGCAGATTCCATAGGTGAGAGGTTAAAATGAGGTAATATTTCACCGCCGGAGAACGATGAGATCGCGGAGAGGCTGACAGAGGATAAACAGAAATAGTATGCTAAATTCCCCCTTTTAACGTATTTCTCTGCGTCCTCGGCGGTGAACTATTACCAATAACGATGTAGCCCCATGAGGGGCGACCTGTTTGTAGGAAAGGGAGATTAAGGATGTTCTATTTTGAGGTCTTTAAGGCATTCTATCAGGAAAAGGTAAAATACCTTGTTGTCGGCGGCCTTGCAGTAAATCTCCATGGTGTGCCGCGGGTTACCTATGATATTGATATTATTATTCCAACCGACAGGGATAATATTTTGAAACTGAATAGAACTTTAAGGGGTTTAGGTTATATTCCACGCCTTCCGGTTAACCCCGACAAGATGGCAGATGAGAAGACATTAAAAGATTGGATTGAAAACCGCAATATGAAGGCATTCAGTTTCTATCATAAGAAAGAAAATAATAAAGTCGTTGATATTGTACTGGAACATCCGCTTGATTTCACCCAAGCATTTCAACGTGGTGCGATAAAAAAAGTGGGTGATATTGAAATTTATGTGGCATCAATAGATGATATGATATCCATGAAAAAAGTGAGCAATAGACCAAAAGACCTGAGCGATATGGAAATGCTCAAGGAAGCCTTGAAAATAATGGAGAAAAAAAATGAATAACGGGTTTCGTTATACCTTGGAAAAAGAGGATATCGTAAATTATATGAAACTCTCGGACGAGGAAAAACTTAACTGGCTGGAAGAAATTGTCTCATTTACTGAAAAGACATTGACGCCCGAAGAAAAAAAAGTAAGAGACCATTTCAGAAATAATAGAGAAACCGTGAAAAACGACGAAGAACAGTGAAAAAATCTTTAGCACGAAAAATAATAGAAGAACACCTCGTGTCAGGCGCATGGCGGGTGGGCACTGAAATCGGCATCCGCATTGACCAAACCCTTACCCAGGATGCCACGGGCACCCTCGCGTACCTGGAATTCGAATCTATGGATGTCGGATGCATCAAGACAGAACTTTCCGTCAGCTACGTTGACCACAATCTTCTCCAGACCGATTACAAGAATGCCGATGACCATCGTTTCCTCCAGTCTGTCGCAGAACGTTTTGGCATCTATTTTTCCCCTCCAGGCAATGGCGTTTCACACCAGGTACATCTGGAACGCTTTGGCGCGCCCGGCAAGACGCTTTTAGGTTCTGACAGCCATACATCTATGGGCGGCGCCCTTAGTATGATTGCTATCGGAGTAGGGGGGTTGGATGTTGCCCTTGCCCTGGTGGGTGAGCCTTTTTACTTTCTGGTCCCAAAAATACTGGGTGTGAAGTTAACGGGGAAACTGCCTCCCTGGGTTTCCGGCAAAGACGTAATCCTGGAGATGCTCAGAAGACACACCGTTAAGGGGGGGATAGGCAGGATTGTTGAGTATTACGGTCCGGGCGTTGATACCCTTTCCGTCACTGATAGGGCCACGATTGCCAACATGGGTGCTGAACTGGGTGTTACTACCACAGTATTTCCCTCAGACCACAGGACACTTGAATTCCTCAAAAGTCAGGGCAGGGAACAGGTATGGAAGGAATGCAAGGCAGATACAGATGCCGAGTATGATGAACATGATGAAATTGACTTAAGCAAGCTCGAACCCCTCATTGCCTGTCCTTCTTCACCCGACAACGTCAAAAGAGTTTCAGAGGTAGAAGGCACTCCTGTCGCCCAGGTAATTGTGGGTTCATCAGTCAACTCTTCCTTTCGTGACCTCATGATCGTTTGTAAGGCTCTTGAGGGAAAAACAGTTCATCCCAACGTAAGTTTTGAGATAAATCCGGGAAGCCGTCAGGTTATCGAGAATGTGACTGCACGGAACGGCGTCCTGACGCTCATCCACGCTGGCGCACGCATCCACCAGTCAGGATGTCTGGGATGTATTGGTATGGGACAAGCCCCGGCTGGCGGTACTGTTTCCCTAAGAACCTTTCCTAGAAATTTCCCAGGCAGGAGCGGTACGGAAGGAGACCAGGTTTACCTGTGCAGCCCTGAAACAGCCGTAGCGGCCGCCATCTATGGCAAGATCACAGATCCCAGGAAATTAGGAGATTACCCTCAGGTTAAAGAACCCGAACGTTATCTGTTTAACGAAAACCTCATCATAAAGCCACTGCCCGTTAAAAAACGCAATACCATAAAAATTATAAGAGGTCCGAATATCGCCCCTTTCCCAAGCCTGGAACCCTTACCAGAACATTGTGAAGGAGAAGTTATCCTAAAGGTGGGTGATAATATCACCACCGACCACATCATGCCCGCAGGCAATGAAGTGCTTCCATTGAGGAGCAACATCCCAGCTATCAGCGAACACGTCTATGAAAGGGTCGATGCATCGTTTGCAAAACGATGTCAGGAAAAGGGGGGAGGAATTATTGTAGGCGGAGAGAATTATGGTCAGGGTTCCAGCCGCGAACATGCCGCCCTTGCCCCGAGATTCCTTGGTATTCAGGTAAAAATTGCAAAGAGCTTTGCGCGCATCCACCGTTCCAACCTCATCAACTTTGGCATCGTCCCCCTTTTATTCAAGCATCCAAACGATTATGACGTGATATCACAGGGCGATTCCATCCGCATTCAGGATATGAAAAAGGCCGTTAAGGAAGGGCGGGAAGAAATAAAGGCACTGTGGCATAGCAAACAGACTAAACAAGAAAAGGATATTGCCCTTATCCTCAAAGCCACGGAGAGAGAACGCGAAGTCCTCCTCAACGGAGGTCTATTAAACACCGTTCGCGACAAACTCTTTATTGCGTGTCCTGTTGAATAGGTTAGGATAAAATACCTAAAAGATTTTAAATGAAATAAGGAGGTCAAAAATGGAAAAATCGATTGATTTGACACAGATGCAAAAGTTGGTTGAAGAGGCAGAACAAGTTGCAAGTATTGTTAAAGACTCTCAACTTAAACCAGTAGCCTTCGAAATAATTTTAGGTTTTTTACTCCATAACAGAAAAACTAGTTTTACAGGAACTTGCAAAGTCCCTAAAAGTGATCAAAGCAAAGAAGAAATTAAAAACAAAAAAAATGAAGGCACGATGACGTGGCTTGAAGAACTCAAAGAAGAAAACTTCTTCGAAGAACCAAAGAATTCAAGTAAAATCTTATCAGCGCTTGCAGAGAGAGGGCATCACTTAAAGGATAGCGATTTAACGCTGCCACTGCAAAAACTTACAAAGAGGAAACTCTTGCGTCGTAAGAAACAAGCCCCAATAGAAGGTAAGAGAGAGGTTTGGTATTATTCTAATTGGTAGAGGTAAATTATCTTTGAAAAATTCAAAACAAGAGACCATAACTAATCGGATACGTGATATTGTTGCTGAAATAGATAAAGTAGGCAAAATTGCCAGAAGGCATCGGAAATCTCTATCCGGTGATAACTACTACGGCAATAAGTTTGATGAACTACGGTCTATGCTGATGCAAGCGAGAAAAGAGTTAGACTCAACAGTTGAGAGCGTGGGCCATTCTGATTTGAAACACGCAATCCAGGTGCTTGATCCTCACTTTAAGTTACTGATTAATTCTGATGTCCCTCAAAACACTCGCTCCTCTGCAAAAAAACAATTATTTTTCATCTTGCATTCCCAAATAGAGCCTTCTATTGGGAATAGTAAAATTGGCAAAATCATTACAACAGATACAGTTATACCAATGGCCATTGTAAAAGGAACAAGGGGATATATTGAAAAGGTTGCTTTGCAAGCCAACGGATGTTATGAATCAGGTTGGTTTGATGCATGCGCTGTTATGATTCGCAGGATAGTTGAAACTCTTATTATTGAATGCTTTGAATGTCACAAAATTGCTGAAAGAATAAAGGATTCAAATGGGAACTATTTTCTTCTTAAAGACTTAATTGATGCCTGCTTGAAAGAGAACGCATGGACATTGGGACGAAACACAAAAAAGGCATTACCAAGCATAAAAGACATTGGTGATCTATCAGCCCACAATCGAAGATATTTAGCAAATAAATCAGATATCGATAAATTACAGGAAGGCCTTAGGGTTACTGTCGAGGAGTTGGTTCATTTATCAAAATTGAAAAATTAAAAGATTACCATACTTGGCCGCTCAACTTTTTAAAATAAAGTTTTACGGAAAATGAAACGGAATGTCAAAATGCAAAATTATTAAAATCTTCTTACTAATTACTAATCGAGCAGGTTTGAAAGATAGCAATGCGGCGTGTGAACATAGTTTTTTGTCTCTGCATATTTCGTGTTCCGTTGAATGAATGTTGATTTAATTGAAATAGTATAAAAAAGGATTTAATCTTTTCTTTTGTGAGTATTATGATAATTTTTTAACCTCTATAGACATCTAATTGCTTACCTCTGAAATATTGTAAAGAACCAAATAGTTTCTAAACAAAAATATCTTGGCAATCCCTGTTTAAGACATAGAGGGACAAGTTTTAGTAAAAATGTAGCGCCGACCCTTGTGGTCGGCCAGTGGCGGGGGATGAACCCCAGCGCTACGAGTTCTGATTTATTCGGGTTAGGAGTGAAAAAAGGAGATTAAAGTTATGAAGGCAAAAGGTTTTTTGTCGGTTTTGTTAATAATTTGTGTTGCAGTTGTGGCTGGTTGTTGTGCTGCGGTTTGTGAGAAAAAACCCACAAAAACTGAAGGTGCCAAAGTTGAAGAGAAAAAACCTATAAAGATTGGGATAAGTGTCTGGCAGGGTTATGCCCATGCCTTTATTGCGGAGGAGAAAGGATTTTTTGGGAAAAATGGCGTTAGTGTAGAATTGGTATTTAAAAAAGGTGTTCCCGAATCAATTGAACTTTACAACGGCGGAGAGGTCGACGGCATTTTTAACGTTTTTGCCGATATGATTCTGGTTAACTCAAAAGGGATTCCCACCAAGGTAGTTTATGTACCCAGTTATTCTGAATCAGGGGACGTTATTATCGGAAAGCCTGAATTTAATTCGCTTGCAGACCTGAAAGGCAAAACGATAAGCTTTCAGGGAGTGAATACCTTCTCCAATCTGTTTATATTGAAGGCATTGGAAAA
>JAHFOY010000022.1:0-7931 GCA_023261485.1 Planctomycetota bacterium
ATGAGATTTAAAAAATAGGTAACAGGCCGTGCATCCGTATTGACAAGCAAATCCTTCCTCTTGCTCAGTTGACTTTCGATGAATTTGACCTGCTCCGGCTGAAGCAGGGTGTAAAAGAGGTATTCACTAAAATAATCAGATTTTACCCGAAAATTTCTATATCGCTCCATGAGTGTTTTTATATCCAGGGTAATTACGTTATCTTTATTACACGCAAAATAGAAGTTGGTTTGACCGGGTGTTACCAATACATTTTGAAAGGCATCATGCAGGGTGCGATAGAGAGAACCAGTATAACTCCCGACTTCCTTCCCGATATAGGTCGCCGCCGAACTAACCGATGCAATCAAAACGCCATCCGACTTTAAAATTTTCCGGGCTTCTTTAAAAAATTCTAAGGTATAGAAACGGTTGAGGAAGGCTGTTGATGGATCGGGAGTATTTATAAGGACAATATCATAATGCTGTCTTTTCGGGGAGTTTTTTACGTAATAACGGCCGTCCTGATGGTATACCGTTACACGTTTATCAGATAGCGCCTGTTTATCCGAAGGAGAAAGATACTTGCCGGAAATTTGCAGGAGTCGCTGGTCTAGTTCCACGTAATCCAGTGTTTCAATAGGATATAAAAGCATTTCTGAAATAAGTCCACCAAGTCCATTACCGATCAACAGCACGTGTTTTGGGAATGGATGCTGGGACATCACCAGATGGGCAATCTGTGCACACTCATATTCATTGGGAAATGTAGCAGCGTATTGTCCATTGAGATAAAGGCTGTATTGCTCAGACTGTCTGCCTATGTCGATATGCTGGTATTTTGAATCTGCCGCAATTACCAGTTCAATTTGAGGATTCAACGTCTTCCATCGCATTTCTGTAGACAATGACTCGATCCTGTCAAGGACAGGCGAAAACCAAACCACCACCATAACCAACGCCAAACCCAAAGAAATAAATCCCAAAACCCTTTTTGCCTTTTTACCTTTTTCTTCACCAATACAAACCTGTTCCCTTCTTCGAAATGAAAAAAATAATACCGTCAAAAGGACAAACATGCCGACATTCAATAGTGTGATAATTTTAAATGGATGGAATCTTGATACGAGGAAAAATGAAAAGACAAGTCCTCCAAAGAGGCTGCCCATGGATTCGACGATGTAAACAACCCCTATGTCTACAGCGGCATCGCGGGTAGCGCCTGATATAACCTTTGATGAGAACGGAAACAGGAAACCAATGATAAAACTAAAAGGGAGGATTAGTCCGATAGTGGTAAGAAGCAATGGCAGGATAGAAATGTATTCACCAACTCCGACACTCAAAAGACCACGCACACCACGTACAAAAACAATTTGTACGGGCAATACAAAACAAAGAACCATCAACGTAATCGCAAAAGCAGCAAATGCATATTTAAAGGTATGCCCGATCCTGGCACCGGCAAAGGCGCCGGTTGCAATACCAAGAAACCATGCGCCAAAGACAATACCCAGGCACAGTTCGTTGCCATAAAAGATGTTCAGAAATTCACGGATCAACATCACCTGGGCAATAGTTGCGTAACAACCAATGGCTGCAATACACAGGAATAGTAAGATAAGGGTTATTTTGTTGTGCATGGTTTTTTGTTTGCAATGACTTACTAAAAGGGTAAACTAAGTCCTGTTAATTTTACGTTAAGCCTTAACATATTATACTAAAAATATTCGGCAAAATGTAACGACAAGCACTATTCTGCATGAACCACATACAAAATAAGAAACCCCATAATTATTCCATTCCAAATACTACTGTAATTCATCAAGAGGTATGGTCTAAATATGATTGGTTCGCGATACTAACCCTATTCCTGCTTACTATCGCATATTTTTACAACGTTATTATTCCCCTGGATTCCAGTGTGCTAAGCGATCAGAATACGGACACCCGGCACCAGTTATTCTACTGGAGATATTTTGGTTTTAATACCATGGCGAAAGGTATCATCCCCCTCTGGAATCCTTACATTTACGGGGGAACACCCTTTGTGGGCGGATTGCAATCTGCCATATTTTATCCACTCAATCTGATATTTCTTATATTCCCTATTCATATAGCTATCAATTATAGCATTATCCTCCATGTATTTTTATCGGGTGTATTTACCTATCTCTACCTTAGATTTATAAGGTTAAATCCGCAATTGTATTCAGCCAGTCTTTCACGATCAAGCTGCCTGGTTTCGTCCATCATATTCATGTTTTGCGCACCCCAGATATTTCACGTCTATCCAGGACACCTTCCGAACCTGTGTACGATGATATGGCTGCCTCTCATCCTTTTATTCTCTGAACTATTTATCCGCAACAGAAATTATTTATATGCATTTTTTGGAGGGGTTGCAGTTGCATTTAACATATTGGCAGGCCATCCACAATACTTTTTTTACACCGCCATTGCCGTGGTTGCATACTTTATCATACGCATAATCCAGGAGTTTAAAGAACACAGGAACTGGAACTATGCCGGTTATCATGCATCAGGAGTTTTCATTATATACACCATAGGCGTTTTGCTTGCAGCCATTCAATTATTGCCTGCATTCGAAATGATTAAATATTCTACCCGGCAAACGCTTTCATACGAATGGGTGGGGCAGTTCTCATTTGCACCAGAAAATTTTATTACCCTTTTCATCCCTGAATTCCTTGGAGACTCGCTAAAAACACCGTACTGGGGCCGATACTACCTATGGGAGATGTCCCTGTATGTCGGTATCCTTCCCTTGATGCTATGCGCAATTGCCTCATTTTATAACAGAAACACATTCACAAAGACCTTTCTCATTATGGCGTTAATCACCACAATCCTTGCGCTGGGCAAGTTTACGCCGCTCTTTAAAATTCTTTATACCATTGCGCCTGGATTCAATATGTTTCGGGGGAACTCCAAATTTATTTTTATTGTGGCATTTTCCCTTTCTGTCCTTTCAGGTTTTGGGGCAGAATACCTGAGAGATAGTATTTTTACCAAAAAAAAGATATCTGCATTTCTTTATATTACCTTAGGCATTTCTGCTGTAATAAGCCTGTTTCTTTTAATCTTCTTTTTGCTCGGGGCAGGATATGGAACATGGCATGGCATTATAAACAAAATTTGTTTGCTGGGTGACCGATACACCACATTGCCGAGTTTGAATGATTCCGTGTTTTTACGTTCGACTTTTGCTATTGCCACAAAGAGCGCTGTAAAATTCATAATTCTTATAATAATAAGTTTGCTTGTCATTGGCTTATGGCTAACCGGCAGGCTAAAAAGACAGATTTTAATCCCTATCACCCTAGCCTTGATTTTCGGAGACCTCTGGTTTTTTGGAAACCAATACATGGTAACCTTCGATTCCAGACAGTGTTTTTGGAACAAGGAAATGCTCGGTGTATTGAAAAACAACCCAGAAGCGGCTCGTATCACGACCGTTGGTCATTTTGAGCTAAACCAGGGCATGGCACATGACATCTCTAATATCGGGGGATACGATGCAAACGTCATCAAGGAATACAGCGAATTTATCAACCTTTCGGATGGTAAGCCACTAGAAGAGCCACGCATTGTTATGGAGGTCAGGCAAATTTCAAAACTGACCAATCTGCTTAACTTAAAATATATACTACTTCCCGCTAACGTAAGAATACAACACCCATCTATTAAACTGGTATATAATGACTCGAAATATGCCCTTTTTGATAACACGCAGGCGCTGCCGCGCACCTTTATCGTTCATGATGCCAAAACCCTGCAAGGTAGAGATGCAATTTTCAAAGACCTTGCCAGCAGTGAATTTGATCCCTTAAAATACGTTATTCTGGAAGAACCCTCCAGTTTCACCAGGAATATAGATAGCGAGAATTATCTGCAAGAACCCAGTCCAACCATCATTGAATATTCACCAAACAGAGTTACAATAAGGGCAACGCTGTTCGAGGATGGATATCTTGTCCTGGGAGATACGTTTTATCCGGGCTGGAATGCTTATGTTGCTGGGAAGAAAAGCCGGGTCTTCAAGACGGACTATATTCTACGATCCGTCTTTCTCGAAAAAGGAGATCACGTTGTAAAATTTGTTTATGAACCGAAATCCTTTACTATTGGCATGATTATTACCCTGACCAGTATGGTTATTCTGATTCCTTTATCTATATTTTGTAACAAGACAGCTTATTGTAAAAACCCGGAAATTATCAGAGATTAGAAAACATTGAATAACAAGACTCACATATTCACACCGTCAGTTATTTTACTTATTGAATACAACATGAAAGTATGTCTTGCATCTCAAATCCACATGTTGCTTAATTCATTCCTGTGATAAACGAAAAATGTATTAAAAATGTTACAGGGTAAAAACTATTACAATACTTGCCCTTTAAATCCAGTTTCAAGCCAGTCAAAGGTTTGGTCAAAAAACGATTGGCTTGCTATACTAATTTTATTTCTTCTTTCCCTGGCATATTTCTACAGTGTTATTATACCTACGGATTACCGTATTCTGGGTGACGAAAATCATGATATGCGCAACCAATACTTTTGCTGGAGATATTTTGGCTTTAATACCCTGTCAAAGGGAATACTTCCTCTCTGGAATCCCTACTCTTGTTGTGGAATACCCTTTATTGCGGGAGCACAATCCGCTATATTTTATCCACTCAATTTGATATTCCTTATATTACCTATTCACACAGCCATAAATTATAGTATCATCCTGCATGTATTCCTATCAGGTGTATTTACCTATCTCTATCTCAGATTTACAAAGTTAAATCCACAATCAGCGATTCAAAATCCGCAATTGTATTCAAACGGGTTTTCTCGTTCAAGTTGTATGGTTTCGTCTATTGTATTTATGTTCTGTGCACCACAAATATTTCACGTATATGCAGGACATCTAACCATTCTCAACACTATAATGTGGTTACCGCTTATTCTTTTACTTTCAGAGATTTTTATCAGTACCAAATATTTTCTATATGCAATACTTGGTGGAGTTGCAGTTGCATTTAATATACTGGCAGGTCAACCCCAATATTCTTTTTATACTGCCATTGCTGTATTTATGTACTTTGTAATACGAATTATCCAGGAATTTAATAATCGGAAAGATTGGAAAACTGCCGGATATTGCATATCGGGGTTTTTGATTATATATGCTGTTGGATGTTTGCTTTCAACCATTCAAATATTGCCTGCGTTTGAGATGGCTAAACACTCTGTCCGTCATACACTTTCATACGAGTGGGTAGGTCACTTTTCTTTTCCACCTGAAAATTTCATCACATTATTTATTCCCGAATTTTTTGGTAATATAACAAAAACACCGTATTGGGGACGTTATTTACTCTGGGAAATGTCTCTATACGTTGGAATTCTTCCCCTAATATTATGTGCACTTGCCTCGTTTTATTATAGAAATAAATTCACAAAAACCTTCCTAGTTATGGCTTTAATATCTTCCATTCTTGCACTGGGGAAATTCACGCCGCTTTTTAAAATTCTTTATACCTTTGTCCCCGGATTTAACCTGTTTCGTGGAAATTCAAAATTCATATTCATAGTTGCCTTTTCCCTGTCTATACTTTCAGGTATTGGTGCAGAATATTTGAGAAATCATCTTATAAGCAAAAAAACAGCATCCAGGTTTCTGCGTTTTGCAGCAGGCATTATTGCTGCGATGAGCCTATTTCTTCTTATCTTCTTTTTGTTCAGGATGGGGTTTGGAAAATGGCACTATATAATCAACAAGGTTTATTTACTGGGCGGTCCAAAGGCTTCATTATTTAATTTGGAAAATTTAAAAAATCCAGAATTTTTAAGTGCGACCTTTAAGGTTACTACAACGGGCGTTGTAAAATTCATAATACTTTCTATATTAAGTTTGCTTATTGTCAGTTTGTGGATCGAGAGAAGTTTAAAAAGACATCGTATAGTTCTCATAACTACGGCTTTAATAATTGGAGATCTCTGGTTTTTCGGAAATCAGTATATAGTAACATTTGACTCTAAAAAGTATATGTGGGATGAAGAAACGCTTACGCTGTTAAAAAACGATCCGGAACCATTCCGTATTACCACTGCAGGATTTACCGGACCAAACCATAGTATGGTTCACAATATTGCCAATATTGGGGGATACGAAGCAAACGTTATCAAAGAATACAGTGAATTTATGAACCTATCTGAAGGCAACCCTTTAGAGAAATTACGCATTCTTATGGAGGTTACTCATATCTCAAAATTGACAAATCTGCTCAATTTAAAATATATCTTCCTCTCCCCTGGAGGAAGTATAGAATGTCACCCTGCTATTAAACTAGTATCTAAAAATTCAAAATATACTCTTGTACAAAATACAACGGCATTACCGCGCGCTTTTATCGTTCATGAATCTAAAACTTTACAGGGAAGAGATGCCATTTTTAAAGAACTCTCCAGCCGTGAATTTAACCCCTTAAAATATATAATTCTGGAAGAACCATCTATGCTGGTAAAAAATATAGCTCATCTCAGCTTGCAACAAGAACCAATCCCAACTTTTCTTGAATATTCACCAAACAGAGTTACAATAAAGGCAACTTTACTGGACGATGGGTATCTTGTCCTGGGAGATACGTTTTATCCGGGCTGGAATGCTTATGTTGACGGAAAAAAGAGTCGGGTTTTCAAGACGGACTATATTCTACGATCCGTCTTTCTCGAAAAAGGCGAACATATCGTTAAATTTGTTTACGAGCCAAAATCCTTTACTATTGGCATGATTATTACCCTGACTAGTATGGTAATTCTGATTCCTTTATCTGTTTTTACTGCAATTCGCCACAGAAATTCACGGAATAGCACTGAAACTGGAAGATAATACTTAAATTAGGCCTTCGACGACTTTTAATCGAGTAGTGGCAAGGCGCGCCTTGCCACTACATAGGCGGTTTGAAATTCCTGTACATTCAACGTAGAGCGAAGAGCCTCTTCGCTCTACAAGCATGAACCGGCGCAGGGGCAGGTTTGAAACCTGCCCATACATAATGTTTCGGTGCATAAAAAAGAAAGGGGAAATTATGATTAATACAAAACGTTTGTCAGGCATATTTCTAACGCTTGTCAGCTTTATTTTTGTTCTGCTCGTTACAAACGGCTTTGCGGATACATGGAAGACTGAGCGCGTGGATGTTAGTCCAAAATATTTCCATGATTTTTATTCAAGGACAATCGCTGTTGACACTGACGGCAATCCCCATATTGCCTACGGCGGTAAAAATCTTTACTACGCATATTATGACGGCAGCACATGGCAAAATGAGACGGTAGATTCATCCTATGGAGTAGGCGAGTATACCTCCATAGTCGTCGACCCATCAGGCGCAGCACACATCAGCTATTTTGATGATACGAATACAGACCTCAAGTATGCCACCAATGCCACAGGTTCATGGGTAACAACGGTAGTGGACAGTGGCGGAGGCTGGGATACTTCCATTGCGCTTGATGCATCCGGCAAGTTACACATCAGTTATTATGATGTTACCAACAGAAACCTCAAATATGCCACCAATGCCTCCGGTTCGTGGGTAACAACTACCGTGGATAGCAGTGAAACGGTAGGCTGGTACACCTCCTTGGCACTTGATACCTCAGGCAAGATACACATCAGCTATTACGATGCTACCAACGAAGACCTCAAATATGCCACCAATGCATCTGGCTCATGGACAACGACGACCGTTGACAACAACGGAAACGTTGGCGAGAGTACGTCCATAGCGCTCGATACATCCGGCAAGGTGCATATCAGTTATCTCGATGACACTAACGCAGACCTCAAATATGCCACCAACGTCTCTGGCTCATGGGCAACGACAACCGTTGACAGCGATCAGGACGTCGGTCGATACACTTCTATA
>JAHFOY010000022.1:7941-19559 GCA_023261485.1 Planctomycetota bacterium
AGGCAAGGCACACATCAGCTATTACGATTTTACCAATGAAGACCTCAAGTATGCCACTAATGCATCAGGCTCGTGGGTAGCAACAACCGTAGACAGCGAAGGGTGGACAGGCTTATATACCTCCATAGCAATAGACACTTCAAATAAGATACACGTCAGTTACTATGATAGGGGTAATGGAGACCTCAAGTATGCTATCAACGCTTCCGGCTCATGGGCGACATCAACCATAGATAGTGGTGGGCAGGTAGGCGAGTATACTTCCGTAGCGCTTGATACATCAGGCAAGACATACATCAGCTTTTATGATGGTATTAATGCAGACATCAGATATGACACTAATGCCTCGGGCACGTGGACAACATCAACCATAGACAGCACTGGACTGGTAGGCTTGTATACCTCCATGAAGATCGACTCATCGGGTAATATACACACCAGCTACTACGATTGGGGTAACAAAGACCTCAAGTATGCAACGAATGCTTCCGGTGCATGGATAGCGACAACGGTGGACAGTAATGGAGATGTTGGCAAGTATGCCTCCCTGGCGCTTGACACGTCAGGCAAGGCGTACATCAGTTATTACGACAGCACTAACGCCGATCTCAAGTATGCCACCAATGCCTCCGGTGCATGGGTAACGGCAACTATAGAAAGCGATGGGGATGTTGGCGAATATACTTCCATTGCACTCAATACTTCAGGCAAGGCTTACATCAGCTATTATGACGGTACCAACGCTGACCTCAAGTATGCCACAAATGATTCCGGCTCGTGGGTAACAACAACCGTTGACAATAGTGGAGACGCGGGCATTACTTCCTCTCTGGCGCTTGATACATCAAACAAGGCTCACATCAGCTATTATGATATTACGAATTATGACCTCAAGTATGCCACCAACGCCTCCGGCACGTGGACAACGTCAATCATAGACAGCGATGGAGATGTAGGCTGGCAGCCATCAATAGCACTCGACACTTCAGGCAATGCCCACATCAGTTATTATGACAATAATAACTACGATCTCAAATATGCTACTAATGCATCTGGCGCTTGGACAACGACAACCGTAGATAGTACTGCAGATGTAGGCGAATATTCTTCCATTGCGGCAGACACTTCAGGCACGGTACACATCAGCTATTACGATTGGACTAACGGAGACCTTAAGTATGCCACAAATCAGGAGGAATGCGAAGCGAAGACTATATCGGTATCTTCGGGCAAGCTGGCCATTAAAGTGGATAAGAGTAAGGATGTTACTGTCACCGTGAAAGGGGAAGACGGTTGTCTGGTAGAAGGTGCAACAGTAAATGTAAAGATAGATAAATCCGGCAGAAAGAAGGTTTCCGTCTCTGAAGAAAGTGTAAATACCAACGAAAATGGCGAGGCAAAATTTACATTCACCGGTATCAAAAAGGGTAAAGCAAAGGTTACTTTTTCTGTAGATAGCCTGGAAAAGAAAATAACGGTGAAGGTTAAGTGAATAGCCATGGTTTGTTGGGTTTCGTGCCTCAACCCAACCTTACAATACTGAGTTTAACAAGATTCCCGAATAGTGACGTGTGACGGATGGCAAGTGTCGGAAGAAACGTCACACGTCACTCGCCACTTATTTTTGGTTGGGTTACGTTGCGCCGGGAAATTCATGATCTATTTCTCCGAGTTCTTTGTGGTAAATTCTTATTTTTAAAAAATTCGAAGACGTTGAACAAGAAGACACGCATAATATTATTCTCACTCATCACGGTATTACCCGTCTTGATTTACCTGAATTCCCTGGGAAATACCTTTGTTTACGACGATTACCTTACAGTAACCAACAATCATTTCATTCGGGAATGGAGGTATCTTTCTGCATTTTTCAGTCAGAAATACTTTGCAATTTCCAACGAACTAACTTACCGTCCCATTGTCACCCTCTCCTATTTTGTGGATTATGCTATCTGGCAATTACGACCGTGTGGTTACCATCTTACCAATTTAATAATTCACACCTTCAATGGTTACCTTGTCTATCTCGCGGTATATCATCTTTTTAAGAATCATGTCTCAGCCTTCATCTCCTGCCTGCTTTTTTCAACACACCCCATTTTTGCAGAAGCTATAAATGCGGTTAGCTATAGAGAGGACCTTTTATCCGCCACCTTTCTGCTTGCAGCCTTTATCCTGTTTATTAAGTACAACAAGAGTACGAACAGAAGTTTTTTTATTATCTGGTATCCGCTTTCGTTACTTGCGTATCTTTTAGCTATGCTATCGAAGGAAACGGCGATAGTACTCCCCTTCCTGATCCTCTCCTGCGACCTCCTCTTTCATAGAAATCATATCTCAAACTACAGCAATCGTATAAAACGATTGGTAACAAATTATGCAGGTTACATTGTCATCGGCGGTTTTTATCTGTTTTTACGATTCTATTTATTCCATAATCCCGGCGAATCAGTAACATATCCAGGCAATAGTATTTTTGTAAATTTAATCATGATGATAAAGGTGCTTGGTTATTATTTAAAGCTGTTGTTTATTCCCGCCCCGCTTAACGCAGATTATCTTACCCCCCTTACTTACTCTCCTGCCGATGTTGCTTTTATTGTAAGTATTATGTTATTAGCAATCACCGCTATTCTGTTAGTAAAGAAATGCCGTCTTTCGAGTATATGGGCTTTTTCAACTATTTGGTTTTTCATAACACTTTTACCTGTATTAAACATTATCCCGATAAATAACATCATGGCTGAGCGGTATCTTTATATTCCCGGCATAGGATTCACGATGCTATTTGGTTCAATATTGACCCATAGAATTTCCGAATATAAGACATACAAACTATTGCGCATCGGAGCAATCGCCGTTGTCTGCCTCTTATTCATCTGGGAAACGGTAAGCAGAAACAGGATATGGTTAAATGAATACACGTTTAGCATGGAGACTATACGCCGTTCTCCGGGAAGTTTCAGGGTATATAACAACCTGGGATTCTTCTATTATCAGAATGGTCTAAACGATGCGGCCATTCAGGCATTTAAAGATTCCATAAAAATAAGGTATGATCAACCCAAGGCACATTGCAATCTAGGCGCTGCTTATGCCTTAAAGGGTTTCAGTGATGCGGCGATTGAGGAACTCAGAGTAGCAATCCATTTAAGGAATGAATACCCTGAAGCACACAATAACCTTGGTATCCTTTACAAAAGAAAAGGAATGTTGAATGCGGCAGTTAATGAGTATATTGAAGCATTGAAGGTTAATCCTTATTATGCAGACGCACACAACAACCTGGGGAGCGCCTTAATAGACATGGGAAGGCTGGACGAGGCGCTTTCTGAGGTAGAGAAGGCGGTAAAAATACGAAGGAATTTTGCCCTTGCACACTATAACATAGCCGTAGTTTACTTTAAAAAAGGACAAATGAACGAGGCCTACAATAAACTTCTGGAGGCTTATAAATTAGACCCCACAAATGCCGACGTCCACATCAGCCTGGGAGTTCTATATCTGAACCATTTTCACGATAAGGAAAAGGCATTAACCCACATCAAAGAGGCCTTACGTCTCAACCCCAATCACAAACAGGCAGAAGAAATGAAAAAAACTATAAACAAACTAACATCTGCTGAGCGAATACCATAATAGTTCATAGAAAGGTTTATTACAAATTGTTATTGAGTAACAAGCCACCTTTTAAAGACTATGAAGAAAGCTAAAAAGAAAAAAATAGAACAACATAAGGAAGGTTGTAAAAAGATGTTTGCTGAAATCTATGCATCAAGAATGAAGGACTTTGATATGACATTTGATTCTTCAGTCAAAGCCATTTCAAAGGTTTTTGGTAAGTACAATATTCTGGACATCGCAATATCACTGTTCACATCAAGCCTATGGCTTCCTAATGTTGCGAGTCCTATAAAACATCAGCTTCTATTATACATATTTGCAACATTAAAACCTGAAGATTATTCTAATTCCAAAACAATTGCTTCCTATGACGATTTTAAAAATTTTTTACAAGAGATATATTCTTTATTACCTTCGTTTGAAATGCTTGAAGATTTCGTTCCTGAAGCTGATTGGGGGGAGATAAAATTTCATCACGAGGAAAGGAATTTTAAAATATTTTATGGAAGTGAATTATCGAATGTTTACGATTATTTAACACTATATCAAATGCTTTATTTGCCATTTGAAAGTGAGTATTATAATTGTGCTAACAGGTCACCTACCGAAGAACTGGAAAATTGTCTTCAGTTGCAAGATGACATAATTTCTGGAATTCCTTGCCACCCAACCTCTGAATCACTTCCAGAGATATCCCCAGGCTACGTAGAAATTCCTCAACAAAAGTTTTGGGAAAATGCAGTCAAATTCTATATTAACTATAAGCCTCAATATAATTTTAGTGAATCTTTCTTAAAAAATTATAGCATTCAATTAGGAGACTGGCCACGAGAACATTTAAAATGGGACATTTTCCAAGACATGATTTTTCACATGAAAATACTCCCCGCTTTTTTTATTTCACACAATGATCAATATTTTCCTTTCCTCCCAAGGCGTTATTCTTCTATACTTTTCGATTCTTGGTCGAAGATATTTGAAGAAAATCATGATAAAGTTATCCATAATGGTATGTCCTATTCAATGCGCATTAATGCTGAATTGCATCGATATATCAAAGCAAGGATAAACAGTACCTTTTTACATCCTCTTGTTAGCGCTGTTACATCAGAAGGCAAACTTCATGAAATTTTGTTTTCTACTGCATTCATATCAAAGGATAAACTTATCTTGATATATGTTACAAACCCTCATTACTCAAAGAAAAATACAGAAGAAGAACTGAACAAGATTGCTCCAAAACTTAAAGAAGCAATAGGCCTCATCAGCATACCACCAGTTACCTTAGCTCTTCACCTTAATAGACAAAATGTTCAATATCAGACCGATCCAAATGAAAAGACATTAAATCCAATTCTATTTGTTGTAATTCCGCAAGTATCAACAGAAAACCTCTCAATATCAATTCCTAAAACGCTTCATGGAACTTTTATATTTATGGATCATTTTTTAGGTATCATAGATGAACTAGAGAATTCTGATATGCTGGCATCATTTATAGAATATCTTGAGGAATACGAGGATCGCATAAAAACACCTATCATAAGCCTATTGGATATATTTGGTTCTTTCAAAAGCTCTCGTGGTGTTTTAGTTGAAGGTGCGCTTGAATACGATTTCATATCAATTGATCCGCATTGGGGTTCAAATATGAGATATGAAACCCTCTCAAAGTTTTGGGAACTCTATCCCAAAAAACACTTTTTTGATCATCCACGTAGCTGGAAAGTTACAAAAGAAACTGAAAGCAGGATAAGGTTAGAATCAAGAGGTTATTTTGGGTGTGCATTGTATTGTCGAGTTGGTTCAACCCATGTATTCATAAACTCACCTTTCGACAAAATGTCTTATAAACAGATGCAATTAGCAAACCTCTTAATGGAATGCCTTGAAGACGCCATTTCTGGCAACGCAGCTTTAATTGAAAAACATAAGTTCTTTCAAATTTACGATCAATTTAAAGTGCT
This sequence comes from Planctomycetota bacterium, assembly GCA_023261485.1. GTDB lineage: Bacteria > Planctomycetota > Brocadiia > Brocadiales > Brocadiaceae > Wunengus. Next base: position 13,533 of record JAHFOY010000022.1, read on the forward strand.
CTTTTTCCCCTTATCGCTTATTTCAGGCAATGATGATTTTAAGCATTTAAAACATCTTAATCCTAAGGGGAAATACTGGTGTAGTGATTATCTATCAACGAAACTTAATGCATATGGAATTAGAATTGTATTTGACGATAAATCACTAGCAGATGCATTTACAGCAGCTAGGGATCGGTCACTTGAAATTGACCTTTTACTCGAAGTGATTACTCAGCTAAATGCGATTGTACCAGACCCCAATGTGATACCCATTAGAAATAATATAGAAGCGCAGAAAGCGGGGAGACCTCGATTTAAAATGCTTATGGTAGACAAAAAAGTATCGTTTCCAGAACTTGTAAATACTCACGAACCTACGCTTTGCCACTTTAAAAAGGCCAAGAAAAAAATAGCTGAGCTTGCAAAGAAATGTAATTTAGCTGAAGGATATTACACTCTTGAGGACGCGAAAATAAAATTAAATGAATTGATAAAAGCGATAGTTACAGAAATAAATTCTGAAGTTGAGGAGTATGATTTCAAAAAAGTCGTTCCTTATCTGCTAACACGAATTGATGCCCTTGATGACCAGTACGTCCATACAAGTTTTACAATAAAACGTTCTCTTGAACATGACGTTGATTACAAACGAGAGGAGAACTATGCAAGGCAAGAATCTGACTACATAATAATGCATAAAAACTATAGGTATTTAATTGAGAAGTTTGTTCAATTACAGCCTCATAAAGATATGGTTTTAGACAAAGAGCAATTCCAATATTTGATTGCTTTAATTGATTGGCTACATATTTTCTACTCTGCGAGTGATTCTCTTCACTATGGAATTCATCCTCTTGGAATGAAAGTAGATAGAAATTTTTTGGTTGAAGTTGTACATAAGAATGACTCGTCCGTAAAAGAAAAGGAATTTGCAGAAGAAGCTGCAAAGATAAAATTGGGACTTATTGGAAATCCAACTGATAGAGTATATTCTCCAAGGTCATTTGATGATTTATTAGATACATTAGATAATGCATTCAAACAAGACTTTGGGTTCAGTTTTAGAAATATGATCAATGTCCTTCAAATTCTATCTCGTTGGACAGGGTGTAAATCAGGTATCGCTATAAGCCCATTTTATTCTGCAAGTGCCGATGAAATTAAGGAAATTTGTAAGCAAACTATTAAAGGAATTAGCCAAGAAGAAATTTATCCAATACTCAATTTTCTCACTCTTAGAAGCTACGATGTTGTCCACTTGGTCGGTCAAGAAGAAGCTTGTCCAGATTTGCCAGTCTGGGAATACAAAAAACGTTATGCACGATACAACCTGAAACCCCTCATAATTATTAATAATAAATATTATTGGGGACCGCATTCAACTTCGAAATCAGGTACCATATGGTCAGGAAAACTTTCATATGGGGCATTGCCTACCGATTTACAAAGTCCTACAATAAAAGAAGTACTTAGGTCTGAGAAAAAATTCATTGAGGACGCATTGGAAGTTAAGGCATTTGAAATCATAAAGAGATATACGCCTTATGCAAGACTTAATGCAGAGTTACATAAATTAGACAACGAAAATAATCATCCATTAGATCTTGGAGATTATGATGTCCTTGCGTTTTACCCAGGGAAAAACATTATTCTTAATATCGAGTGCAAAGACATCCTACCAGCTTATTGCCCAAAAGACGCAAAAAGACTTAGAGACACAATTTTTGGTAAGGATAACAACGACGAGGGTCACTTCCGTCAAATCAACAAAAGACGGGATTACTTATCACTTCATTTGTTGGAAATAGCACAAGCTCTTAAATGGCCTATAGCTGTTAATAGCCTACCGAAAATCATAACAATCTATTTGACTCGCATAACCTATTGGTTGACAAAATTTCCTCCAAAAGACGTAAAGACAGCATTTTTGCAGGTAGATATGCTATCAAAGTTTATTGAAGATTTGTAGCAATTTTTAAAGAATACCATTTTTAACCTCAATAATCAGAAATTTTTGACCATGAATAAACGCCTAGTGGGTATAGCCCCTTATATCATTCTGTCCATAATATCGATTATTGTTTTTTGTAATACATTGGGCAATGCCTTTGTTTACGATGACTCTGTAACAATCGTCAATAATAACCTTATTAAAAACTGGAAGAATTTCCATACCCTTTTTTCATTCAATTACTTCATACTATCCGGCGAACTGAGTTATCGTCCGCTTGTCACATTATCGTATTTTATTGACTATTCACTCTGGGAAGCAAATCCCGGAGGTTTTCACATCACAAATCTCCTTCTTCAAACGGCAAATACCTTGCTATTTTATGTTTTTCTTAAACGAGTCACAAAATCAAACACGCTAGCCTTTTTCTCAACATTATTGTTTACCACCCACCCAATTCTCACAGAAACGGTAAACTCCATTAGCTACCGTGAAGACCTCCTTGCAGCGCTCTTTTTCTTAATTGCCTTTATCTTGTTCCTGAATATTAACGAACAATCTTCACGCGGGATTAAATTCATACTGTATTACTCTGGTTCTCTTTGCTCATACCTCTTATCTCTCTTTTCTAAAGAAATGGCGATTACTTTACCTATTCTGTTGGTACTATTCGATATATTTTATTTGTCATCTGGTAATTCTCTCCAAACACTCATAAAAAGATTAAAAAGTATCTACATCGGATATTTTTGTATAACCGGTTTTTATCTGTTTATCCAGTTCGTGGTATTTCGACATGTATACATCAGGTTAGATCAAACCAGGCAAAGTTTATTTGTCATGATTAAAGTCCTTGCATCGTATATAAAGCTCTTGTTTCTCCCTTTTAATCTTAATGCAGACTACGTGGTTCCACCAGTAACGACAGGTGTCATTTCTTTTATAATTTCAGTATTTTTAGTAACGACTGTAATTATCATTGCAATTCAGATGTGTAAAAATAACAAACAATACTGGTTCTTTACCTTGTGGTTCTTCGTTGCGCTTCTGCCTGTGTCGAATATCATTCCCATAGGAAATATTATGGCAGAGAGATATATCTATATACCTATCATGGGATTCTCTGTAATTATCGGCATCTTGGTTCAAAAAATTAATTTTAAAAAACCCTTAGCCACGATATGTTTTTCGATTGTTATAATAATCTTAGGCGCTCTGTGTATTTACCGGAATGGGCTATGGCGTGACGAACTCGCCTTGTGGTATTCAACCTCAAATCGTGAACCTAACAGCGCCAGGGCACATCATAATATAGGAGTGGTACATAGCGCAAAAGGGTTTTATGACTATGCCGAGTTCGAGTACAAAAAGACTTTAGAAATCAACCCTCGGGATACAGAGGCACACTATAATCTGGGAAATGCCTATGAAAGAAAAGACATGTTAGACGCCGCTGCCAAGGAATATCAAGAGGCGATACAGCACAATCCTTATTACGCAGATGCCTATAACAATATTGGCAGTATATACAAAAAGAGACACCTCCTAGACAAGGCTATCGAACTATACAAGAAAGCAATCCAATGCAATCCTTTTAATCCCTATTACTATAATAATCTTGGACTTGCTTATCATGAAACAAAACTTTACCGGGAGGCCATTGGGGAATTTACAAAGGCAATAAAAATAAATTCAAAAATACCTTCTACCCATAATCTCCTGGGAAATACTTACAAAGAAATGGGAAATTTTAATGATGCCCTGCTTGAATACAAAACGGCAATCGAGTTAGACGCTACTGTCACCGATAGTCATAATAACCTGGGAATTATTTATACCAATATAGGACACCTTGAAAAGGCTATAGATGAATTTGAAACTGCAATTCGGCTTGACCCAAAACTCGCAAATGTGCATAACAACCTTGGTATCGCTCATGCAAAAAAGGGTGACCTTGATAAAGCTATTAATGAACTGAACAAAGCAGTAGCATTGGGATTCGACAATGCGGATGTGCATAATAATCTGGCAGGGATATATCTTACAAATGGATTAACGGATAATGCAATTATTGAACTCAAGTTAGCCTTAAAATACGATCCTAAAGATAGCAACGCTCACTGTAACTTGGGAAATGCCTATATTTCAAAAAGTTTTTGGGATGAAGCCATCGCTGAGTTAAAAGAGGCCACTAAGTATAATCCTGCAGATGCAGAAATATACTACTACCTCGGAAATGCCTTCTACGGAAAAGGAAGATATAGTGAAGCTGTAGATGTCTTTAATCAATCAATTCAATATAAACCGAATAACCCACAAGCCCATAAGATGCTTGGCGTTATTTATGCGAATTACTTAAATAGCCCTTCCAATGCTTTATTCCATCTGAACGAAACGTTAAGATTAGACCCCAAGCAAACAATAGCAAAAGAAATAACGGAAGCCATCAATAAACTAAGAATTAAGACATCCACCGATTAACAATTTGTATTCTTCAATAGAGTTTCAAGGTGTCAATCCAGTAATTTAATTATTGACAATATAGAATTTATATTTATAATATGGTTAAAGTGTCTGACCTTATTGATAGGGATACAGCCTTACAAATACTAATTTAGTTTACTATTTTCTTATTAGTTAAAATACACTAATTAACAAGTCAGATTAAGTAGAACTTGTTGGTTTTTTAAACAGTAATACCGCCTAAACAGATACCTAAGAGTCCGCAAAGTCCCATAACTTGCCAGTTATATTCTTTCCGTTGCTTACCTTACAATGGGGCTTTATAGCAATACCTATTCGTAATTGCTAATCCAGACAAGAAACCATTCGTAATGAAGCTATTTTTTAGCTTGATGTACAAGGAATCTCAATTTAGATACAGATATCACAGATTTTTTCCTGTGTTGCTTCTGTTCGCCCTGTAGCTAAAGTCGCTAAAGCTTAATTTATATTATCGGCAGATAGCAGAAATACTTTAGCAAAATTTTGCAAAAAAATGCTGACTGATAAAAAATAATCATAAGCTATTCTCTCGCGGCTGGTTAACTTTTAATTAACTTGTGGTAGGAAATGGTTCTACTGCCCATTTCGTGATTAGTGTTTTGAATATTTACAGAGGGACTATGTTGAAACTGTATTCAGTAATAGAAAAATCTTATCGTAGATTACAAAGGAGCGCAGAAAATGTATTTTCTTAATAAAAATATGAATAAACATGAAGGAATTATTAGATGTCTTTCGTTATCCATGATTGTAATTGCTTCCGGCCTGTTTATTTCCTTGCCATTTTTTAAGAATACGAAGATTGAAAAACCCGAAAGGCATGAAAGCGCATCTTGTATGTCAAATCTAGATCAACTTTGCCGCCCTGATACAAAAGAAAGACAATGGGAATATATTGTTATTCATCACAGTGCTACAGCAAAGGGTAATGCCGCTCGATTTGATTATTACCATAAGAAAACGAGAGGGTGGGAATACGGTTTAGCCTATCATTTCGTAATTGGAAATGGGTCGTTTTCAGGTGATGGCGAAGTTGAGGTTGGTAATCGGTGGAAAAAACAAATTCACGGCGCACATACGGCAAATATGAACTGTAACCGTGTGGCAATTGGTATTTGCCTGGTAGGAGACTTTGAAAATGGAGGAGCTCCAACTGACAACCAATTTGAATCATTGGTTAATCTTGTACAATATCTTTCCAGAAAATACAATATTCCTTCATCCAATATATTAGAGCACAAAGATATACACCAGAAGGCAACAGCTTGTCCCGGTAAAAATTTCCCGTTTGCAGAACTTAAGACACGACTCCTGCAAGTTGCTTCAAAATCGAACAATCACAAAGAACTGTAGCGAAATTTTGCTCACGTTATTTTGTTTGTGTCTTTAAGAGCATAGCCTTTACATCTTCGATGGAAAGGCCATAAGGTCTTCCGTGTTCTTGCAGCTTTCTATCGTATTTATAATTTCGGGCAGCCACAAGTCCTAATCCACCTCCTTGAAAATATTCATAGACCATAATGACCTGCTCTTCGGTATCCACTAAGTAAAGCGGCTGTCTGTTGCCCTGCCGTTCTCCCACCAAACCA
>JAHFOY010000022.1:19569-29116 GCA_023261485.1 Planctomycetota bacterium
CAAACCAAAGACTTGTCGTGCATTTCCATCTCCTTGTGCAATAACATAATTTGCCGAATTCTTGAAGATTAGTACAGCGAGTAATAAAGAAATAAAAATGAGCAAGATTGTATTTGTACTATATATTTTGCGCATAGTAATACCTCCTGGTTCTATAATTAACGTACTTATTAGCCTGCCCGTAGTAGATCGGCACTAATTCTTATTATTATTATTTGCATTTGCTGTGTCGAGTTTTTTGTTTGATAAACTTAGGAAATTTGCTTCTTGCTCTTCTTTAATAATAATTGTAGGTTTTAAAAGGATAACCAAGTTTGATTTTTTGTTAGTTTTCTGGTCACGAGAAAATAACCTTTTTAGTACTGGTATCTTAGATAATATTGGAATGCCGGTTGTCAGGTTCTCTTTGTTGATAGAACCAAGCCCCCCTATCATAAGTGTACCCTTGTCCGGCACACAAACTGTTACAGAAACCTGAGAAACATTTATTTTGGGTAATTGTACTGTCTGTTCCGGAGGGACTGTGATAGAAGTTCCAGCACCCCCACCGCCAACCGTGGCGTCAGTGGATAATCCACTAAAAGTAAAAGATGATATCTCTTCTACTTCAAATACAGAAGGGGTTACTTCCAGATAGATGTACTTTCTGTCGGCGCTCACAATAGGCCTTACATCAAAGGTAGTACCTTGTGGTATCGTACCAATAACAGGAGTCACGACTCCCTCAGAAACAGATGTACTTTGGATATAATTAATGGTTTTAACCACGGCAATATTCCCCCGCTGAGTGTTGGATAACGTTATTCGGGGAGACGTAAGAATCTCTGAGTCTTTGCTTTCCTGGACGGCACGTAAGAATCCTTTTAAAATAGAGTCATTAAAAATGGAATAGTTGAGTTGAAGACCATCGCCAGATACGAGATCGCTAATGTCAGTATTCGCCCCTGTATCAATGGATGCCTTACTGCTAAAGAATTTGGTTATATTGCTTCCTATATCCTCCATGAACTTATCTGTGACTGTAATAAAACGGGCTTCAATACTGACCTGGAGATTTTGTGAAGACCTTAAAGAAGCCAACAGATCTTCAATTTGCTTATGAACATATTTGCTATTAACTACCACCAAATCGCCCGGCTGCCCCATCCTTGCAATAATGCTTCCCTCACCTTGCCCGGGGGTAGTAATGCGCCGCTGACTTCCTCCCTCAGCAGCGCCGATAACACTGACACGAGATGACCATGATGATGGTTCAACTGTAGTAGCAATCAATTCAATTAAGTCTAACACCCGTTCCGATGTGTCTTTTGTTTTAACCGCTGCACCTTTACTCAGGGACATTTGAGAAGTGGCTGCTGCTGTAATATCAAATTTAAGCGGTTCTTTATCATCCAGATTAATTAATATATCTCTCACGTCATAAACCCTCAGTTCCATTTTTTGTTTATAAATATGAATGATATCCCCCTCAACCACATATTCATACCCTTTGGGCAGGATATACTTTAATGCGGTTCTTAATGGTACGTCCTTAAGCTTTAATGTAATGGGAACACTTCCCGCTTCTGAATCGATTATCATATTAATATTTGTTTTTTCCCTTACAAAAATGACAATGTCTCTTAAGGGCGTATCTAAAAATTCAAATGAAATGATCGTATTCAGGGCTTCTTCAATAACCTTTGGAAACGACCCTTCTGCGGGATTTGGAATCAGCAGGAGTTGTCCTGTTTTTATCTTGTTTTCTTCTACAATTTTATCTAACTGTGGAAGTGTACGTTTTGAAACATCTTCCCATTGTGCTTTTTTGGGAAACCTTATGGTATCCTGATAGGGAATGGATGCCTCCTTAAGGTATTCGTGGCTTTTTAATTTTTCCTGCGCATAAATGGTTTTTATATGCTCTGTATCATTTTTATGTTTTATGTCATTTACTTTTCCTTTAATGTACAATGCCTCTTCATTCGTAGGATCCATCGTAAGTATTGAATCCGCAATTTTTGTAGCATCGTCATATCGTTCCTCTTTCACAGCGGCATATGCGTTCTGAATTAACTGAGATATGTTTTCAGGATATGCAGTTTTTGTTTCATTAGCTCCGCCTGTCTTGCCTGGCATCGCAATTGATTTATTTGCTTCCGCCAGAAGTTGTCTGGATTGTTTTAGTAACGCCAGCACCTCTTCATTATTTGGTTCTAACAGGATAGCCAGTTCAAGTGCATCAACGGCCTTAATATAGTCTTTTTGTTCAATGGATATCCTGGCAGTCTTAAGATAATAATTATTTGCCGTGGAGGGTTCTGCTCCTGAAGTATCTTTGTTTTGTGACAAAGACTGATACGGCGCAAATAGTAACAGGAATAAGCTCAAGATAAAAATTGAGATTAGGGTTGATATGCCTTTCATGTAACCCCCTTTAAAAAAGTATAGCCAAACTTAACCATAGAAAACGCAGAAAATTACTGAATACAAATAGATTTCATATAATTTCTGATATCAAATTAAAAAAATGCCTCTTAGTTAGCTGAAGAGACATTCGTTAACGGATTAACACTAACCGTATCAGTCCCCACTTTTACCGATTCTCCAATCCACAAATTGTAAGACTCTCCTTTCTTATCCTCAAACATAATCTTTGAAGCTGAAATCATGTGCGTTTCTTCCGTAAAAGAACTCCCCAAAAATTCGCCCTTTTCGTTCTGAGCAACCGTGGTTTTCTTAATAACAAGCGGTTTTTGTGCCAGAGGAACAATCTCTATCAATTTACAGTTGGTATCAAAGTCTACAGTTTCTTTGCCTATTATTTTCTTTTTACCGATAGGTTCCCCTTTCTCTATAGCGAAGCTTTCTGTCCACCATTTGTCTTTATATAATTTTCTGACCTGTACTAATGCCATATCTGCGGTTCCGCCTCTAAAAATAAACTCTATTTCACCCGGTGCAATACCCTCTAAACGCTGTGTGGTTTGTAATTCTGGCTTTTTTAACAAATCTTTGGTAGTGATGTCTGAAACTGTTTTTTCTTTTGTAAATTTACCAAAGATATACGGTCGGGGTAAAGGACTCGCAGGAGGTGGTGATGTTAGACGCAACGCCAATTGTCCGGCATTTTTTAGTTCCGTATCGACAACGGAAGGAAGACTTGTTTTAAGCTTTCTCTCAATTGTGTTCGACAGGGATAATAATTTTGTATCTGTTCTCTGTACCTCTATATTCAACACAATAAAAGTATGAACCGCTGTATATATGAGATAACATATCGCAATGCCGAAACCCAGTTTTTCAATATGTTTGAATATAAAATTTTTAATATTCATTTTAGAATTTTGAAATAAAACGGTAATAATTTATGCTGTATAATCAATGACATACACATCGAGAGTAACATCAATAATTGAACTGGGTAAGAGATTGTCAATCTCTTTAGGTAAAGGATTTTCATTCTCCATTGACGAACTTGAGTTAAAACTTTTGTCAGTACACAGAATATTGATGCCTTCGATAACAAATGGAATATCTGATTTAAGAGTCTCGTGTAACAGGAATTTGATGCGATCCGCCTGTAACTCGACCTTGACGGTAATAGGTATGACGGTGTAAAGTTTTACAAGAGAGTGATCGTATGTAAAGGATGATTCACGAAACATAATCTTTTCAAGTTTTATAATTCCAGTATTGTTTAAGACGATGTTGATAAATGCTTCTAATATCCAGAATTTTTTTTGTACAGGAGAAATAGCATCCCATGTTGGGATATCAGAACCCCAGTCATGAAATGGCAAAGCACCTTCACCGAGAGTGATATTATTTGCCTCTAATTTTGCCAATAATTCTGAAACCCTTTTCACATATTCATTTTTCCAGAGCGCCTCATCCTCGATTTTAACAAAACCTTTTATAGGGTCATCTATGAGGAAAACAGCTTCTAAACTATTATCCTTTTCTTTGAGAAAGGACTTGCACTTTTCAAGTTCTTTCTCATACAGGCCGGCTTCCAGTGTTTTTGATGTAACCCATTTATCGTTATAGACATTTTTTGCCTTTAATGCGTAATTTTCAAGCGGTGTTGTTAAATCATCGAGACACTTGTAAGCCTTGGCATATTTAATTGAAAGTGGAAAAACAAATACAAACCAGAGAATTACGAGGATGAGAAAGATAGTACCAACGGATATCCAGAAACCCCGTATCCCGGTAAAAAAACCTGTCAGGCCTTTCCTGAGTTTTGAGAAATTCAATTCTTTACCAACATCCATAAATTACCCTTACAGCGCCTCTTTTCAAGATTTTAGGACGGGAGTTGAGGTCCCGGGTATTAACGCGATTGGGTTTCCGATTGTATCTCGTCCTGCGGCTTTACAATCCAGCGTATCTCAAAGCTAATACATCCCTCCCGACCATTTTCACGCTCTACCTGACGGCACGAACCCGGTACAATTTCCACGTTTTTGAATGCAGGGACTTTCTGATCAAAGAGGATTAATTTCTGAATAGGCTTTAAAACGTTTTCTTCTATAAAGCCCATACGCGGTTCCTTGCTTTCTCCCCTGATTCCCATGAGGAGTAATTTTTTTGAACTGCCCGGTTTTACCGGTTCGGTTGTTTTTTTTGCCTGGAAAAAATTTGACTTAGTTGTCTGTTTCTCCACATCTTTAGTTTGCAGGGAATCTGCGCTTATCCAGGAAGAGTTGATACTGGTTACAGCCACATTTCGGGGTATCAAAGATAATAATTTATCTAACGCCTCCATCCAAAAAAATCTGGAAGAATCAATAGAAGAAACCAGATCAAGCGCAGATTTGTTCGTTTGTGCAAGGGTTTCAGCGCTTTTATACTTCTTTTCCAATTCCTTTATGTTTTGTAATACATTTTGATGGTAATTGGTGGAATCACGAAGATGATTGATTCGAACATGTAATCCGATGTATTGAATGACAAATATCAGGGATAAGCAACAAAGCGCAGCTATAGCATAGGGTTTTTTCCTTGATATTTCAGCCGCTTTGATTTGTTCCGGCGGTAATAAATTTATATTTATCCTGCCTGCACCCAGACCCTGAATTGCAAGTCCTAAAGCAACGCCCATATTCACAAGATTCTCGTTTAAAAAATCAGGATTAATCTTATCTGATGATTTTAGATAATTTAAGGTTTTAAGAACTCTTACCTCGTACGTAAAATTGTCAGTTATAAATTTCACGTTATTTGGATCTTTAAAACGGTTACCCATTAATAAAAGGTTTTTAAACAGAACTTCTTCTTTAGTCAAGGATCTGTAATATTCCATCGATCTCTGAATTTCTTTTACAAGATCAGCATCCACAGTCGAAAGTGTGATGCTTCTATGCCAGAGATGCACACCGTCAACGATAATTATATCCGTATTTTCGGATTCTATATTTATGATAATGGATGGGACATCAACCTGTCGGTCAAAAAATATAAGGTTTGCAATAGCCAGGGATGAAACCTGTAATGCAGTCAACCGTGGTTTGAGTGGCGCTACATTTGTCAATATATGATCAAGTGTCGTTCTTTTGGAGGCAAAAAGCCCAATCTCTATCCCCTCCGTCGCCGGAACTTGTTCAGATAATTGTTGGTAGTCCCATACAATATCTTTGAGATCGAAAGGAATTTGCTGTTTAGCTTCATAACTGACAATATCTTTCAATTGTTTTTTATCTACAGGAGGAATGGTGGTAAATCTGGACAATACGAATTGTCCTGGAATGGATACTATTACATTATCGTTCTTGGCAACAGGATGCTTCGACAGAAAAGCCTGAATAGCTTCTTTAATACTTGGGGATTGCAGAAAATTTACATCGGGTTTAAGGGCAGGATATTCTATAATATCCATATCTTCAATTAATGACACACCCGATGTCTGTGTAATCTTTACTGCCTTTAAAGCGTAACCGCCGATATCCAGGCCCCAGGCAGTTTTTGTTTTATATTGCTTTACGGCTTTTGAATATTTCCGGATGTTGATGCCGCGTATTTTGGGAGCAATACTTAATTGCCGAAGTTTTATCATACAGTTTCTTTTAATAAGGGTTTATTTTTTATAAACCACTCGAGGACCATTTCTGAAAGTTGTGTTGTATCATTATCTGTACATGCACGAATCCAATAAATATTCGAAAAACTTCGAAACCATGTCATCTGCCTTTTTGCAAATCTCCGTGTTCCCAGCTTAATTACGCCTGTAACCTCTGAAAGTGTATACTTTCCGTTGAAAAAGTCAATGATTTCTTTGTATCCAAGCGCTTGTGATGCCTGCTTGCTTAAGCCTGACGGATTATTTAATAAAGTACGTACTTCGTCTATTAGTCCACGCTGAAACATACGATCTACACGCGCTTCTATCCGCTTATATAAAATTTCACGGTCGTATTCAATGGCTGCGATTATGCAATCATATTTAGGATTTTTACGACCAAATTGTGTTTGAAAGGAAGAAATGCTCACACCAGTTTTTTTAAATACTTCCAGCGCCCGAATAATCCTTTTTTGGTCATTGAAATGTAATTTATCGGCTGTTTCCGGGTCTACCTCGGCAAGCATTTTATGCAAGCAGTCCGGTCCCCGTTCACTGGCTATTGACTTCAGGTAATCACGATATTCCCAGTCTGCCGGTGGACCTTCAAATAAACCATCCACAATTGCCTTTAAATAAAGTGCCGTACCGCCAACGACAATGAGTGGTTTGCCCCGCTGATAAATGTTGTGAATAGCGGAGTCGAAATCTTTCACATACTGCCCCACATTATATTCTTCCCAAGGTTGTACAATATCTATCAAATGATGCGGAATTTTGTTTCTTATTTCAGCAGGCGGTTTCTCCGTACAGATGTCCATACCTCGGTATACAAGCATGGAATCAGCCGAAACGATCTCGGCATCGATATTTTCCGCAATTTTTATGGCTATATCTGTCTTACCGCAGGCCGTCGGACCTGTGAGTATCCAAATCGGAAGAGACATAAGATATGTTTATTATATAAGAAGCAATGTAAATACTTATCTGCTATGTATATATGGAAGTTTTACCCAATTATACAATATAAATTAAAATAAGCAAAGTAATTGTATTTGTAAAAATCCCCATTTTAAGGTTTCATTTACCAAAGGTAGTGCACGTTATTCCATCTTTATCTATCGTAAATGTTACGGCTCCTGCTTTATGTGATTGTAAGGTTATGACATTATGATTCTGCAATATCTCGATGGTCTTATTGGATACAATACCATCACTTGAATTAATAAAGGCGTACATAGGCCGTACAGTATTAACAAATGCCTCCAGGTTATTTATAAGTGAGCCATGATGAGGTATCTGAATTATATTTGACCTGATTTCAGAAGGTTTTAACAATATCGACTCTATCCCCTTTTCCTGAATGTCGGCACAGAGAAGTAAGGAACGCCCACAGTAATCGATCTTTAAAACACATGAATTATCATTCGCTGCTGTCATATCAGAAGCAAATGAAAGAGGATTCAGTATCTTTACCACGGCTGGTTCAAACCCGCTTAATGCCTCACCATAAGAAAGAGCGGCGGTGTCAATACCTTTATTGTCGAGGCTTGAGAGTATTTTTTTACCTGTATATGACGCAAAAAAGTGATATTGTGAAAAGGCGGATTTTACAGAAAACCGTTCAATGAGGGATGATAAGCCATTCCAATGATCTTCGTGCTCGTGGGAAAGTATTACAAGGTCAATCTTTTTAATCTTCCGACCCCATAAATACGGAGCCACGATATATCTTCCTACATCATAATTCTTCCATGAACCCACATCATACAAAATATTCTTCCCATTGGGGAATTGGATAAATACGGCACAACCATGCCCCACGTCCAAGCACGTAATCATCAAAGCCTGTCCTGAGCCTGTCGAAGCGGAACCATTTGGAAATTTGAGTATATTTGAATAAATCAAAATATTAGCGCTAAGCAGGCCACATATTGCAATGCGATTAAGATCTAATGACAGATAATTACGATACAAAAGTAACAGAATGAATAGATAATAAATAATGATCACTGTATATGATGGCCCAATGACATAAAAATACGAATATGGTATAGAGGCCAGTCTTGAAACAAGCGATTCCAGTACAATATCCGTATTTGATGCCAGCCACGCTGCTACCGTTGCCATCTGCGGACATATCATTCCCAGCGTTAATAACACGATGCCGCTGACAATAATGATCCAGAATAGCGGAAATACGATGATATTTGCAATGAATACAAAGGGGGTAAAAAGATGGAAATAATAGGCAGTAAGTGGAAACGTGGCAAGCCATGCGGCAAGGGAAACACAGAAGGATTTTCGGAGATATTTTTTCAGGAAAAAGAATCGCCCCCGTTCGGCCTTCACCTGTAACGACTCTACAAACAAGGCAGTCTTGAACAAGCAACCTTCGATCTTTAACGTTCCATACACAATACCCATTGTCGCCAACACCGATAGCTGAAATCCGATGTTGAAAATATCGGATGGATTCCTGACAAGGATAAAAAATATAGCCGCGAAAATGCCGCTGGTGATATCCCACTGCCTGCGTACCAGAAAACCACAGAAGAAAATGATGGCCATTATGCTCGCGCGAAGTACGGGTGGGTTCAATCCTGTTAAAAAGGCATAGAGGACAACGACAAACAGGATGATGCATGTTAATACTGTTTGATTTATCCCGAATAAGCGTAATGGTAAAAGTACCGTAAAGACCACAATCCCTACATTAAAACCACTAATAGCGATAAAGTGGATAATGCCTGTTTTCATAAAATTGTCCGTTGTTTCGTTCGGGAGATCAACCCTGTTTCCCAACAACATACTGCTGATCAAGGGGGCGCTGTTACTAAACGTGTGTGTGTAAATAGTGTTGTTTAGTATATTATTTAAGGCATATACGAAACGATACACCGGGTTACTCCGGTATGACCCGATGGTCTTTATATTGTCTGTATTTACAACCGTCATCAGACAGCGAACCGACGGCATTTGCCTTTGCAAAAATTTTTTGTAATCGAATTCTCCCGGATTGGACGGAGGTCTTGGAAGGAATGCATATCCAAAAAGTTCTACCCTCTGTCCGTAAATTAATTTATTCAAAATAGTGAAAATATCATTTGTGTTAAAAATATCCTGCTTTGAAGGATATAAATTTACTTTTATAGCGCCTGATATATTCTTCCACCCTGAAGCAGTTTTTATCTCTTCTGCACGGATTGTAAAGGATATTTTGTAATCAGATTTTCCAGAAACTTGTCCTGATTTTGTTTGAAGCAATTTTTTATTCAATACATTCTCGTCCAATATAATGGGGGGACTTATAACTATTCCAGAAATGCGTTGCAGGGATTTATTGGTGGTTAGGATGTGTTCAATATGATTGTCGGGGGTGGAATCAGTCCGGCAATCGTAATATGCTATTGATACGGCAACAAGGAAGATAGACAAGCACGGAAGTATGAATTGCTTGCATTGGTATACGTATAAACACACAAAGCAAATCACCCACAGTAATAA
>JAHFOY010000023.1:0-18169 GCA_023261485.1 Planctomycetota bacterium
GGAATCGGGATGACATCCTCACAGGCAGCAATCTGAAAGACACTGTCGGCGGAGGTGTATACTATCGGGTAACCCGTCTCGATATGTTGTTTTCCCAGTTCCTGAATGATTTCCGTGCCCGACGCGGGTTTATTGCCTAAAATGGATCGTCCGATTTTACTTATAAAGGTGTCTGTAATCTCTTTTGGGAAACCGTGCGGATAGGTAGGAAAGGGTTTTTCCGTTACGATTCCCATCATTTCCCAGTGGCCGGAAGTCGTGTCCTTTCCCGCAGAGACTTCTGACATCTTGCCATAAAAACCCGAAGGGGTAATTGAAGTAGAGACGCCTTTGATAGGTATAATATTTCCCAATCCCAAACTTTCCAGGTGGGGTAACTCCAATCCGCCCAAAACATCAGCGATGTTTCCCAGTGTATTGCTGCCTTCGTCGCCGTACAAATGCGCATCGGGCATGGCGCCGACACCCACGCTGTCCAGGACAATGATTATAACTCTTTGTATTATCATAGATATTAAGACGGCTCCTACCTGTGCTGATTTTTATCAATAGTTTTGGCCAGCGGAAGTTCTATGGTAAATGTCGTACCCTTTCCCAACTGGCTGAAGGCTTGTATGTTTCCACCGTGTTCATGAATGATCTTTTGGCATATCGGGAGGCCTAAACCCGTTCCCTTTCCCGCCTCTTTAGTAGTAAAAAACGGGGCAAAGATTGTTTTCATGTTTTCATCAGGAATGCCGCAGCCTGTATCCTTTAAATGTATCTGTATTGATTTATCCTTCCTTTCTGTTTTTACCGATAGCACCCTCTCGATATTTCCCCGCGACTCTATGGCGTCCAGCGCATTGCTGATTAAATTGACAAAAACCAACTCCATTTGATTGCCATTACAATTGGCCAGGAGCGGTGGTTTATCGTATTCCCTGATGAGGCGGATGTTCTGTTCCTCCAGTTTATGGGAGAATAAAGAAATTGCTTTCTCGATAACCGGATGAATATCAATATTCCATTTTTTCTTTTGATCGGAATCGAAGGTATGTTCCTTGTCGAATCCGGAATGCTCCGTTGATTTCATGGAATCCACTAAGGTCACGTTTTCAATACTCACCGCGAAGTAACTGGCCAGTATGGTCAGAAGGAGATTTTTGTATTTGTCCTGTTCGAAGGTAAGAAATTTTTCCGGTTCGATACTAAATACGGCGGATAGTCCGATAAATTTTCGATTATGGATAAGTGGGGTGTTCATAAAGGAGGCATATCGCGCATCCAAAGCAGGACGGGAGATAATATCTTTCAATCGTGTAGACAATGAAAGGTTCGAACCCTTAACCCTGGAGAAAGGAATTCCTATAGAATAAACAGGCGTAAGATTTTCATTGTTGTCATTTAGCATAAGGACGGATGCATCAGCCTCTGTAAATGCCTTAAAATGTTTGGTAACCGTCCGTAAAATTGATTTGTGGTCTAAAGTTCTGGTAGAGGGTAGTAAAAAGGCGTTGGAGAGCGTCTTGAGCTGCTGGTACAACTTTTTTTCATCTGAAGTAGAGGACATATATCCTGAATCCTGTTCGGATTGATGTATTCGGGCTGGTATTATGCCATTTGCCGTCATTGAGGTTGATACGATTCTTTCAACAGTTATTCTTAATGATTATATTTAAAATGGCACTTGTTCTTCAAACAAAAAATTATTGTTTATTCGGAATTCATTCCTGAACCCGCCAGGAATAGGTTTGGGATTTGGAATCTGCTTTAAGATGGTATGACCTGTTTGGTTCCGGTTTGTCCGGGGCAATGACTTAATGAATATTTCTTGAAATTATTTACTCTGTGACGTGATAATTTTTGGCAAGATGTCTCGAAAACGCGTCCACCACCTTTGATTCAAATTGTGTTCCAGAACATCGTCTTAATTCCTTTACAATTACATCCATCGACATTCCCTTCCTATAGGGTCTGCCCGCAATCATTGCATCCACGCTGTCAGCGACACATAGGATACGCGCCATCAAAGGTATTTCCTCTCCCTTTAAGCCATCGGGGTAGCCTCCGCCATTATAGAACTCGTGGTGATGTCTTATGGCAGGAATGATACCTCTCATTTGTTTTATCGGTGACAATATTTCTGCTCCCTTCTCCGGGTGCAATCTCATCATTTTTTTCTCCCCGTTCGTCAAATAGTATGCTTTATCAAGGATTGACTGATAAGTGCCAAGCTTCCCAACGTCGTGTAACAGCCCGGCAATCTCCAAATCTTTCAAATTATTTTCATCCAAACCCATCTCTTTTCCTATCGCGAGGGCGTACTGTGTAACCCTTTCGGAATGACCGGCAGTCCAGGGAGACTTGGCGTCTATGGCTGCTGAGAGTGCCTTTGCCGTGGACAAGAACATCTCCTTTAAGTCCGCAACAAGCCTTGTGTTCTCCAGTGCGACTGCAATCTGGGCTGCCATCTTTTCCAGTGTGGAAAGTTGTTCAGGGGTAAAAGCTGCAGCTCTTTTACTCCCGACGTTAAGCAAGCCAATTACCTCTCCCTTAGCAACTAACGGTATCCTTATGTGAGAGCGGTAACCCGCTTCTATCAACATCCTTTCTAGTGGCAGGAGTTCCATTTCCAATGTAAGGTCGGATGCAGACTGCGTTTTTCTAGTCCTCATCATCTCTGCAGCAGAAGTATCATCAAATGAAACAAACGTATCTTTGGGTAAATTTATTCCAAAACCTGCCTTATAGACAAATCCGTGTTTTTCTTTGTCCACCAATACAACTGTTACCCTGTCAGACGGAATGATTTTTGATACCATCAGTGCAGTAGTCTCAAGGATTTCACGAGTTTCCAGGGTTGATAGGATGTTCCTGTCTAACTCGCTCATAAAACGTAACATTTCCATCTCATCCTTCAACTTTTTTTCCACTTGTTTACGCTCAGTGATATCACGAGAAATTCCCATCACGCCTATCACCTCACCCTGTGCAATTCGCAGGACGGAGGCAGAAAGGAAACTTGGGAAGATTTCACCATTTTTACGTCTGTTAAGAATTTCCTGGATGTGTCTGCCGTGTTGTATTGTCTCATTATGAACTTTTAAACCCTCATCCGGATGTGCATAAAGAATGTCTACGTGTCTTCCTAAAACCTCCTCACATGTATATCCAAAGGTTTCCTGCGCCGCTTTATTAAATTCAGTAATTTTTCGCTCATTATCAACAGTGATGATCATATCCAGGGAACAGTTGATAATATGTTTTGCATGTCCTTCTGCTACCCTTAAGGCTTCTTCCACCCGCTTGTGCCCGGTTATATCTACCAGGATATGGGCAGAGTACAGGAACTTCCCATGTGCATCCTTTATAGGGTAGAACTTCACCTTGAAAATCTTATCTATAGAGGGTAGAGAAACCTCTTCTTCACACTTCTCCTGTAGTTTTAAGGTTTTCAGGCACATCTTGAACGGTCCGTCTAACTTTGGGAAGACCTTGTAATAAGGATTGCCAATTATATCTTCAAAGGGCATTCCTACCATCATTTGATACGCCTTGTTTGCCTTGACGATCTTAAATTCGTTATCATGAATGAAAATGGGGTCTGATATGCCGTCAAAAGTAGCCACCCAATCATTCTTTGCCCTCTGAACGTTGGCAGTGGTTTTTTGGAGGTCTTCGAGCAGATTAAGAGCGGCACTGGATATGTTTTTAAGGTGGTATATTTGTTCTTTGGCTTTTTTGAGTTCTACTTTCAGATAGTTTATTTCGGTCTTTAATATTTTCATTTGTTCGTATTCAGTTAAAAACCTAAAATGTTGATAATTATACGGGCGAGGGTGTAGTTTTATAAAGAATCGCAAAAGTTGTTCCATCTTTTGATTCAATAAGATTTGAACAATTTACAAAATATTCATGGATAATATATCAAGTGTTGGATTTTGCGTAAGCAATGTTTAAAAAGTGAGTTAACACCATTTTACAGGGAAAAAAATCATCCGTTAATGGCAATATGAAAAAAAATAAGCTATGCGAATGGAACCTGGAAATGTGTACGATGTTACAATAATGTGTGTCATATGACACTTTTGTGTGTACACATTTATATGATATGGCGTACTATTTGGTAAACGGTGTGGTGTCTTGAGAATTAATTAAGAATAAGATTTTTGCAGCAGGAAGATATTAATTGAGGGAGAATCAAATTATGGATGGAGCGCTATATTAATTTATGGTGCACATTCCACATTGTATGGAATGCTTATATTCAATATTAATCATGAATACGTTTAATAACTGCCCCTAGTTTGGATAGCCGTTCTTCGAGTCGCTCGTAGCCCCGGTCTAAATGATAAACACGATCTATAGTTGTTGTCCCTTTTGCCGCTAAGCCTGCAAGCGCTAGTCCAGCGCCTGCGCGCAGATCGGAGATCATCACGTTGGCGCCGGTCAGACAGGGTGTTCCCCGTATGATTGCACTTGACACTTCCACGCGTATATCCGCCCCCATTCTTACTAATTCAGGTACATGCATAAATCTGTCAGTAAATATTTTTTCCGTAATAATACTTTTTCCCTCTACAGTGCATAATAATGCCATAAATTGAGCCTGCATATCGGTAGGCATGCCGGGGTAAGGTAATGTGGTTATGTCTACGTTGTGGTATAGGTTATTTCCTTTGACGCGGCTGGTATTACCTATGGTATTTATTTCTACGCCGATTTCTTTCAATTTATCGATTACCGCAGTAAGGTGGTCTGCCCTTACATTTTCCAGGGTGATGTTGCCCTTTGTAATTGCGCCCGCAATCATAAATGTTCCAGCCTCAATCCTGTCCGGAATGATTTCATAATCGACACCGTGTAATTCCTGAACGCCCTCAATCGTTAGTCTGCTTTCACCAATTCCGCTAATTTTTGCGCCTGCCGTGTTTAAAAAATTTGCAAGGTCCTGTACTTCCGGTTCGCGGGCCGCATCTTCAATTATCGTTGTGCCTTCCGCCAATACCGCCGCAGACATGACATTGCAGGTCCCCAGCACGGTCGAACCGTATTTTCCTTTCAGAGAGATATCCGTGCCTTTTAATCTATCCGCTGTAGCATTTATATAACCTTCCGTCGTTTCGATCCGGGCGCCTAATGCCCTGAGTCCGTTTATATGCAAATCGACGGGCCGCTGGCCAATAACGCATCCTCCGGGATACGATACTTTTGCCTTGCGTCTTTTGGTTAATAATGGACCCAGTACGCATATAGAAGCCCTCATCTTTCTGACGAGTTCGTAAGGCGCCGTGTATTTATCATTATTTTCTCCGTCCCTGAATGCTATTTCAAGCGTACCGTCATCGTGCCTTTTTATTTGACCGCCGAGATTCTCAAGTATTTTTGATTGGGTCTGGATATCGACAATGTTGGGTATCCCCTTTATCCGGGACGGTCCGTCTAACAACAAACAGGCTGCCATAACAGGCAGGGCAGCGTTTTTTGCTCCGTTAATTCTAACACTTCCCTCTAAACGATGTCCTCCCTCAATGACGATTTTATCCACGACCATCCTCCATTTGTGCAATGACAATACGGTGTATATGTTGATAATCTTTTACGAAATTTGCCTTTTTAAAACATCCGTTATCTTCAAACAACCTCGATACTTTACGCGCCTGTTTTTCACCGACCTCAAAAATAACATACCCTCCCGGCTTGAGCCATGTATTTGTATTTGCGATAATTCGTTTGAACATTTGTAAGCCGTCCTGACCGCTGATGAGCGCTACATACGGTTCGAAATCCCTTACCTCCTGCTGTAAAGTACCGAATTCATCACCTGATATATATGGGGGGTTGGATACGATAAAGTTTACCTTCGACTCAATTCCGTATCCTTCGAGTGGTTTGAAGATATCTCCGCAGAGAAATGTTATTTTATCCAGCACATCGTGTCTTTGTGCATTGATTTTGGCAACGGCTAAAGCATCGGGGGATATGTCTATTGCAAATATTCTGGCCTTGTCTGTCTTCTTTGCCAGGGTTATTGCAATATTGCCACTTCCAACCCCGATGTCTACAATCACAATTTCATTATCATAATTGAGAGTTTGTACTTTTTTTATAACGGCCTCCACGAGCAATTCGGTTTCAGGGCGGGGGATTAATACCCGTTCGTCTACGTAAAAGTCCAATGACATAAACTCTGCGTGATTTGTGATGTATTGCAGGGGAACCCGATGTGAGCGTTTCCCGATGGCCTCTTTATAACGCATTATAACAATGTCTTCTACGGGTTTATCGGGGTGTACATAAAGATCGATACGTTTGCAATCCAGCAGATGAGACAAAATTACTTCTGCATCCATAGATGGTGAATCTATGCCGTGCTCTTGTAGCAGCCTAACTGCCCAGTGGATCAAGCTGGAAATGGTATGTTTGCCTGGGAATGTATTTTCCGAACTTCCATTATTGTTTTCATTTTGAGAGGGTAGAATGGGAGATGTGTAGTTTTTATTGTGGTTAGATAAAGGATGTAAAGTGAAGCGGGCTCTCATCTCCACCAATTATGAACTTGAATTGAAGTTATAATGAATGGCATATTTTCTAAAATATTTAAAATACTTTCTGCCTTTTAGACGCTTGCGGCAAGTTGTTTTAGCTGTTCTTCCTTATAATAGTTCAATAAGGCGTCAATGATATCGTCCAGATATCCCAGCATAACCTGATCAAGATTGTGTACCGAAAAATTTATCCGATGGTCTGTAACCCTGTTTTGCGAGTAATTGTAAGTGCGGATTTTTTCGCTGCGGTCTCCCGTTCCAATCTGATCCCGGCGTATCTGGTCTCGTTCATTTCGTTTCTGTCCTTCGAATAATTCGTACAATCGGCTTCTTAAAATACGCATGGCCTTAGCGCGGTTTTTGTGCTGTGATTTTTCGTCAAGGCATTTCACAACCAATCCGGAAGGGATGTGGGTAATCCGAACGGCAGAACTTGTTTTATTGACCTTTTGTCCGCCCGGACCTGATGCACGGAAGGTATCTATCTCGAGGTCATTTGGATTAATATCAATTTCTACCTCTTCAATTTCCGGCAGAATCGCCACCGTAGCAGTTGAGGTGTGAACCCTGCCGCTGGCTTCCGTCTGAGGAACCCTCTGAACGCGGTGCGTTCCGCTTTCGAAGCGCAGTTTTTGGTATGCGTTCTTTCCTTCGATAGAAAAGGTTACTTCCCTAAAACCTCCCAAGTCCTTTTCGCTGCTGTCGAAAAGCTCTACCTTCCATCCTTGATTTTCAGCATATTTGGTGTACATGCGAAAAAGATCGGCAGCAAAGATAGCCGCCTCTTCTCCGCCGGTCCCTGCGCGTATTTCTGCAATTACGTTTTTGCCATAAGTCTTGTCATCGGTGATAAATAATCCCTTGATCTCCTCCATTATGGCGCCTTCCTGCTTTACCAATTCTCCTAACTCATCCCTGGCCATTTCGGCTAATTCTTTGTCAGCGCCTTCCTGACTTAAGAGTCCTTCCGTCTCGCGTTTCTTTGCGAGGGTCTCTGTCAATTGGGTGTATTTACTCACCATCTTGGAAAGACTGCCGTGTTCTTTTATATACGTTGTATAACGATTTGAATCCGCAATTACCTCAGGATCAGACAACAGCCTTTCGAGTTCGTTATATCTTTCGTACATTTTTTCTAATTTTTTCAACAAATTATCGTTCATTTTTGCTTTACTGGTTCTTCCACCTTCTTGCTCTTTTGTAATCTCTTCTGGAATCGTTCTATTTGACCTGCACTATCCACAAACTTCTGCTTGCCCGTATAAAACGGGTGGCATTTCGAGCAGACTTCGACTGCGATTTTAGGTCTTGTTGACCTGGTCTTAAAAGTCTCTCCGCACCCGCACGTTACAACAGTTTCTATATATTCCGGATGAATTTCCTTTTTCATTGTTTCCCCCTAAAATAAACAATGCGTTTTGTAAACGCATGACAAAATAAGACAAATAGTTATCCCAAATTACTCAAAAAATTTTAACAAACCATGACGCACTCTGCAATATAAATTTTATTATAAAATTCATTTGAATGTTTGTAGTAAGTATATATAATTATCATTTTAGGTTTTTAGGATTTGGATCTGTAACAATTTAAGTTGAATTTATAAGATAATGTTTGAATCAATTACTAACAGTCTTGAAAGTGTATTTAGCAAAATCCGGGGCAAGGGACGTCTTACCGAAACTAACATTAAAGACGGACTGCACGAGGTGCGTTTGGCACTCCTTGAGGCCGATGTAAATTATAAAGTCGTTAAGGAATTCATACAGCATGTTACGGAACGCTCCGTTGGTGAAGAAGTTGTAAAAAGTATCGCTCCGGGACAGCAGGTTATTAAGATTGTTCACGATGAACTGATCAAGCTCATGGGTGACGCTGATACCTCAATTCCATACAGGGATGGCGGCCAGACGTTGATTATGCTCGTGGGGTTACAAGGTAGCGGAAAGACTACCACGGCCGGCAAGCTCGCCAAAATGATACTCACGAAGGGGAGGAAGCCCTTGTTGGTAGCCGCGGACGTGCAGCGTCCGGCTGCCGTTGAACAGTTGAAAGTGTTGGGACAACAACTTGATATACCGGTATACTTCGAGGCCGGTTCCCAGCCTGTAAAGATATGCAAAAACGCCGTCAAATATGCTGCAGAAAACACAAATGATGTAGTTATTTTTGATACTGCGGGAAGATTACACATTGACGACGAACTGATGTCGGAATTAAAGGAGATCAAAGGAAAACTGGAACCACAGCAGATATATTTTGTGTGCGATTCGATGACGGGACAGGATGCCGTCAATAGTGCAAAGGAGTTTAACACCCAGTTAGGATTCGACGGCGTGATTTTGACCAAGCTCGATGGTGATACAAGGGGCGGAGCGGCCCTTTCAATAAAAGCCGTTACCGGGAAGCCGATTAAGTTTGTAGGTATCGGAGAGAAATTGGACCGGCTGGAAGAGTTCCACCCGGACCGTATGGCGTCCAGAATACTCGGAATGGGGGATATCGTATCTCTTGTAGAAAAGGCCCAGCAGGCGATTGATCTGGAAGAAGCACAGAAACTGAGCAGGAAGATACAGGACGATACGCTTGGCCTGGACGATTTCCTTGCGCAACTCCAGCAGATTAAGAAAATGGGACCGATCAAGGAGGTACTGGGGATGATTCCGGGTATGGGGAATAAGATGGATGGCCTGAATGTTGATGAAAAACAATTACAGAGGGTTGAAGCGGTTATCAGATCCATGACGGCGGAGGAGCGGTTAAACCCCGATATCATTAACGGAAGCCGGAGACAGCGGGTGGCAAATGGAAGCGGTACAACCATTCAGGATGTAAACCAGTTGCTCAAACAATTTAAGTCAATGAAGAAACTGATGAAACATTTTAAAGGGAATGAAAAAAGCTTAAAGAAAATGGGAATGTTATCCAACAGTTTACCTTTTGGCAAAGGTATGATACGATGATTCAGGTGACTGTTATTGGAAATTAGTTACAATTTTAAATTAGTAAGGAGAGAAGAATGGCTGTTAGAATTAGAATGATGCGAATGGGACGTAAGAATAGACCGTATTACAGGATTGGTGCGTTTGATGCACATGAAGAGCGGGATGGAAGGGTTATTGAGAACCTGGGGACGTACGATCCTCTGGAATCGAACAATGAAAAGCAAGTCACCTTGAAAAAAGACCGGGTGGAGTATTGGTTAAGTGTTGGGGCAAAGCCAACGGAATCCGTTGCCAGTGTGCTTAAGAAATTTGGTATTGCATTCAAAAAATAAGGTATGAGGATAGATATTTTAACACTATTCCCAGAGATGTTTGAAAATGTACTGGGACACAGTATTTTAAAGATTGCCAGGGAAAAGGCGCTTGTTCAGTATAAGCTTTTCAATATACGGGAGTATGCCGAAAACAGGCGATGCGTGGACGACAGGCCATACGGCGGCGGGCCGGGCATGGTGATGAAGCCTGAACCTATATTTAATACAGTTGAGGCTATTGAACGAGAAACAGATGCCCGGTGTAAAAAAATATTGTTGACGCCGCAGGGCGGCCGTTTTTCTCAATCCATTGCCAGAGAACTGGCAAAAGAATCTCATTTGATGCTGATATGCGGTCATTATGAAGGCTTTGACGACAGGGTTCGGACAGGGTTGGATGCAATGGAGCTTTCTATCGGTGACTACGTTCTTTCCGGAGGTGAGATACCTGCGATGGTAGTTGTCGATGCCGTAGTGCGATTGATACCGGGCGTGCTGGGTGATCTGGACTCCACGGCCAGCGAGTCTTTTAGCGAAAGTATGCTGGAATATCCGCAATATACCCGTCCGGCGGAATACAAGGGTATGAAGGTGCCGCCGGTGCTGATGTCCGGTAATCATCAGAAAATAAAAGAATGGCAAAGAAACCGTGCTGTAGAAAGAACCTCGGAAAGAAGGCCGGATCTTTTAAATAAAACATAGACTGATTTTGAATATGAATTTATACATTAGAAACAGGAGATAGGGGTTATGAATATTATTGATATCGTTGAAAAAGAACAGATGAAAAAAGCAACATCACCGTTTTCAATAGGTGATCAGGTGGATGTATCGGTAAAGATTATTGAGGGTGACAAAGAACGTATTCAGGTTTTTAGCGGCGTAGTAATTGCAAAAAATGGCGGCGGTTTCAAAGAGACGTTTACCGTAAGACGCATTGTCCAGGGTGAAGGCGTAGAGAGGGTATTTCCTATTCATTCGCCGAAGATTACGGATATTAAGGTAATAAAATCCGGCAAGGTAAGGCGTGCAAAACTTTATTACATGCGTGGAAGGACGAGTAAAGGAACAAGGCTGCAGGAAAAATTTGATAAAGAAGGCTCAAAAAAGGCGAGCGCAGGAACTCCGGCCGATAAAAAATAATTGAAGCTGTGGGTGTCTGCTGGTGATGCTCTTACCAAATGTCAGAGTTTACGTGTGAGGCTAAGAATTATTATATAGCGGGTTGCAACAGAATTATCCCTCTTTTTCTGGATAAAAAACTTGCAATTATTTTGTGTTAAGTATGTTACTTCAATACTGGCTTTGTTCGGACACAAGATTAAGGAACCGTCTTATAAAAGAGACGTAGGTACCAGAGGGGAGCAACTAGCCGTAAAATTTCTGAAAAAGAGTGGATTTAAAATTTTACAGAGAAATTACCGATGTAAAGTTGGTGAGATAGATATTGTTTGTTACGATCACGGTACCATCGCATTTGTGGAGGTTAAGACTCGGCATACTGATTCCTACGGCCCACCGGAACTCTCTGTTACAGAAGCCAAAAAGAGGCAGATTGTAAAGGTTGCCTCGCATTATGTTGCAGAAAAGAAGATAGAAGGCATAGATTTCCGATTCGATGTGGTTTCTATCTTCTACTCGCCGATGAAAAAACAGCCTGAAATAACGCTTTTTAAAAATGCCTTTTCCAAAAATGATTCAACTCCTTCAAGGATATAAACCATAATATATGATAATTGATACCCATGCCCATCTGGATTTTCCGGATTATAAATCAGATCTGGATTCTGTTTTGATTCGCGCAAAAGAAGCCGATGTGGGGTGTATTATTAATGTGGGTACAAATCTTTCCGCAAGTAAAAAAAGCGTTACGCTAGCGCATCAGTTTAATAACGTATACGCCAGTATCGGGATTCATCCCCACGATGCCTCTAAGGTTTCCGAACAAGATTGGCAGACACTGGAATCCCTGGTTAAAGAATCAAAGGTTGTCGCAATTGGAGAAACCGGGCTTGACTATTATCGTAATCGCAGCCCTCATGAAGACCAGCAGCGTATTTTCCGTAAACATCTCGTCCTGGCCAAGGCACACAACCTGCCGGTAATTATTCATTCTCGTGACGCCGGTAACGATTGCCTGAAGATATTGGAAGAATACAAGAACGGTACACTCAAGGGTGTCGTGCATTGTTTTAGCGGAACACATGAAATTGCGAAGAAGTGTATAGAATTGGGATTGTACGTATCTTTTGCAGGGCCGATTACATTTTCAAATGCTCAGAACTTGCGTGAGGTCGCAAAGTCGGTTCCTGTCGAAAGGCTTCTTTTAGAAACAGACTCACCTTTTTTATCTCCTCAGCCAAAGAGAGGCGAGCGTAATGAGCCTTCCTATTTATCATATATTATTCCTGTGCTGGCTGATATCTATGGTTTATCCGTTGAGGATATTAAACGGATTACCACCTTTAATGCGTATAAACTTTTTGGTATCGGCAAGCCTGAACTGGAAGGGAAGATTGCTTATGCCATACGAAATTCATTGTACATAAATCTTACCAATCGGTGTTCGAATGTGTGTGATTTTTGCATGAGAGAAACTTATCCTATCGTTAAGGGTCATAATTTAGGGCTAAAGAAAGAACCGACTGCAGAAGAAGTAATCCAGGCCATAGGAGACCCCACTGGATACGACGAAGTCGTTTTTTGCGGCTATGGTGAACCAACAGAACGGCTGGATGCGTTGATAACGGTAGCGAGATTTTTAAAATCGAAAGGGAAGCGTATCCGATTGGACACAAATGGTCACGGAGACCTGATCAATGGAAGACCCATTATTCATGAATTAAAAGGACTGATTGATATCATTTGCATCAGTCTTAATGCCGAGACTGCCGAAAAGTACGAAGATATATGTAAGCCTGTTTTTGGAAAAAAGACATATCCAGCCCTGATTCAATTTATTAAAGATGCAAAACAGTTTATACCCAGCGTACAGGTTTCTATTGTAGAATCACCCAATGTAGATACAGGAAAATGCAAACAGATAGCAGATGAACTGGGCGTTGATTTCAGGGTAAGAAGATATAATGTGCTTGGTTAATTAAAACAATCTTTTGCCACGAAGCCACCAAGACACTAGGAACAAACTAATTTTTCTTTTGTGTCTTTGTGCCTTAGTGGCTTATAAGAAATACATGTTACGAAAAGCAACTATAGAAGATGTAGAAAAGATATACAAACTCATAAATGACTTTGCAGCAAAAAATGTGATGTTGCCAAGGTCGTTGAGTGAACTTTATGAGAATATCAGGGATTTTTTTGTGTTTATTCAGGGCGATACCCTGGTTGGCTGTGCGGCGCTTCATATTTTTTGGAAAGACCTTGCGGAGATAAAATCAGTCGCTGTGCTGGAATCCAGCCAACGACACGGGGTCGGTAAAAAACTGGTGAGGGTTTGCATACGGGAGGCGCGTAAACTGCGTATCGCAAAGATGTTTGTCCTTACGTATGTGCCTGAGTTCTTCGAGAAGTGCGGATTCCGCAGGGTAGAGAAAGAATCACTTCCCCACAAAATATGGTCAGAATGCGTCAAATGCCACAAATTTCCTGACTGCGGGGAAATTCCCCTCATTCTCGAACTGGGCAAAAACGGTAAGTAATGTATTGCTTGACATGTTGATGTTTTATTGATATTTTACCGGGGTATTTCTTTATCCATATCTAACTTTTGGTGTTTTTGCGATTAAACCGTGTTCAAAGAAAAGGAAAATATTGGGTTTAAGGGTGGCTTTAACCTCCTGGACGCCTATCCGTTGAGATTCTGCAATATCGTAGAAAGAATCTCCTCTGATGGTATTCCTGAAGTATTCCAATTCCGCTTTCCTGAACAAAAAATTCAGCATGTTATCGTGAATCTGTGTCCTACCGAACCGTGGGCATTACCTAATTGGATAATTCTTGAACATAAGACAGACGCATTCCTCAATAAACTCAAAGAGATAAAAGCACGGTACTTTCCGGAGGCTAAATGTTGCATAGCCATAAGTAAAAAAGAAGACGAACCCGTTTCTGCGGTAAAGGATTATGCGAGCAATGCCGAATGGATGGAGGTTTTCAGGTTAGATGCAAAATATCCTCAAGACGACCCCGTCATGCTTTTAAAGGTTGTTTTAGACTTAGAAATAAGTTTTGGTCAGGATACAATGACTCAGGGTGTTTTGATTCTGGATGCGCAAACAGTATCGGCCATTTATGAAAACTGTATTCTGGGGAATAAGGTTAATTCGCGTTTCATTGCCGTTTCAGGCACAGGTTTGAAGGAGAATGAGATTGTCAATGTTCAGTTGGGAACGTCTCTTGAAAAATTACTTCAGAATAAAGTCAAGGAATCAGGCAAATATCGTGTCTTTGTAAATGGGCC
This sequence comes from Planctomycetota bacterium, assembly GCA_023261485.1. Lineage (GTDB taxonomy): Bacteria > Planctomycetota > Brocadiia > Brocadiales > Brocadiaceae > Wunengus. Next base: position 14,210 of record JAHFOY010000023.1, read on the forward strand.
ATTACGCGGCATGGAAATAACGGATTTATCACAGAAGGCGGACTGGTCTATCAACAATATTGTGGTTTTAGAAGAACTGGATCAGAAGGTAATGTTTCCCATGATCAAACCGGATGAATTGGTATTAACCACAAATATGCTTGGAGAATTGAGGCGGTGCGTCTATTGCAATTTTTGTGATGATATTTGTCCGGTTGATTTGGAGCCGGCACTCTACTATCACAGTTACAGGAGGGGTGAGAAGCATAAGTCTCGCCTCTTTAATCTGCTAAAATGTATCGAATGCGGATTGTGCAGTTTCATCTGTCCATCCAAATTAGAACTCTTACAGATCATCAAGGAATGCAAGGCGTTGGATAAAAAAACATGAAAAAATTGCTTAAGCCAATTGAACCGATTATAAGTAAGAGTCTTGATAAGGTTGAATCTTTCATTCACACCTACCCGAAGGTTAATTTCCTCTTTGGAGCCATTTTTGGCGCATTTGACGGCCTCCTCCGCAGCGCCAAAGAAACAACTAAGACACAGCCATTTATCCGAAACAATTATGACGTAAAAAGGTTTATGGGGGCAGTGCTCATTGCATTGGTTTTTGGATGGGTGCTTCCTGCAATGTATTTCTTCGGGTGGCAATGCGTTATATCCAAACTGCTGGTATCGTTTGTCGTAGGGGTGTTTGTAGTGGATGTGCTCTGGGCAATTATTGCCCGCGAGGATCATATCAGCGAGGGTGGATTTGTTTCGTGTCTCCTTATTCCCGCAATATTACCGCCGCAGTCACCCCTTTGGTTAGTGGGTTTGGGGGCGGCGCTGGCCATTATTTTTAGGAATGTGTTAGGCGGTGTCGGGAATAATCTGGTGAATCCGGCGTTGTTCAGCCGTTTGTTTTTAACCATCTGTTTTCCGGCCTTCCTGGTTACTGGCTATCAAATGCCGTTTGTCGGCATGCCCGACCTCCATTCTTTTCGTTACGGACTTGATGCCGTAACTCACGCTACACCGTTGACGGCGTTTAAGACTAATGGTGAAGTATCATCTTATCTTTCACTCATATTGGGGACGTCGGGCGGTTCTTTGGGAGAAACGTGCCGACTGGCATTAGTATTGTCGGGTTTATGGTTAATCAAAATCAGGGTGGTGAATTGGAGAATACCTGTGTCCTATCTGGGGAGTGTGCTTGTCCTTTCCGTGTTTTTTTCGTTGATTCTGGGTAAGGCTGTGGCTCCGCCCATATTCCAGCTTCTGAGCGGCGGATTAATCCTGGGGGCTTTTTTTATGGCAACTGATCCCATAACGACAACGTATAATCAGACGGCAAAGTGGATCTATGGCGCCGGGTGCGGGTTCATCACCGTGCTCATAAGGGATTTTACCACATTGCCGGAAGGGGTGATGTACTCAATCCTGCTCATGAACCTGTTGGCCATACCGATTCAATCGTTAATGGTGAAAATAAAGTATCGCGTATGATGAATACTTGCTAAGGAGGTTAGCAAAAATAACATGATCAATCTATATCTGTCATGCCCGAATGATTTTATCGGGCATCCAGTCTTTAGAACCGCTGGATTCCCGCTAAAAACATGCGGGAATGACATACTTTACAAGAGGTTAAATGTTCAACTTATTTTCGCTAAATCCCTAAGGCGTTTATTGAAAAGTTTAGGAAATGGTAATAGACATTATACCGTTAATTATATTCCGTATTTTTCTGTGGTAAACTATTGCTAATAATTTGTGTCATCAGTGGAATCTGTGGTTTCTTAGATATATGGAAGAATTAAAAAAAATTTTACTCCGCATAGCTTCGATCATTTTGATTACCTTTTTGCCCTGTGCGGGTCTTCTCCTGGTATATTTTTATACCGCTCCCAAAATTGCCGAGTACTACGATATAAAAGAGAAACGCGCCGTCTTGGACATTTTTAAGATTCCGTATCGTACGAGAGAAAAGAAATTGATGGGTTTTACCTTTAAGGGCTTTGATAAAAAGGATATCCGGGAGGTATTTAAAAAAAACATAACGGTGGAAGAATCGCAAGTGCCTTCCTTCGAAATTCAGCCATCAGGCACGCAAACAGCCGCAGAGAAACCGAAGGGCGGGAAAAAATTATATAAATATGTGAAAGACGGAAAGCTTCAGGGCGTTGGGTTTGTAGAATCCAAGCTGGGGTATGGTTACAATAAATCCAGCATCATGTCCCTCTTTATTTGTGTGGAACCGGATCTTGAAACATTAAAAGGTATCGAGGTATTAGATCACAGCGAAACACCCGGTTTAGGAGGCAGGATTACTGAGGAGCAATTTAAAAAACAATTTGCAGGCAAAAAGTTAAGGCCTAGGATAATGGTAGTAAAGGGAAGGAATACAGAAAGTGCCAACGAGGTTGATGCGATTACAGGCGCCACGAATACGAGCAGGGGAATAGAGTCTTTTCTTAATGATGCGATGAAAGAGTTCTGGGAAGGACAAGGAGAGATTAAATGGTAGGACTGAAACGAAGCGTACGATTAATTTCCAAATATTTTATGAGGGATAATCTCATCCTTACGGCTGGCGCTGGACTTGGATTTTGTTCTTCTCTGGCTGTGACGAATAAACTGGCAAATTCGCTGACGATGGGACTTGGTGTTACGTTCGTAACTGCCGGTAGTTTTTGCCTGGTCTATCCTTTCAAAAGACTTATATCTACGGCAGGTACACACCACAAGATTTCCCTGCTGATGATTATTGTATCCGTCTTTGTGGCCATCTTTGGCTTTTTTGCCCAGGCATTTGTTCCTGAAATAACAGCCAATATAAAGGCATACATAGACCTTATCACCACGAACTGCATCGTGCTTGCCGTAATCTCGGAAGGGTTGACGGTGGATTTCTGGGAAGCGCAGAGGAAAATATTTAAAGCATGCCTTGGGTATTCTGTGGCCCTGGTCTTGCTTGCATTTTTGCGGGAACCGCTGGGGTTTGGAACAGTTTTGGGATTCCCTGTGCTTTCAGATACGTTCCCACGAGTCGTACTAATGGTCACGCCGGTGGGCGGATTCTTTGCGTTGGCCGCCTTTAGGCTCCTGTTGCGTCCATTTTTTATTAAAGTGGGGATTGTGTGTACAGAGACGTCTGCTTGTGAATGTGCAGCGGCAACGAATGGTGGAAGTCCTCTACCAAAAGCCTACCCGAAGATGGGCATGTCTAAGGCCTCTTTAATAACTTTGGGCTTGGGAGTGTGCCTGTTTATTAGCGTTATCATACACGTACAGACAATTCCAACCCTGCATCAGTATTTCATAATCCTTCTTCCCGTCCTGCTTAATGCCCTTTTCTTTGATGGGATTGTATTGAGTAAGCTTTTGGGGTTGTGTCCCCTGATCAATAAGTCACGCCAGATTGATGCGGCGTGGAAGATGGGTGTGGCAGTGATTATTGTAACGACGCTGTCCACGGCATTAAACTGGCTTGTATACAATAGTGTCCTGGTTCGATGCAGTGACTTTCTATCCAAATATTCGCCTCTTCCTATACGGCTGGAGAATATTTTCTATCTGACGGTCTTTATCGTCACCATTGCCGTTTTCGTGCAGATATTGAGTGTTCTCCTGAGAAAATTTGCGAAGAATGTTTACGAGCAGATGGGACAGTTCCTGGAACTCATTACGGTCAATTGCATTGTCCTTGCCAGCGCCACGTTTACCATTCCGACAGGTGCGAAGTTCCTGGTTACCATTACAACGGCGTTTGGATACGGTCTTCACTGGATGATGGTCGTTGTGTGGCTTGCCCTGCTAAGACGTCAGCGTCTGTTCGTTCCAACAACGGCCTGGGATGAGGATACCGTAGCAATCCTGCTCCTCGGTATCATGGCCGCCATATTTACCGGTATTGGAATGATCCATATTTTTTAATTGCAATATGATATGAACAAAAAGGAATTATTAATAAATGAGCTTAATCAAGTTCCTGAA
>JAHFOY010000023.1:18269-28904 GCA_023261485.1 Planctomycetota bacterium
CCTGCTCCTCGGTATCATGGCCGCCATATTTACCGGTATTGGAATGATCCATATTTTTTAATTGCAATATGATATGAACAAAAAGGAATTATTAATAAATGAGCTTAATCAAGTTCCTGAACCTTTCATTGACGAGGTGCTGGATTTTGTTCACTTTCTAAAAATGAAGGTAACAAAAGAAAAGTTGGATACTGCCATAGCTAGTGAATCCTCTCTAGAAAAAGATTGGTTAAGGACAGAGGAGGATAAAGCTTGGCAAGGTTTGTAAAGAGTGAGGTCATTGTTATTCCATTTCCCTTCTCCGATTTGACTCAATCAAAAAGACGGCCAGCCCTTGTTGTTGCGAGCCTGGAAGAAGACGATATAATCCTTATTACAGAGGTTATCGAAAATGTTGTTAAAATTATTCGGAAGTGAATACAAGATTTCCGATAATAGGTTATTCTTGGAGTAAATAATGATTACCCCTTTATTTTTTGGCGCGGGCATCCTTGCATTACTGGTATTGCTCCTGAGTATATTCAGCGAGGTCGTGTACCAGTTCTTTGGGCGTGGCGAAAAGCGCAAACTTATCGTATTAAGCGACGATGAATACAGGAAAGAACTCGATATCGAAGGTGGGGAAAGGCTTTTGTCTTTGCTTCAGAACAGGGGATTTAACATCCCTGCCGCCTGCGGTGGTATGGCCACGTGTGGCCAGTGTAAAATAAAACTACACACAGACGTTGGGTTTTATACATCCGTAGAGTCGCCACATTTTGATATGAGAACAAGGGATGCTGCCAGGAAATACCTGGAGCAAGGGGTTGGTGATGGGTACGTGCGATTGGCCTGCCAGGTCAGGGTCGAGAAGGACGTGAGTCTCTATCTGCCCAAAGATACCCTGCATGTCAAAAAATATTCAGCCAGGGTGGTTAAGAAGATATCCATTACCAGTGATAAGATGGAGATGTGGTTAAAACCATCGAAACCCATTCAATACAAACCGGGTCAGTATATCCAGCTTGCCATTCCGGAGGATTTTGCAGAAGAACATTATAAAAAATATGGGGATTTGATTAAGGAAGCATGCCAGAAATTAGGAAAAGAGTTCGTTCCCTATGTGCCAGGTACAACGTTGTACAGGGGCTATTCCCTTGCTTCTGTAGAACCAGACCTCTTAAAACTTATTGTTCGTATGGCCCCTGTGGATTCATGTATGCCCCTGGAAAAGGGTGGTCCTCCCTGCATAGGGCCGAGTTGTATTCATAATTATATCCAGGAACAAAGCCTGTGGAATTTTTTCCTCGGCGAAAAAATACGCTTCACTGGTCCGTATGGTCATTTTATGTTGAAGGAGCAATCGCACACCGCCGTTTTTGTGGCTGGGGGAGCTGGTTTGGCGCCCATACTGGCAGTCATGGAACAATGGTTTCAGGAAGGACGGCAGGATAAGGCTATATTTTTCCTGGGAGAGCGAAGGTTCCAGGACATTCCAACGCTCTATTTACCCAAGTGGTTAAAGTGGGAACGCGCGAATCCCAATTTTCAATTTGTGCCTGTGCTTTCCGGTGCGTTTCGCGGCGATAATCCTGCCGAGATGAACGATGTGGACAAGAAGTGTTTTTATAACGTTTCTGAGGAGGACAGGCAGATTATCAAAGAACAGGGGCTTGTGGATGAGCAGGGGAGTCAGTGGAAAGGTCAGGTTGGTTTTATAGGGCCGCTCCTGAGAAAATATCTCTCACCCGATCCAAATGTTGCATTTTATCTCTGCGGGCCGGCCCCCATGACAGTAACCGTCATTGATTCAGCCGCCAATGTATTGAATTTAAAGAAAGAAAATGCCCTGTTTGACGACTTTACAGGCACTTTGACCCCATCGGTTGACCTCCTCTACCAAAAGCTCGAAATCAAAGAAAAGATTTCTAGTTTAAACATACCTAACGCCGATAAGCTCATCGAAAAGGTGGGTAACATCCTCATTATCCAGTTGATATTGAAAGATAAGATTGATGCAAGCTACGATTTTCTTAAACAGGTAAGAGAGACGCTTGATAAATCACCGAACGAATTGGAATCGATGCTTCTTTCATACAAAAGCTAGCTACAAAAAACAAACCACTGAGACACGGAGGCACAGAGAAAGAATTTTAAAAATTTTCTATGAACCTCAGCGCCTCTGTGGTAAATAAGGTGTTTTTTACGAGATGAGAAACATAATCCTGACTGTCTTCTTTCTTATTTGTTCTTGCATCTTTACTCCTAAAATGTATTCGCAAGATTTTATCCCCATTACAGATTTTAGTGACGAGGAACTGGCCAAAGGTGAGCCTATTGGTTGGAAGACCCACAAAGGTATTTGCAGAGAAATTAAAAATAGGATTATGCCCAGAATCGTCGAAATGGACGGGAGAAAGACTCTCTATGTAAATGCCAGCGATAACGGCGCAATCCTCTTTAAGCCGGTGCGTCTTAACCCGAAAGAATATCCCCTTTTGTGCTGGAACTGGAAGATATCAAACACCATACCTGCAAGCAGAGAGAAGGAAGAAGGCGGTGACGATTATCCTGCGGCTGTATGTGTGGTTTACGGCAAGACGTTTTTCTCCATACCGTACTCGTACAGGATATTGATCTATGTTTACGGGAATAACCTGCCTGTGGGCGAACGATTCGAAAATCCATGTGAAGCCAAAGCAAGAATGATTGTCGTGCAAAGTGGGGCGCAAGATGCGGGCAAGTGGCTGAGTTACAAAGTAAACCACTTCCAGGACTATATACAGGAATTTGGAGAAGAACCACCTAAAATTATTTATGTAGGCATTCAAACCAACGCCGACCGCACTCACGGTAAGGTCGAGGGATGGTACTCAGATATTTGTTTAAATAAATAGTAATAGTCCACCCCGAGCACACGGAGAACTGGAAAAGCTTTGCTGATATTTTGAGTGTTACAGTAGAGTTGTGAAGAAAATCCAACAACAAATTAAACTAAACACCAAATTGAAGACGTAGGATTTTCGTTATCATATTCTCAAGCAGCAAAGTGATGTTGGCATTGTAATCAAGATATTCAAGCGACGTCTTGATGGTATTCAAAATACGGAATAACGCATCTTCAGACAACGATTGACTCCTGGCAGCTAATGCATCTCTCCAATCCGTATGGTAAATAGGCAAATTGTCATTTCCTATTTTACAAACAAGCAAGTCTCGATAATACATAAGAAACGAGGATAGGAGTTCCTTTACATGCGACCGTTTTTCTTCCAAAATATCCAAATCCTGGATATGCCATTCATTGAACAATTCTTTTGAAAAAGTCAAATTATCATCAATTCCCAATTTCAAAAGCCGGTCAACAAGCCAGTTTTTCTTTTCAAGGGCATGCGTCCCGGAAAGCAGGGTCGCCCTTTCTATACTGCCATTGGAAATGAATGCCAGCCGTTCCGCCTGTTTATCGTCCAATTTAAAGCGGTTTACAAGGATATTTTTTACGATGGCTGCCGATAAAGGGGAAAACCTTATGATTTGGCACCTAGACCTGATTGTTTCTCTAACAGATTCAAGTGATGTTACGATGAGTATAATAATAGCATATGAAGGAGGCTCTTCCAGGGTTTTTAACAAACAGTTAGAAGCTTCTTCGTTCATCTTATCCGCAGACTGGATAATTACCATTTTATACCTGGATTCCACAGGCTTGACCTTCAGGACGTCCTGAAGGTATTTTAATTGTTCTATCTTGATTACCCGGCTGTTTTTTTCAGGCAGTATAAAAAATAAATCTGAAAAATTATCACTGGTGATTCTTTGGCAATTATTGCAGGTGTCACACGCATCCAGACCGGGATGTTTACAAAAAATTGCCTTTGCAAGTTCTCTGGAAAATGAGGTTTTACCCACACCTTCCTGTCCCGCAAAAATATAAGCGTGCGCCAGATGGTTATTTCTGATAGCATTCTGAAATAATTCTACAACACGTTCTTGGCAGGCAACACTTTTAAAAGACATGAAAAATCATGGTTTGAATTAACTGTAAAACTAATGCTTTACAAATGCAGCGAATAAGCACTAAGAAATGGCAATTCAAAGGTAGTTGAAAATTCCTTTTAATCTTCCTCTTCCTCCTCCTCTTCCTCTTCCTCTTCTTCCTCTTCCTCTTCCTCTTCCTCTTCTTCCTCGGTTTCAAGTATTGCCACAATATCACCAACCTTTACCACGTCACCCTCTTGTGCAAGTACTTCTACCAATCTTCCCGATACTGGGGCAGTGACATTAAAAGTTGTTTTTTCCGTGATCATTTCAACAAGATCTTCGCCTTCTTCTACTTCTTCATCTTCTTCGATATACCAAAAAGAAACTGTCGCTTCGTCTCCGTTATTTTCACCCACTTCTGGTAATTCCACTTCAACTCTCATATAGGTTCTCCTTTATCGATGCAGTAATCTACAAAAATGTTTATGCTTAGCAAAAGGTTCCTTTATAATTTTAAAGGACGGTATTATACTTAACGGTAATTTGCTTGTCAAGCGTCAAGGTAATAATATAAAATTATTTAAAAAGGCCAGTTTTATTCGTAATCCATAGTCTCCTAACCCTTTTAATAATATAGATATAAAATGACTTGACTTGATTAAAAATATAGTTTAAAATCTTTTTTAATAAATTAAATTTTATGTTACGTGATTTTGAAAATTTTGCAATTTCTGTAAATTCATTATCATAAAACTTTTTAAGTTAACTAAATAATATCGTAAAGTCGGGAAGGTTTGATCTAATAGAAAGTCTTTTACTTTGTCAGGTTTTTAATACCAACTGTAGAAATGAAAAAACAGCATATTAGATTTTTTGTAAGGTGCATTTTATTATGAAGAATTATTTTTGGATTTTCAGTGTGCTGTTTTGGTTTTGTGATTATCACTCAAGGATAATCATTATGTATTTTAAAGAAATCTTTTTAAACAAGTGCAATTTGACTAAACCAGGAAGCAGGGTACACAAGTGGTGGCGTAGCCTTGTGTTTAAATTGTCTTACATGGCTATACTATCCATAATAAATACTCTATTCCGGTATAAAACTCACTTTTTAAGAAGTATTTCAAAAAGATACTACCTTCATTTCTTACCAGTTTAAATTGGCATTTCTCTTAGGTCGTACCTCACCAAAAGGTTTCATCCGGCTTTACTTTTCCCGATCTTAGTCTATCATTATCTTTTACACGATGAATATCGTTTTCATTTATTTCCGGAGGGTAAGCCGATAGATCGGCTCACAAAATAACATGCAAATATCCCAAATACTGATGTACCTCCCTATCCCCGCTTGTATTGCCCTTGGATACTTTGTTTGTATCCTCGTATACAGGAAAAGGCAATCGGCCAGCGAAAAGAAGCTAAAGCAACTCATTGAAGAATCCACGAAAGAGGCTGAAAAAGTCAGGAAAGAAGCCGAGCTTGCAGCAAAGGCCGAACTTTACCAGCGGAGGGAGGCTTTTGAGAAAGAAACGCAAGAAACCAAGATGGAATTGAAGCAGCAGGAAAGAAGGTTAAGCAAAAGAGAAGACAACCTGGAACGCAAGATGGAGTTACTTACAAAGAAGGAAAGGTACATAGATACGCTTTCCTCCAATTTTGCCTTAAAAGAGAAAAAACTGGATGAAAAAAGACTGGAACTTGAGAAAGTCATAGAAGAAGAAAATAATGCGCTCCGGAAAATCTCTAATTTATCCAAGGAAGAAGCTGAAAAACTTCTGCTGAGCCGGCTAGAAAAGGAACTCGATATCAAATGCTCCGAAGTGATTTCGAAAAAAATAACAGATGCAAAAGAAAATGCGGAACAAACCGCCATATCATTGATCAGCACTGCAATTCAACGATGCGCTGCAACCCATACGGCTGAAAATATTGTAAGCGCAATAGAACTTCCCAATAACGAGATGAAAGGACGCATCATCGGACGCGAAGGGAGAAATATCCGCGCCTTTGAGAAAGCAACCGGAATTGATGTTATCGTGGACGACACCCCCGGCGTAATCGTTCTTTCCGGATTCGACAGTGTGCGACGTGAAATTGCAAGGCAGTCAATGGCGAAGTTGATTGTTGATGGCAGGATTCACCCTGCACACATCGAAGAAATCGTAAAGGAAACTGAAAAGGAAATTGAGCAGGTTATCCAGGAAACAGGGAAGCAAACGTGTTTTGAACTGGGTATCCATAACGTTCATCCAGAGGTAATAAAACTGCTAGGCAGGCTTAAATACAGAACGAGTTACGGGCAAAATCAGCTTCAGCATTCTATCGAAGTCAGTAACCTCATGGGTATTATTGCAGGTGAGTTAAAACTGGACGTCCCGCTCGCTAAAAGATGCGGTCTTTTGCACGACATCGGCAAGGCTATAGGCCCGGAGATGGAAGGCACACATGCCGTTGCCGGTGCAGACCTCGCAAAACGGTATGACGAAAGACCCGAAGTGGTGAACGCAATTGGCGGCCATCATGAGGAAAAACCGGTCGAATCTGTTTATACTGTGCTGGTAAGCGCAACCGATGCCATTTCAGCCGGAAGACCGGGCGCAAGAAGAGAAACCCTGGAAAAATATATCAAACGACTTGAAAAGCTCGAAAGTATAGCGACTTCCTTTAGCGGCGTCGAAAGCGCTTATGCCATTCAGGCGGGAAGAGAGGTGCGGGTGATGGTATGCCCGGACAAGGTAAATGACAAAATTGCCGCAAAGATGTGCTACGACATTGCCAGAGAAGTCGAAGAACAGTTAGAGTACCCGGGGGAAGTCGTAGTTACGGTCATTCGGGAAACACGCTTTGTTGAACATGCAAAGTAGTGTCTATGCATACAGAATTTGATGTAATCGTGGTCGGAGCCGGGCATGCAGGGTGTGAAGCGGCTCTTGCATCTGCACGGATGGGTATGAGCACTGCACTGCTCACGATAAACCTGGACACGATTGCACAGATGTCATGTAATCCTGCCATTGGCGGCCTTGCAAAGGGTCAATTAGTTCGGGAAATTGACGCCCTTGGCGGAGAGATGGCAAAGGTAACCGACGAAACTGGCATCCAGTTCCGTATGCTCAACACCAAAAAAGGCCCTGCCGTCCATTCTCCCCGCGCCCAGTCTGACAAAAAAGCCTACCAATTTTCCATGAAGAAAAGGGTGGAGAGACAAAGCAACCTTTTCTTAAGGCAGGAAATCGTTGACGACCTCATCATCGGGAATAGAAAAGCAACAGGGCTTGTCGGCCAAAGCGGCATAAAATACAAAGCAAAGGCTATTATCCTTACCACGGGCACGTTCTTAAAAGGGCTTATTCATATTGGTGAGTTTATTACCTCTGGTGGCCGGATCGGAGAACTCTCATCCGAAAAATTGTCAGATTCTTTACGGAGGAACAGGTTTGAGGTAGGGCGTCTAAAAACCGGTACTTCACCGCGTCTCAATGGTCGTACTATTAATTATAATTCTCTCGCTCCTCAGCACGGAGATGAATATCCCAAACCGTTCTCATTTTCAACAGAAAAGATAATCTGCTCTCAAGTTCCCTGTTATATTACATACACGAATCCCACCACTCATGAAATCATTACGTCTAACCTGAACCGTGCACCACTCTATTCAGGACAGATTAAGTCTGTGGGCCCCCGGTACTGCCCATCGCTGGAGGATAAGGTCGTACGTTTTTCGGGAAAAGACCAGCACCAGGTATTTTTGGAACCAGAGGGTTTAAATACCCTGGAAGTTTATTGCAACGGGATTTCTACCAGCATGCCTCACGACGTCCAGGAGGCTATCGTTCATTCTATCGCAGGTTTGGAATCAGCCGAAATAGTGCGGTATGGCTATGCCATCGAATACGATTTTGTGCCGCCTACGCAGCTCCATCCTTCATTAGAAACAAAACTCGTGGAAAATCTTTTTCATGCTGGGCAAATAAATGGAACCTCCGGTTACGAAGAAGCCGCAGCGCAGGGAATCATGGCCGGCATAAATGCGGCGCTGAAAATACAGGGAAAAGAACCTTTTATTCTCGATCGTTCTGAGGCTTATATTGGCGTGCTCATTGATGATCTTGTTACAAAAGGCACGCAAGAACCATATCGGATGTTTACGTCTCGCGCAGAATACCGGCTTCTCCTTCGACAGGACAACGCCGACAGAAGGTTAATGAAGTATGGATACCGTTATGGGCTTATCCCCGAACAGCAGTGGAATAAATTACAGGAAAAAGAGAAAACTATTACAGAGATCCTGGCATATATGGATAAAAAAAACATAGGGCCAGACACTCTAACAAAAATACTGAGTCGTCCAGACAGGACGTTTGATTCCTTGCTTGCCATAGATGACGGACTTCGTCAAAGGCAAATCTCAAACGAAGTAAAAGAGCAGGTGGAAATCGAGGTGAAATATAAGGGGTATATAGAACGGCAGTACACCCAAATAGAAAAGTTCAAAAAGATGGAAGATTATAAAATTCCACAGACAATTGACTACTCCAAAATTCCGGAACTCAGAAAAGAAGCCCGCCAGAAACTTTCTCAGATCCGTCCCGTTTCTTTAGGTCAGGCGTCCCGTATTTCAGGGGTATCCCCAGCCGACATCTCGATTCTCATGATTTATCTTGCCGGAAAGATGAAAAAATAGAGACACGGCACCCTCATTTTACGCATGAACTATTATACCGGGTTTGTAGAAATAGTAAGTATTCTTTCCATTTTTCTTGGCCAGATACATGGCGATGTCGGCTTGTTTCATCAGGCTTTCCGCGTCATTTGCATTGTCAGGGAAGATGCTAATGCCGACACTTGCGGTGGTATGGAGTTCGAGCCCATCTATCAGAAACGGCTGGTCTAACGTGCCGAGGATTTTCTGCGTTACAACGACGGCAGATTGCGGCTGAACGAGACCAGGAAGGATAACCATAAATTCATCGCCGCCCATTCGGGCTACCGTATCACCTTCCCGCATGCACTTCATCAGCCGGTCAGCAACAACCTTCAGCAGCGAATCGCCCATGTGATGTCCTAATGAGTCATTGATAGTTTTGAAATCGTCGAGATCGAGAATTATAACAGCGACCAGCGTTTTATTGCGTCTCGCATGTGACATGGCTACCTGCAGATGGTCCTGAAATAAATTGCGGTTGGGTAATTGAGTAAGGGCATCGTGATAGGCCATATTTTTGATAATCTCTTCCGTCTGTCTGCGTTCCATTGCACTTCCAATAATTTCTGCCATGATGTACAGCATTGCAATATCTTCTTCGGACCATAAACCGGCAGTCATAACGTTGTCAAAACCTACGAATCCCGCCAGTGTTTCTTTAATGTAGATGGGTATTATCAATATTGATTTGATGGATTGTCTCTCAAATTCTGCCTTTTCTGCCGAAGCCTCAGCCGGCATTTTGGAGACGTCTTCAATATGAATCATATTGTCAGTTTTCAGATTTGTCATCAACCAGGGAAATGCAGTTGATGGAATGTTCTGAAGGTGTTGCATTTCAGATGTAACTCCAGTGTCACACCACTCATGGGTATTGTCCATAATGGTGCCGTTGTCCCGAAACTGAAATAGATATGCCCTTCCTGCCCTGCATAACCGGCCGGCATCTGCCAGTGAAGTGGAAACAGCAGTGTTAAAACCAGAAAGAGTAATAAATCTTTTGGAAATAGCGGCAACGATTTTTTCGAAATCAGTTCTGTGTCTGAGGATTTCCTCTATCCGCTTGCGCTCGGTAACATCCTGAATGGTCCCATGCATCTTAATTGGATTGCCTGCATGGTCAAATATAACTTCAGCCTCTGAATGAACAAAACGCTCAGAACCATCCCTCAAAATGATTCTATAGTCAATACTATACGGTTTTTTCCCGGATAAGGCCTCAAGAACTGATTTCTTTACAAATTCTCTGTCTTCTGGATGCACAAAATTCAAATATGTCTCATACGTGAAACCAATTGATTGCGGAGTTAAACCAAGGATGCGATACGTCTCATCTGACCAATATAACTTGTTTGTTACTATATCCCGTTCCCAACTTCCTATGTGTGCAATTCGCTGTGCATTGGCAAGTCTGACTTCGCTTTTTTTCAGTGAATCCTCCGCAAGCTTGCGATCTGTAATATCCAGGATTATCCCGATCAAACCGGCAAGTTCTTCTTTATGATCATAAAAAACCGCCTTGTGGAAGATAACGTCACGTACAGAATCATTACTGTGCTTCACGCGGGATTCGTAAACCTGATTACCCCTGCTCTGAAATAAGGCTTTATCCGTTTCATAATAGCTGTCAGCAAGTTCTTTCGGTGCGACTTCGTAAACGGTTTTCCCTATAATTTCTATCTTCCGCATCCCTAAAAAGTCTTCAAATGCCTTATTGCAGCCTATATATTTTCCATCTTTGTCTTTATAAAATACCGGGGCGGGAATGGCATCCATAAGGGTTATCAGAAACTGCTTACGATCCTTTAGTGTTTCTTCAGCCTTCTTGCGCTCGGATATATCCTTATTCAGTTTCTCTGTTTGTTCGAGTGCAGTTTTTTCGTACGCATCGAGCAACTGCTCCAATGCAGTTATTTGGGACTTAAGATATCGAATTTCTGTATTTTCCAGGTTATCATTCATATTAACTA
>JAHFOY010000147.1 GCA_023261485.1 Planctomycetota bacterium
TCACAACAGTGCATGGCGAATAAAGACCCACGGGTTTGCTGCATCGTGGGAACGGAAAAAGTGCAGTGTATGCCATCAGGAGGATTTTTGTGAACGATGTCATACCAGTACAACGCCTTTAAGCCATACGGCATCGTGGGGCGGTGCAAATACGAGGAATCGCCACTGCCTTAACTGCCATTTCCCCATATCAATGGTTACATGTACGGTATGTCATAAGAGTCCAACGCATCCTTCGGCGATAGATTCGCCGCATCCGCCATTCGTTGGTAATTGTACTCAATCAGGCTGTCATCCGGTAGGCAGGGCGGGCGAACCACCGCATCCCAAACCCATTGGTATTAATTGCACGGCTTGCCACAATAAGTAGGGGCAGGTTTAAAACCTGCCCCTACAAGGTTACCTTGAAAATCCCTAAGACATTTTTATAATTTCTGACATGAAACTTTCCTCTGGTTCAAGTTTTTTAGTTATTTTCCTATGCGGTTGTATTGGGGTATTTCTTGGCCTAAGCAGCTACACATTTTATTATGCACAAGGGGCATCCTATCTCTCCAATGATCCGAAGGCATGTGCAAACTGCCATATCATGCGCGAGCAATACGACGGCTGGCAAAAGGCGAGCCACCACGCCGTTGCAATGTGCAACGATTGCCACATACCACATGAGTTTGTTCAAAAATATTTAACGAAGCTAAAAAACGGCTTCTGGCACTCTAAAGGTTTTACCTTGCAGGATTTCGATGAGCCAATTCGGATTCTTCCCAAGAATCGTGTCATTCTGCAGAAGAATTGCCTGCATTGTCACGGAGAGTTAGTGTGTGAAATCGCTACACATCCGGGCAATGATAGGAAAATGTTGGATTGTATCCACTGCCACAGCAGCGTCGGACACGGTCCAGCGCTTTAGGTCTGTTTTCAATTGGTAGCGCAACAGTCTCGGTTGCGCAAATAATGAAATTGACGAAAGCCTAATTTAAAGGAGAACAAGAACCATGAATAGTCCTTTACCCACTCGTTTCCAAGATAATAAAACAATTATTTATCTGCTAACAATTGTAATAGTCGCAGCGGCAACAGTAGGAATTGTGCTTCTGTTAGAAAACGTCTCGCAGCGTAAAGAAGAGGCGAAACAGCATGTATTTCGCGTCGTTGAAATAACTGAAGATACTGTTGACCCTGTTATCTGGGGCAAAAATTTTCCACGACAATATGATGGCTACCAGCGGACAGTTGATACAGAACGTACCAAACACGGGGGAAGTGAAGCGTTCGAGAAACTTGATGAAGACCCTCGTTGGCGTGAGATTTTTAAAGGTTATGCTTTTGGTGTGGATTACCGCGAAGATCGCGGACATGCCTATATGCTGTCTGACCAGGAAACTACGGAGCGAATTAAGATAGTTAAACAGCCGGGGGCTTGCCTGCACTGTCACTCATCCATTCTGCCCGCATACCGTGAGGCTGGCATAAAAGCCGGTGTGCCAGCGGACGATGCCCACAGGCAGGAGCAAATTATGAAAGGATTCGAGATCGTCTGCGCCATGCCATACGGCGAGGCCCGCAAGATGGTTTCGCATCCGGTAACCTGTGTAGATTGCCACGATCCTGAAACCATGCAATTGCGTGTTACACGTCCCGGTTTCCTTAATGCAATTCGGGTGTTAGCAAGGTCGGATGATACGTTACCCCATTTGCCCAGTATTGAGCGTTGGCGCAAAGACGGTCGTAAGGGCGAGTATGACGTCAACACCATGGCAACACGGCAGGAAATGCGTTCATTTGCCTGCGGCCAATGCCACGTAGAGTATTATTTTAAGGGCGAAGACAAACTCCTCACCTATCCCTGGCACAGAGGCCTGAAGGCAGAGCAGATCGAAGGCTATTATGACGAGATAGGTTTTAAGGATTGGACGCACAAGGCCAGCGGCGCACCCGTACTCAAGGCGCAGCATCCGGAGTTTGAGATGTGGAGTCAGGGAATCCATGCCCGCAGCGGCGTAGCGTGCGCCGATTGCCACATGCCTTACCGGCGCGAAGGCGCAATCAAGATCAGCGATCACCACGTGCGCAGTCCTATGCTGAACGTTGCCAATGCATGTCAGACCTGTCATCACTTTAGCGAATCGGAACTCATAGCCAGAGTCGCGGCAATTCAGGACTGCACAAAAACCTTAATGATTCGGGCAGAGGAAGCGGTTGTTGCCCTCATCCACGATTTGCAGCAGGCGCAGGAATTTGGCATACCTCCTGAACAACTGAGAGCAGCACAAGACTTACAGCGCAAGGCGCAGTGGCGGTTGGACTTTGTAGCGGCTGAAAATTCGATGGGCTTCCATGCCCCGCAGGAAGCCGCCCGCATTCTGGGGGAGGCAATTGATTACGCACGGTGTGGCCAGATTGAGATGGTGAAACAGCAATCCGCTTCACATTAGATTCTCATAATTAAATTTATTATTATTTCCCCTTGCTTTAATACACGATGTTTGATATTATTTGATTGTGTCGTTCGGTTGTATTGTAAAGTCGTATTATATATTCGCGTTATATTAAGGCTACAGGGTTACAACCTTGTGGCCTTTTTTGTTTTTATAATTTTTTTAATTGTGAGAGGGGGTGATTTAGGAATGGCAAATGGAACAGTAAAGTGGTTCAACGACAAGAAGGGATTTGGTTTTATTTCCCAGGATAACGGAGACGATGTTTTTGTACATCAAACTTCAATCCAGGGTGAGGGGTTTAGAACCCTTGCCGAAGGAGATAAGGTCGAGTTCGAGGTCATGAAGGACCAAAAGGGCTTCAAAGCAACAAAAGTTGTCAAATTATAAATTTATTAGAAAGCCACTCTTATATTTAGAAATAATCAATTACAATAGATATGGTGTATAAAAATATGGAGTAGTCACGTAAATTACAGTTATAATTACAACCTGAAAACCCCAATATCGGTAAAAGGATATTGGGGTTTTTTCTTGACATCAATCACTATCTGTGCTTACATTTACATAGAATTTTTTAACAGAGGAAAACAAGGAGGAATAATTTAATACTTAACACATGTTGGTGATTTTCATAAACGGTTAAGTTGCTTAAAGAACGAAAATAAACAAGGCATTACGATAAAGGCGAACCTGTAGCAATCGGGGGACGCAAAGTAAAGTGTCTTTACAAAGATCAAGAAGTATCAGAAAAAGACAGCCTTACTGCCGAAGATGTTTTGGATGAATATCTTTGCAGTAAGGCTTTTTTTGTTTAAGGATATATTCATAAACTTTTGTTGCAAAAAGTAATGGGATTATTAGAAATAATATCGGTATTACAGGTACTGGTTTTTACGAAAGGAGGGTAGACTTGTTTTCTACAAATTTCGGTTTTTCTATAAAGGTTGGTAGTCTGGATACCAATAATGGAAAGGTAAAACCCTTTAGAAGTAATATGAACAATGATAAAAAACATGGCATTACTGTATTTGAATTGCTAGAACCATTAGTAGATGTCTTTGAAGAAACGGATCATACCCTGATTGTTGCTGATATGCCAGGAGTAAATGAAAAGGATATTCATCTTGATCTAAAAGACGACATATTGCAAATCTCGACCAAGACCAGCGAAAAGAATTATCAGAAAGAAATACTCCTGAAAGAAAGTTTTACAAAAGACAGGATAGTTCATACCTATAAAAATGGAATACTTAAAATAAGTTTAATGAAGTAATATTATAATCTCGGCAAAATAAGACAAGACGGCTATTTTCTGCTTAAGCATATTTTCAGTGGCTATATTCAGGTATCTTTACATTTCTTAAATATCCTGCACATCAAACACTCCCCCGTATCATCGAAGAATCTTATGGCATTTTCAATTCTGCTTCTTATATGCAGGGGTGTTACGGGAACACCGACTACCTGGGAATGAGGTGTTCTATGGCAGTGCCAGACGCTGGTCCGCTATTTTTGAATAGACAACGTGCTCTACCCTCCGGTTTCTTGCCTTTTTCTCTGGCAATAATCACCCATTCACGTGTTATCGGATTTAATCTTAGTTCAGACATGCTATACCTCTTGAAGGTTTTTCCAATTATGGTGTTATTTGTTTTATAGCGTGTTCCAGTTGTTCTATAAGTTTATTTATTCCGGCAGCCTGTTCTTGCTGCGGCTCTATTTTTACACTTTCTTTTAGATGAAACAATGCCTTCTCTTTATTCTTTCTGTGTTTTAAGATAACAGCGCCTAAATTCATGTGGGCATTTGCATAATTGGGCTTGATTTGCACTGCCGTCTCAAATTCTCTGATAGCATCGGCAAACAGGTGTCTGTCATTGTAAAGAATGCCGAGGTCGTTGTGCGCCTCCGCATGGTAAGGTTCTATGCTGATGGCTAATTTGAATTCACGTTCGGCCTCATCTATCAGTCCTTTTCTGTAACAGGCTATACCCAGGTTATTATGGGCATCGGGATATAGCGGATTAATGGAGATCGCCTGTCTGAATACTTGTATTGCTTCATCCAAGCGCCTTTGTTTTGTAAAGACAACACCGAGATTATTGTACGCCCTCGGATGCTTAGGATTTATGTTCAGACACCTTATGAAATGCTGGATAGCATCGTCAAAATGGTTCATTTTATTATAATAAATACCAAGGTTATTATAAATATCCGCATCGTTCGGATCGATCGATAATGCCCTTTGGTATTCTTCAAAGGCTGCGGTGTTAAGCCCTTTTTTCTCATAAGCATTTCCCAGGTTAATGTGCGCCCGAAAACTGTTTGGAGAGGTCAGCGTCGTCTTTGACCATAACCACAAGCCGTCCTTCCAGTCATTGTTTCTCTTACAGGTCAAGTAGGCATTCCCAAAAAGAATAAAGAACACTATAAAAACAAAGGGAATAGATAAAGAAGGATATGGGGCAATGATACGCCCTGCAAAATCATCTGATATATTGGGAATTATATGGTTGGAGCTTGCAATGCTGTATTTACTATGCATTTTTGATAATAGACAAGCGACTATCATACTAAAACCTGCGCCAGGTATGTATAAAAAACGTTCCGCCATAATGTTTCCTAACGGAATAATGTTCATTACGGGGATGAGCGTAACAAAAAACCACAGCATAAAAAAGAAAATGCGCCTATTTTGAAATCGCATACGGAATGAACATATACCTATTGCGACAAAGAGCAAGACAGCCAGCCAGAATGAGGTTTTTGCAAGAGAAGTAGAAAAAGGAACTACATAATCGGCATTCAGATGAAAAGGCAGAAAGAGAAGTTTTACGTAAGAAGCCAGGACGTGGGTCATGGTCAGAAAGTTGACAAAAAGACTACCTTGTGGGTAAGGGATTTGTGATTCCAATGGGTTATGGAGAAAGAAGAAACGGTTCAGCATATAAAAAATAGCAACAAAGAAATATCCCAAATAATACAGATACCTTGCTTTCTGGTATGGAGTACCCTTAAAAACCATATCATACAAGATTATCAATACGGGCAAAGTAATTGCCATTTCTTTGGAAAAGAGACTCAAAAAATAACAAAATAACGACATTGGGTAATAAAGGATATATCGTTGTTGATTGGCCTTCAGATAACAGATGAATGCCAGGATCAAAAACATAAATGCCAGAAGGTCCTCCCGAAAACCAACGGCGTTGACCACCTCAGAAAATAGAGGATATGAAGAAAAGAAAAGGGCAGAAATTAAAGTTGCCGATCTTCGTTTAAATATCTGAAAGCCAAAAATAAAAACCAGGACACTATTGGTGGCATGAAGTAAAATATTGGTAAGATGGTATCCCAATGGATTCAAATGCCAAAAGGTATAGTCTATAAAGTAAGATAAAGTCACTACAGGGCGATAGGTTAATTCTGCTGAAAGGACGAAGTATCTGCTGGTGAAAAGATCGGGAAGGTTACTCCAGTGCCGTATGAAGTAATTATTGATAATGGTAGAGTCGTCGTCGTATACAAACGAATTTTGCAGACAGTTTAAATAAACAATAATTGATATTAAAAATGGCAGCAGCAGGCAATAAACATGATAGTATCTTTTCAATATTTTTAATCCTTAAGTATAATTTTTGATATCATCGTTTAACGTAAGATTAGTAAATATAGCACATTAAAATTACACTTGACAATAAATATCTTGTCATGTAGACTTTATTCATAATTTGCTGTGAAAATTATTTTGTCAAAAAATATTTAACCCTAATAGCCTTTTCCTTATAGTTATGAAATATTACACTGCTTTCTATTACTTTAGATATTATAGAAGAGGGTGGTCTTAGGGTTCGATATTAAATTATGAAAATTAATATATTGCCCTAAAACCCATTGTTTTAGGGTTTTTTTTTGTCCATGAATTTTAAATAGAGGTGTAGTTTATGATTATTGTAATGAAGGTCGAATCTACAAAAAAGGACATTAATCACGTCCTTGAAAGCATTGAAAAGGCAGGCTTAAAAGGGGTTTTATTACAAGGCACTAACCGGAATGTGATTGCGATTATTGGCGACGAACGGATATTACCCGCTGATTTTTGGGATGTGCTGCCCGGTGTAGAAAAGACCGTCCCAATTCTTGCTCCCTATAAATTAGCCAGCAAG
>JAHFOY010000148.1 GCA_023261485.1 Planctomycetota bacterium
GCAGGAAATTCTGAAAGGATAATTCCCAAATCGAGACTATCTTTTATGGTTTTTATTCCACAATAGGTAGTTCCCGTTAGAAATCCCTTCGGGGCAACGATGCATCCTGTAGAAATTACTTCCACGTTAAAAAATACCCTTTCCACCATGCATATCAAACAGAGACATGCTGACGGAGTAAAAGATCAATGGGGACCGGTTCTACGGAAGATATTTGGGCAGGCTAACACTTTCTGTAGATTGATTACCTAAAAAAACAAGGTTATAAAATAAATACGGCTGCTGCAACGACGGTAGTCCACAAACCGTTCTTATCTCCGCGCGCAGCCTGTGTGATATTTCTGGTTTTTACGATTTTACCGCTCATCCGGTAAGTCTCTTTCCGTTCGTCGTAGTTCTTTGCCGGGTCGAACTCGATACCCAGGGTACTGGCCAGCATGGTGGCGGCAAGGTCTTCTGCATAATCGCCCGATTTTTCTTCGGTTTCACCATAGGCATGGTGTTCACTTAGATATCCATAATGTTCGTGCTCGGCTGGAACAGCCATACCGACAGAGGCGGAGATCATCCTGTTAGGCTCACAGGTGGAATTTTCACTCATTACGCAAAAAATCACCTGCCCTGCCTTTAACATGGTGACGCCCTGCTCCTTCGTGACAATTTTACAATTCGGCGGGAAGATGCTCGACACCCTCACTAAATTGCATTTTTCGATTCCCGCTTTCCGCAAGGCGAGCTCGAAAGATTGTAGCTTGTCTTTGTGTTTACCAACACCCTTGGTAAAGAATACCAACCTCGGTATCATCATAATTGATTGGCTCCCTCAAACGATTTTAACTGTACAAATGAATTAAAAAAAAATGTTTGCTTAGTGAAACAAATTTCTAAATAAAATGCAATAGAATTTTGTAAATTGAGGCATATTTTTTACACAGTTTTTATCTTTGATTTTGTCATCGTTCCGAGCAGTTCCGCTGCGGTTGTTCTTCACATTTGTATTTTCATCAGAAATGCAATAACGGCTAATACCAAGCCTACTACAATACGATAATACCCAAACCATTTGAAACCGTATTTTTTCAGGAAACCGATAAAAGCCCTGATGGCAACCATAGCAACGACAAATGCCACGAAACTCCCTAAAAGCAGGATGACTATATCATGGTGTTGGATCGTCTTATAAGAATCCATCATCTTCTTGGCGCTGGCGCCAAGCATGGTGGGAACGGCGAGAAAAAATGAAAATTCAGCGGCTGTTTTCCGATTAAGCCCTACGGTCATTCCTCCGATGATGGTGGCTGCCGCCCGTGATACTCCCGGGATCATCGCAATACACTGAAAACAGCCGATTTTAAAACCCTGGAACCATGATATTTCCTGTTCTTCCGTCCCTTCGGCATGTTTAAACCATCGGTCTACGAAAATCAGGACAATCCCGCCAAGAAAAAGCGTAGCAATCACTACCCATATACTCTCTAATAAAATATCAATGTAATCACCCAATAAAGCGCCTGCAACAGCAGCCGGCAGGAATGCAAAGGCTAATTTCAGGTAAAACTTGAAAGAGGTAAAAAATTTGCGCCAGTAAAGTACAACCACCGATAAAATAGCGCCCAACTGTATGACGATCTCAAAATTCTTTGTCAGGGCATTTTCGCTGATACCCATAAACGCAGATGCGATTACCATATGGCCGGTAGATGAAACAGGCAAAAATTCAGTGATCCCTTCGATGATGGCAAGTACCAATGCTTGTAAATAGCTCATAGATTATCTCTCTTTCATATTTTTTGGATTGAATGGCTACAATTTTTAAATGTTTTTCAAGAAATTGCGTGGAGAAGGGGTAGCCATACTTGTGAAGGACATCGCTATCTCTCTTAATGCATTGCTCTTTTCCCTTGCCTTGTGTTTCATAGTGACGACCTTATTGTCCATGATGTCGAAAAATTCCATTGCATATCCTCTAAATAGGTGACTGAAAACTCTCGCTATACGCGGATAGGCATTATAACAACAGGTATTCCTTTGTTATACAACCTTCTTTGCACGGCAAAAACCGTGTAGTTATGCAGCAATCGCGAGAGAAAAGAATCTTTGGGGAAGATAAGCTGTCCACCGAAGAAAACGGGATTGGGAAAACGCCCTAAAATCTTCAAGGTAATCTGGGCGATTTCTTCAACAATGTCGACACCTATAGAATAGAAACCCTCAGCGTAATAACCATTCTTTTGCATGAAATCTATATAACGGTCCAAGTCACTTTTTATCTGAGTTCTGAGGTGTTCAATCTCTTCTGCTCCCTTGAAATTTCCAGCATCAACCATTCCGACCTGAACAAAGATAAAATTCCTGAATGTCTTTTCAAATGTGCGGAAAACGCTGAAGAGCGTATGAAGTTCCCGCCCGTTAAAACCACTAACCAATAAGACCGCTGTCTTTGCCGTTGGATCGAACTCCTGACGAGACTTCATATCCTGCGTTTTGCCTGGTGTCGTGCCTGAACCCGAAGACTCAGCTACCTCGACGAGGTTGTCCAGTTTGCTCAGAAGACGGCCGGTTTTATGATAGTGTCCCTTTATAACAACTGCTATTCCTGCCAATGAGCCAGTAACAATCAAGGTTATCCAACCGCCTTCATGGAACTTGAGGACAGTCACCGACACAAGGATAAAAACGGTCATAACCAATCCCGCACCGTTGATGAGGAGCTTCCACCATCGATGTTTAACTCCTGATCGGGTACTCCACCAATGGCGTACCATTCCCAACTGGGAGAGGACAAAAGTGAAAAAGACATTAATGCTATAGAGTACAATCAGAATTTGAATGGAGCCGCGTGTGACAAGCATCAATATCAATGCCGCAATACCCATGAACAAAACCCCGTTCTTTGTCACTAAACGATCACTGAGCACAGCAAACCGGGTTGGAAACCAGCGATCGAGAGCCATGTTTGCTATTACCCTCGGACCATCCAAAAAACCTGTCTGTGCTGCAACTAAAAGCAGCATTGCTTCGGAAGCGAGCGTCACAATCACAAACCAGGTCTTCGACCTATCTCCCCAAGCTTCCGTGACGTGCTCAAAGAGAACTGCATTCAAGGTTTTTCCAGATTGCGGCTCAACCTTGTAAAGAAGATATGCAAACATTAATCCTATCACCATGACGGATAATGAAATTGCCATATAGCGCATGGTGCGTTTTGCCGTTCGCACCCGTGGCTCCCGAAGTATTGGAAGACCATTACTGACAGCTTCTATTCCGGTAAATGTTCCGGCTCCCATGCTATAGGAACGTAAAATCAGTAAAAACATTCCTGCGAACCCCACCCCGGCACTCGCATTGTGGACATCAGACATCGTTGTTTTTACTACTTCCTGAACATTTGTCAAATGAGTGACCGGCACATATACGATTACAAATGCATGAGTGATGACGAAAATCAAGAAGACCGGCACCAAAGGAGCAACAGCTTCTTTCACTCCGCGCAGGTTTAATATCGTAAGGACTACAATACCGGCAATTGCAAACTCAAGTTTGAATGAATACCATTTTGCAGGAAGAAAGCTGAAAACGGCATCAGTGCCACTCGCGATAGAAACTGCGATCGTAAGTACATAGTCTACGATGAGCGCACAGCCAGAGAACATTCCAAAAGTGGGAGACAGCAACTTACTGGCAACGAGATACCCACCGCCACCCGAAGGAAAAAGTTCGATGATTTGCGAGTAACTTGCACTAATCACAAAAATTGTCAGCGCCGAACCCAAAGCCACAAAGATGCTCAGGTGAGGATATTCCTGCAATGCCCGAAAAGCTTCCTCGGGACCGTAACAGGAAGAGGAGAGACCATCTGCCCCTAATCCAACCCAGGCAAAAAAAGCTATCAGTGACAGTTTATGAAATATTGTCCGATCATGAGGACTGCGGGCATCTCCAATGATCAGAGTTTTCAACCGTCGGGCTAATGATATTTTAAATTGCATTTGTGAATCTACCTTTCTTCGATACTCCCGGCGATTAAATGTAATTCCTTTATAATCCTCATTATGGCAATTTGCCTGAATGGATTCATGATGGACTGAATGCCTATAGGAAATATTAAGAGATAGGCACTGTATCCCTGATAAATACCCAGAGCAGGAAAAAGAGATTAAGGAATTGAAAGGCCGGATGACTGTTTACAATCTTATTTTACAACTTTTTCGTCCTTATTGTGGAATGCGGGTTTGTATAAAAGCATATAGTATGGTTTTAAAGTGGCAAAAGAAGTCACCTGCAATGCGAAGTTTAACTAACCATATACGGCTTTTAAAGAATTGTCAGTCAAAAACTTATTTATAAACCATGAACAACCCATTACTTTTTATATGCCAAATAGTTTACACAAATTCTACAATACTATCAATACTTTTCTATGAGGATTGCCAACTGATTTCTGTTAACTGCCTGAGCACATTTCGCGCGCTGCCCGTGTCGATAGATTGCGCGGCAATTATAAGCCCCTCCGTAAAATCCCTTGCCAATCCGCCAGCGATGATTGCGGCGGCTGCATTCAAAAGCACCACGTCTCTTTTTGGGCTGTGAATACCGTCCAATACTTCTCTGATTGCCATAGCACTTTCGTCCGGGGTATTTACCGTCAGGTCAGAAAGATTTGATTTTTTTATGCCAAAGTCAGGCGGGTTTAAATAATAACTTTTTATTGTATTTCCAATAAGCTCACAGACCTTGGTTTTGTCTGTGATTGTTATCTCATCAAGACCGTCCAGCCCATGCACAACGAAGGCATGCTGATCCCCAAGCCGCTTTAATGCCTCAGCCATAATAATCGTCAGATGTTCATTGTACACACCAAGTATTCGGTGGGTAGCGCCTGCCGGGTTTGCCAAAGGCCCGATAATGTTAAATATGGTACGAATGCCAATTTCTTTCCGGGGGCCGACTGCGTATTTCATTGCCTGATGCAGCATGGGAGCAAAGAGGAATCCAATATTAGCCGTTGCGATGCATTTTTCAACCGTTCTGACATCCGCCTCAATATTGACGCCTAGCCGCTTTAATACGTCCGCACTCCCACACTGGCTGGAGGCCGCCTTGTTTCCATGTTTGGCTACCTTCAGGCCTGCGCCGGCAACAACAAAGGCGGCTGTAGTAGAGATATTGAATGTGTTTTTGGCGTCTCCTCCCGTACCGCACGTGTCAATCACTATTCCGCCTTCTGCCTTTATTTTGACAGCCTTCTTCCTCATAGCCATGGCACACCCCGTAATTTCTTCGACAGTTTCTCCCTTCATGCGTAAAGCGGTAATAAAAGAGGCAATTTGTGCATCGGTGATTTTTCCTTCCATGATTTGCATCATTACGTCCAGGCTTTCTTCCAGGCTTAAATCCTGGTTATTTACCAACTTAGAGATAATTTCTTTTATAAACATAGTTATTTGACAAATAGAATTTTTTTCACTTGACGTTGAATATAATATAAATTAGAATAACTAACTAAAATTTTAGCAATAACCGTTAAAAAGAAAGGATTATCGAACTATATTATGGCGAAAGTACAAATATCATCCGATGAAAACATAAGAGAAGCATTAAGAAGATTTAAAAAGATGTGTGACAAAGAAGGTATCATTAATCAATCAAAACGCATGGCGTATTTCGAAAAACCTTCAGAAAGAAAACGCCGTGAGGAAAGCCGTAGAATCAAAAATATTAAAAGGGCGCAAAAATTAGGCATCTCAGGGCAACCAGGCACTACCCGCCCTCAATCCGGCTTCCACAATAACTTTGGCGCATCACCCCACAGAAGTTCAAGATCATAAAAGTGCCGCATTTCCCTGTCAAAAAGGTGAATGACGACATCTCCATAGTCCATGAGTATCCATCGGCCATCTGTGTATCCTTCGATACCTTCTCCGTGGATACCATGACTATGCAATTTCAATTCTATCTCGCCAGCAATACTCTGTAATTGCCGTTTATTGGAGCCATTGCAAATAACGAAGAAATCTGTAATAAACGTCAATCTCCGGACATCGAAGATTAAAATATCCTCGGCTTTTTTAGCATCAGCAATCCTTGCACAGAGGATTGCAATCTCCTTTGAATCTAACGTTTCTGTTCCTCCTGAAAGTTTATCTCTGCTGGGCGTTAACATTTCCACCAAAATCGGCGTCATATTGAATAGATGGTTTAACTTCTGACAGACTGCTCCCACAGTAGTAGCAAAATCTTGCATATCGTGGATTCACATCCAAACAATTCTCACACCTATGATACAGGAGTGTACCGCACAGGATGCAGAAATTTGCCCCTTTTACATGATTGTCAAATTGACAGTTTGTATTAGGACATATCCTGTCATCCCTTTCTGTAACTATTTCACCCGGCATAATTACCTCCAATTCCTTGACAGAGTTTAAAAAAACTGCCGCTCACCGCAGAGAACGCCGAGGTCGCAGAGAAACCAAAAGACTGTGAAGTTGAAAAACAGGTTTTCTTTGCGTCCTTTGCGTCTCTGCAGTGAACTTTAGCACGTTAATGAAGATGTAACAGTGCGCCTATCTTCGGTGAAAATT
>JAHFOY010000149.1 GCA_023261485.1 Planctomycetota bacterium
TCCGCGTATATCTGCAAAAATCTGCGTCCCAATTTACCAATACAGATACCTTTCTGATTGACATATAAATGTAAGTGATATAAGATTGTTGTCTGATATTTTGCGCAACCGGGACGGTTGCGCTGCCAGTTGAAATTCTTAAACGTCAGGATAAACGGTTGAGTCTGTGTCTATGAAAAACGTGGAAATAATAAACAAAAAACCTGTAATGGATGGCCTCTTAGATTATGAAAGGACCTACAGGGAATTTTCGTGGGAAGCCGTTAAAAAGGATTTCTGTACAACGAACAATAAGGTAAACATCGCCTACGAGGCTATTGATAAGCACGCCCAGTCCTGGCGAAAGAACAAGGTGGCTTTATACTGGGAAGGCGCTGATGGTACCTGCCGGAAATACACATTCCTGGAGATGAAGAAACTCTCCGACAAGTGTGCCAATATGCTCCGGAAATTAGGGGTAAGAAAGGGAGACCGTGTATTTATATTCCTGCCCCGTTTGCCAGAGCTTTATATCAGTATGATAGCCATTGCAAAGCTCGGCGCCATTGCCGGGCCTATGTTTTCTGCCTTCGGGCCTGATGCAGTGCGAGACCGCTTGCAGAACAGCGAGGCGGAGGTATTAATTACCACACCGGAACTAAAAGAACGTGTCGAAACGGTGTTGTATGAGTTACCCAAACTAGAGCATATTGTGTTAGCCAACGTCAAAGAAGACTACGAGTTGGAAGAGTGTGATGTTTGTTACAAAACGTTGATGAAAGATGCCCCGGAAAAGTTTGAAATGGAATGGATGGAATGGGAAGACCCCTTATATATCCTGTACACTTCCGGTACTACGGGCAAGCCAAAAGGCATAACCCATGTTCATAATGACATGATTTCTCATTATATTACCACCAAATGGGCGCTGGACCTGAGAGACGACGATGTGTACTGGTGCACGGCCGACCCGGGCTGGGTGACTGGAACAGTGTATGGGGTGTGGGGGCCATGGCTGAACGGCATCTCTTCTTATATTTACGATGGCAGGTTTGATGCCGCCAAGTGGTATGAGATTATTCAAACATACAAGGTCACTGTATGGTATACCGCTCCTACTGCCTTGCGGATGCTGATGAAGGCAGGTGATGACGTTGTAAAAAAGTACGATTTAAGCAGTTTGAGGTATATCTGCAGTGTCGGTGAGCCGCTTAACCCCGAAGTGATCCGGTGGGGTTCAAAGGTTTATGGATTACCCATTCACGACAATTGGTGGCAA
Organism: Planctomycetota bacterium; assembly: GCA_023261485.1. Lineage (GTDB taxonomy): Bacteria > Planctomycetota > Brocadiia > Brocadiales > Brocadiaceae > Wunengus. The sequence goes on from JAHFOY010000149.1 coordinate 1,259, forward strand.
ACGGAAACGGGTTCCATTATGATTGCAAATTATCCCTGTATGCCGATAAAGCCCGGTTCTATGGGCAAGCCTTTTCCCGGTATAAAAGCGGCTATTATTGACGGCAAAGGTAATGAGCTGCCGGCCGGGCAGCATGGGCTTCTGGCATTAAACCCCGGCTGGCCTTCTATGCTGAGGAAGGTATGGGGAGACGAGAAGCGGTTTAAAGAATATTTTAACATAAATGGATGGTATGCTACAGGCGATACAGCCTATAAAGATGAGGATGGTTACTTCTGGTTTGTGGGAAGAGCAGATGACGTGATTAATACCTCAGGTCACAGGGTAGGTCCATTTGAGGTAGAAAGCGCACTGCTCGAACACAGGGCTGTAGCAGAATCGGGTGTGATTGGAAAGCCCGATGCTGAGAGGGGGGAAATCATCAAGGCCTTTGTAGTGCTTCATGAATGTTTTTCACCCTCGAAGGAGTTGGAAGAGGAGTTAAAGAAATTTATAAGGCATCGTCTTGCTGCACATGCATACCCGCGAGAAATAGAATTCTGTACAAATTTACCAAAAACCCGCAGCGGTAAAATTATGCGCCGACTGTTGAAGGCCAGAGAGCTTGGATTACCCACGGGAGACATATCTACACTTGAAGATTAACTTAAATTTTCAATTTAATATGAGGAGAAATAATAATCAATGGAACAGACAAAATTTAATAAATCGTTTTTTGATAAAGTCGAGTCAATCAGGATTAAAGACCCACTTGCCATCGCACTTGGTGCAATGGATAAAAACGAGGCATTTGTTTTCACATATACAGATGCGGTAAAACTTGCGGGTCATTCATGCCCGGCGGTTTCCGGCGCATATAAATTGACCCAACTGGCTTTAAAAAGTTTATACGGTAATGAAATACCGGTTCGTGGACAAATCAGGGTAACATTCAAAGGGGGGATAGGCTATAAGGTAAATGGGCCGATATCACAGGTAGTCACGTTGATTACCGGCGCTTCGGGTGAGAGCGGATTTAAGGGGCTTGGCGGCGGCCGCTACAACAGGCATAATTTGCTATCTTTTGATGAAACACAGGAAGCCGGCGAAGATGCGGTGTGCACGGTGATATTTGAGAGGATGGATACGAAAAAGAAGATCGAAATCTCTTACTGCAATTACATGCTTCCGGCTAATCCTAAAATGGGTGAATTGATGCCATTGGCCGTAACGGGCAAAGGAACCGATGCTGAAATAAAAGAATTCGGGGAATTGTGGCACGACAGGATTAAGACAGTGCTTATGAATCCATTGGAAGGAATGTTTGTAATAAAGGAATTAAAATAAAGGATTTAAGGATAACGAAGGAGAGATTGGAGAGATTATTGTGAAAATTTGCCAATTAAGAGGAAAATGATTGCCCTCTTAATGTCACCGTGTTTCCCCTTTAAACACCAGATATTATCTATATAGATGCGCGACCTTAATCCTGGCAATCCAACACAATTTGCATCCTTGTTGTAAAGAAAACCATTTGTTTTTTTCGAAACAAATATATATCTTGACGAGGAAATATTAAAATGTATAATAAAACAATATTTATTATAAAAAAATAATAAATTAATGCAGTGAAAGGGGGTGGAAGACAGAAGGTATATTAATTTAAAATATAATCTTGTGGTACTTATATAAATCTTAATATCAAATCAATAGAAGAAAGGAGAAAGGGGTTATGTTTAAGAAGTTAATCGCGGGTTTCTTGGGTGCAGCAGTGGTCGCAGGAATTAGTATGACAACGGCTCAGGCTTATCAGGTTAAACCTGCAAAATTATGGGTTACAGCAATCGCTATTGGCACACCAATCGAAGGAGCTGAAATTAAGGTTGGTGATAATACGTGTACAACTGGCAAAAATGGTACCTGTGTATTTGAACTGAAACCGGGATCGTATGAAATTTCAGTCCATGAACACGGCGGCGCAAGCGCACACACCGAAGTTACATTAGAAGAAAAAAATATTCGGTTCATATCTTTGGATTTGGGCGCTGCTGCACTCCATCCAAGTGGACATCACTAATCGTGGTAACACACCACAGATTTTAAGGATTTCTTAATCTAAAGGCAGTTGTTAATTGTTAATTAGCAACTGCCTTTTTCTATTACTAAAAGCATGATTAAACTAAAGAAAATACTTTGTCCGATTGATTTTTCCGCTTGTTCTACGTATGCATTAAGCTACGCAATAGACCTATCTCTCAAGGACCACGCCTCGCTTTACCTAATACATGTTATAGAACCCTATATGAGTGATATAGCAGATATATTGAAACAAATTGACCTTCTTCTGGATGATAAACAGACTGACAGTCTTAAGATAAGGCTTATCAATTTGATACCTAATGAAATACGAACAAATATCAGTATAGATGCCATGGTAGTCAAGGGTATTCCTTTTGTGGAAATAATAAAGGCCGCCAAAGACAGGCAGGTAAATTTAATCGTCATGGGTACGCATGGCAAGACAGGGTTGGAACATATATTGATTGGAAGTGTTGCCGAGAGGGTAATACAAAGGTCTCCCTGCCCTGTATTAAGCATAAGACTTCCAAAATGATTATTTCAATCCCATTTGTGTTCAAATTTCAATTCTATATTCTTCCTTAATATTGGCTGATTACCACCAAAAATACCTTCCTTTACTTCGTCGTTTTCCTGTATAAAAGAAACGACAGCCAATAATAACATTTGCTTATATATTAACTGCCTAAATACTTGTGTGAATTAATTACCAGGCACAATCTAAACTGTATATTACGGTATACCAATTGCAACCCTTTAATAAATAATACATGCAGTCGTTTAACAATGATGCATACGTAAGCTAAAATTGTCTTTATGAGATTAGAAATATGCTTACAAAAAGATATAAATCAAAATCTGAATCGACGCATTTGAATACCCCCGCGCACTCCCGTAAGGTCGCTGGAAAGGGGCGTGCATATCGTACGAGAATGCATAAAACAAGGGAAGGACTCGATTCCATTTTCAATGCGATAACAGACCCAATCATTGTATTTGATGCGGAGTTTAAAGTAACAAAGATAAATAAGGCGGCAAAAGAATTTTTTACAGGATGCCCAATCGGAAAGAAGTGTTTTTATACAAAGCATAAATTTGCACTGGCCTGTAAGAATTGTCCAACATGGCAAACGTTGAAGACCGGCGCCCCGACAACCAGCGAGATCTTAAACCCCAAGACCAGTACCACGCTTCTTTTGAAAACATATCCTATTTATAACAGATTGAAAAATATAAAAGGGGTTGTTTTGGTTGGCAGGGAAAGCGACGATGTGCCCATGAAATGGAATAGATAGAAAAATATTGACGGTATTACCGGTTTCGTATATTATTTGAATTAATCTTTGCGTAGGAAAGAGAACAATGTGACACTTTAATCTGAAGGAATTTTGGTTCGTTTGCTCATGCATTTCATCAAATCTGTATCATATAAATATTGGTTCATCTTACTTCCTTTTATCATTTCAATTGGCTGTTTAAGCGGGACCAGACCCGAAGTAAGACTTTCCCCAAAACTTGATAAACGAATTTATCAAATAACGCCTTTACCGCTTACTGTTGGTATTTATATAGAACCAACCCTGCGTAATTATGTCCAGGAGGTACCATTGAAACAGGATGAGGCCGGTACGCCTTATTATGTCTTTCCCAATTTTGTTTTTCCAATCGGCGAGACTCTCTCTTCGAAAATCGTGGAGATGTCGCGCATTGTATTTAAAAAGGCAATATTGATAGATAGTTTACAGAATAAGGAAGCATTGGACGGGATTCTGGCCATTAGTATAAAGAATTCGGAAATAGAACTTCGCATGGACACGTCTGTATGGAGGGCTATTGGACGGCATAACCTTTCAATCACCGCATCATTTTTAGATCCCAAACTCAATAAGGTGTGGAGTTCAGAAGTTGCGGTGGAAGGGAAAGGGCTGGACTTCATAACTTCTAAGGTGGAACAAGAATGGTGGATGACGACCGGCCCCAAATTTGGGCCAGCCGTAGACGACGCTATACAAAAGCTCACTTACGAACTCGCCCAAAAAATTATTGCATCGAAAGAGATATCGGGAATCAAGAACTAAAACTAATAAAGAAAACCGATATTACTGGTTAATTACAATTTGCGCCGCTTTATGAAGCTGAGAGAGTAATTTGAGGGTCTCCTCATCCAGTACTGCTAACCGGACTTTTTCCTTAACATCACCAAATTTGACATTAGCGCCTTCCTTTTTCTCCGTTACTTTTATGAGGTGATATCCAAATTCTGTCTGAACCGGCTCACTTACCTGTCCTGTCCGTAAAGAAAATGCAGTATCTAAAAACGACTTTGCTAGGTTGCCTTTTCTTTGAATAAATCCTAAATCACCCCCATTTTGAGCCGACGGGCAGTCGGAATCCTTTTTTGCTATTTCATCAAAGGCAGCTCCCCGGTCAATTTCTCTTTTGACACTTTTGATTTGTTCCAGCGCATGTGATAATTCTTCCTGTGTCTTCATGTTTCTTGTATCGATAAGTATGTGGCTGACCTTAACAGACTCGCCATTAAAAAGGCTCTTGTTTCCTTCAAAATATTTCTCCAGTGTCTTATCCTCCAGCTTATTATTGAAATATTTTTCAAGCGCAAGAGAATGCTTTATACCTCTCTTGAATTCACCCATATCAGAGCCGATGGACGCAAGAACTTTTTCCAGTGATTGACCAGAATCCTTCTGATTGCCTGTGATATTGCTTCTTATTTGATTTACCTCCCGCTCAATCTCCTCAGGAGCAACAATTAAACCCTGTTTATCAATGAATTCTTCCAATAATATATCAGTAATCAATTGGTCAATAATTTCTTGTTTAATAGTGTTGAGTGTCTCTGTGTCTGCATTTTTGAAAGATTCGAGTCGGTTAGCTATGTCTTCGTGTGTTATCTTTTTGCCGTTGACAGTTGCTATAACTTCTTCATTCTGATGCTTTTTTTCAGCAGAAAATGTACTGAGTTGGAATGAGAATACAAACAAACATAGTAATAAAGGTATGAAATATCTTTTCATGCGATTACCTTGTTAAAAAAATATTGAATTTATTGTAAAATAGAAAATATTTAACTATTTCGATAAATATACAAAACCATACAGAAATTGTCAAATTACTTCATTATTTCATCAAGCATCCAAAGCATTTTTACCCTGTGGGTGCCTGGCCAGTAAATACGACCGCATTGCCGGCAAATATCAAATTCATCCTGTGTCGAATAAACATACGGTGGCACTTTAT
>JAHFOY010000150.1:0-1857 GCA_023261485.1 Planctomycetota bacterium
TAAAAAAAGAATATTGCTAGGCGTTCAAGAGATCAACCAGCAACCCGTGGTGCATCGATGGCGCAGGTTTGAACTTCTAAAAAATTAATTGTCTATGTTTTAATGAAACGATATACTAGGGTAAAATATATTGAACGGTATAAATTAGAAATAGAATTTGAAAATGGTGAAAGAGGTATTGTCGATTTACAGGAATATACTAATAAGGGGGGGGGTTAATCGTTTTTCTGATATTGATTATTTCAAACAGGTTTATGTGAATAGTGAAATTGGGACTCTTTGCTGGCCTGACGGAGTTGACATCGCGCCTGAAACTCTTTACAGCATGGCAACAAACAAGCCCCTTCCCAATTGGATGAAGATAGAAACAGAAATTTTAAGATAATTAATAAAATTAATGCTGCGGATGATCCGTGTGATGGAAAATGCCAAATAGTTTCTTTATGGTCTCCACATACCGGTATCCACCGCCGTTCTTTGCCTCCTGCTTGGCCACCTTTGCGGGATGGTGGAGGAGTTTGTTTATGGCGCGTTCCATCGTATAAACGACCTGTTCCCAGTCTTCATTATCGAGGTTCTTTAATTTGGGCTTCAGGCGGTCAAGTTCTTCCTTGCCGATGGTATGGAAATGATTGCGTAAGTGGGTTATCGCCGGTTCTATTTTCATTTCCTCGAGCTTTGCCATAAAGTGCTCCACCTCTTCTTCAATAAGTACACGGCATTTTTCCACCTCTTTGTTTCGTTCGTCTATGTTCTGGCTGACAACGGATTGAAGGTCGTCAATATTGTAAAGATACACATTGTCAATATTGGCGACCTCCGGTTCTATATCCCTGGGAACGGCAATATCAATGAGGAACATCGGGTTTCCCCTGCGATGTTTGATGGCTTCCTTCACCTGGTCGGCGTGGATTACATAATGGGGAGCAGAAGTAGAGCTAATGACAATATCGGCTTTTTCAAGATGCTCTCCAAGCAGTTCGTATTTAATAGCCTGACCATGATACTCGTTCGCAAGCTCCTGCGCACGTTCAAAGGTACGGTTCGCAACGACAAAGGTGCGCGCCCCTTCCTCGTAAAGATGTTTTAACAAAAGCTCGCACATTTCACCGGCACCCACGACAAGTACAATCTTGCCCGTAAAATCCTGGAATATTTTTTCAGCGAATTCCACGGCAACGGAACTTATGGAAACCTTCCGCTTGCCGATAGACGTCCTGGTATGCACAATCTTGGCGGCATTGAGCGCCTGCTGAAATAGCTGGTTTAAAATTTTTCCCGTAGCTTCTTCCATGGCTGCCGTGGTGTATGCCTCTTTGACCTGTGAGAGGATTTGCGATTCACCAAGTACCATAGAATCAAGGCTTGCCGTAACAAAGAAAAGATGGTTTACTGCACGGTCATCGTTATAGTGATACATATACGGAGAAAATGTATTTACATCAATCTTGTGGAAATCCGCAAGAAATGAAAGAACATCTTCAACCTTGACAGCGCCGTCCCGCGATGAAACATATAGTTCGACGCGATTACAGGTCGACAAAATAACGACCTCCGCATCTTGGTCCTGATATTTTTGGGAAAATAGAGACAAGGCGGTATTGATACTATTGGGATTAAAAGCCAGTTTTTCCCTGACCTCTATGGGCGCTGACTTATGGTTCAATCCTACAACAAGGATACTCATACATAATCCTTAACGTAATTAAATATACAGAAATTTCAAAGTTGCCACAAAGTCACTAAGACACCAAGGTTTTTCTTTGTGACTTCGCGTCTTAGTGGCATAAAAAGTTTCCGAAGAATCTAATTTATCACTGCACATTCAAAATCTCTGTGTGCGTCTGTTCGCTCACC
>JAHFOY010000150.1:1867-6570 GCA_023261485.1 Planctomycetota bacterium
TAATCCTCAGTTCAAGCAAGCCGAAACAGAAACATTTTAGATTTACAAATTACGATTTATGATTTAAATCCCGAATCGTAAATCTAAAATCGTAATTCGTAATTTTCAACTAAAAATTACAACAATTTAACTTATCTTGTAAAATTGTCACTGCACATTCAAAACCTCAGTATGCGTCTGTTCGCTCACCTTCTGAAAGGCGTGTTTTGATCCCATAAAGAAGGTTCCAATAAAGGTAAAAAGCACCAGACAAAAACCCACAATGGTCAGGCATGCGATCTTGGTTCCATGAAAGGACGAGATCAGACGCATATGGAGCAATGCCGCATAAATGAGCCAGGTTGCCAACCCTAGAATAACTTTATAATCAAGGTACCACGTCTCACCCAGCATATTTTGCGTCTTTACCCAAAAAGTACCAAATACAAGTCCAAGCGTAAGGAGTGGAAAACCAAACGAAATCGTCTTCCACATTAGCTTGTCAATTCCCTCCAGAGAGGGTAATTTGTTAAAAAGAGAGCCAAATAATTTGTGCTTCAACTGCCTTTGTTGCGTTAAATACATGATACTCAGACTGAAAGATATGGTGAAAGCTGCGTATCCCACAAATATAGGGATGATGTGCGCTATGAGCCAGAAATTCTGAAGGCTTACGGTAATTAACAGATTTCCCCCGTCAAATGTAAGCGCCCATATTGAAAGCGCTGTAACGACAGGGATTAAAAATGTATCCAAAGACGGCAGCTTATAAAGGTAGTCCAGATTTATGTAAACAAAGAGAACACACCATAGCAATGATACAAAAGATTCATACACATTCGTTATGGGGATGTTGCCTGATTCGAGTCCGAGGAATACTATAAAACCGCTGTGGACGAAAAAGCCCATCATCATCGTCCATTTGGCCACCTTTTTATCAAAAACACCTGGTTTTACGATGTATCCGATTGACCAAACGGAAGATATAAAATACAAAATTATGGTAATTATAAAGGGAATATGAAGTAACTGTATCATAATAAATACTGTAAGAAATAACTACTCATTAATCAATAAAATTTTAAAACATCGTTCTTTGCGTTTTTAGTTTTTTTAATTGACAAAAGCTCCATTGTCCGATACCCTACATTTTAGCAATTCCATACTCATCGGATTTAAACAGGAGATGTTAATTTATGACAGAAGAAATAAAAATAACAAAAAAAACCAGTATCGGAGACGTAATAAAACAATATCCCGAAACTGAGGCTGTGATAAAAAAATATTTTGGGTCGGGTTGTTTTACCTGTCCGGGTTCAAAAACCGAGGATATTGCCTTTGGCGCTACCATGCACAATATATCTCCCGATGTTATTATTAAAGAATTGAACGAGGTTATTAATAAGAAAAAAGGGTAACATTTAAAAAGATAAGGAGAATTCACATGAAAGAAAAAGTTGAAGAAGCATTGAAGCATATTAGACCTGCATTACAGGCAGACGGCGGCGATATAGAACTCGTGGCTATCGAAGGAGGCGTTGTAAAAGTACGCCTGAGAGGCGCCTGTGGGTCATGCCCCAGCGCTCTGATGACGCTGAAATACGGCGTAGAGGAACGTCTCAAGGAAGAGATCCCTGAAGTAGAATCTGTGGAACTCGCATAGTAAATTTTTTTGATTTCAACACTAAGGAGTTTCTGAATGAGTTTAGTTTTGGGTCCTATCCATTATTGGATGTTTGGAAAAATAAAGACCACTGAATCGAGGGAGTCTGCTATTGTCTCCGCATTTAAGGAGAAGTATGGTGCAGAAGCTGATAAAATCCTCGAACAAGTATACAAAAAATATCCAAAATCGAGCAATAACAAACCGCTTGAAGAACTGCTGGCTAACAAGTCAATACATCAGGGAATTCAAAGTCTCATCGTAGAAGTTGAAACACGGGAGGCTGCCGTAGTTGCCGCCTTCTGCGCCAAATATCCTGATGCCGCAAAAGTGGCGGCAGAGGCCGCCCATAAACACGGCATTAGCTGTGGAAAAGAGGCCGTTAAAAGCAAAGGATTATCGGCGGCAGATTGCAACAATACCTCTAGGGCATTCGAAATAATGGGTGATTTCCTTAGTGACGGAATGCCTTGTGATCGTGGTGCACAGGTAGTGTCTGACTCGGATAAATGCACGTCCTGGGATCACGAAAGCTGTGTTCATGAGTCATATTGGCGCAATGCGGGTGCAAACTTTTTAACGATGTGCGATATCGTCAACAAATGGATTGCAGGATTTGGTGAAGGTGTAAATCCCAGAATTACGTATAAACGCTCTAAAGCCCTTGCTGCAGGCGACCCTTCGTGTTTAAGCACTTACGAAATAAAAAAATGATTTGAGCATGTCAGAACGTTATGCACGGCAGGTACTTTTCTACGGCATAGGTAATAAAGGCCAAAAAATACTTATGGAGAAAACCGCCGTGCTTGTCGGTTGCGGCGCACTTGGCTGTACTTCAGCCAATCTCCTCGTCCGCAGCGGAATTAAACGTCTCAAAGTTATAGATCGCGATTTTATCGAAGAAAGCAACCTCCAGCGCCAATCATTATTTGATGAAGAAGACATAAAGAGAAACCTTCCAAAAGCTGTTGCCGCACAAAAGAAGCTCCAGAAAATTAACTCCCAAGTACAGATCGAGGCAATCGTTGTTGACCTCAACCCATCCAATATTGAGACTATTATTGGAAATGCAAACGTCGTTATTGACGGAACTGATAATTTTGAAACACGATTCCTTATTAATGATTACTGTGTGAAACATGGAATACCATGGATTTACGGAGCTTGCATTGGAAGCGTAGGTTTAACCATGAATATTATCCCATCAAAAACTCCCTGTCTCCGATGTGTACTCGATACAATTCCACCTTTTGGCGCCACGGAGACGTGTGATACTGCAGGAATTATTGCCCCCATTGCCAGTATGATCGCCTCCATTCAGGCGACAGAAGCGCTCAAAATCTTAACTGAAAATTACGACGCCTTGAGCAAAGGTCTTTTTAAAACTGACCTCTGGCGCAATGAAACAAAAAGGCTGCATGTCGAAGATGCAATGGAGAAGTCTGATTGTATAACGTGCAAGCAGCATAATTATGAATTTCTGTCCAGAGACAAATATTCAATGGCAACCTCCCTGTGCGGCAGAAACGCCATACAAATTTTACACCCTAACGGATCAAAGCTGAATTTGGAAACGCTTGCAGGGCGATTGGGAAAAGTGGGGGAGGTCTCTTTTAACAACTTTCTCCTGCGACTAAAAATTGACAAATACGAGTTAACTGTATTTTCGGATGGACGGTCGATTATTACAGGCACAAACGACGCCTCCATAGCAAAAGGACTCTATGCAAAATATATAGGAATGTAATCATGATATATCTCGATAATGCGGCAACGACGTTTCCAAAACCAGAAATTGTATATAAAACAATGGACACCTTTTACCGTACCCTGGGCGCAAACCCCGGTCGTTCCGGGCACAAGATGGCAGTAGCGGCAGAAAAGGAAATTGAAGATACCCGTGCTGTTGCTGCAAAATTATTTGGTATCAAAAATATTAATCGGTTTATTTTTACGTTTAATGCAACCGATGCCATAAATATGGGGATCAAAGGATTGCTGAAATCCGGAGACCATGCCATTACCACCTATCTCGAACACAATGCTGTATCCCGCGCCCTCAATGGCCTCGAAAGGAGAAATATTATTACGGTAACCAAAGTAAGAAACTCTCCGGACGGCTTCATTGATCCAAACGAAATCAAGAACGCCATTACACCCCAAACACGATTGATTGTCATGGCGCATGCCCCTAACGTCCTCGGCACGATTCAACCGATCCAGGAGATCGGCAGAATTGCAAGGGAAAATAATATCATATTTTTTATTGATGCAGCACAAACAGCAGGGGTATGCGAAATTGACGTTAGTAAAGAGTATATCGACATGCTCGCCTTTACAGGACACAAAGGTCCACTGGGACCGACTGGGACAGGGGGGCTATATGTTGGAGAACGTGTAACGTTAGAACCGTGGAGGGAAGGGGGGACTGGTTTTGAGCCTGCATCTTTATCACAGCCAGAAGAATTACCCTTTAAACTGGAGAGCGGCACTCCTAACACCGTTGGTATTGCAGGCCTGAGGGCTGGCATCGAATATGTATTTTCTAAGGGAATTCCTGCCATCAGAAAGCATGAACAAAAATTAACCGGCAAACTGATAAGCGCTTTAAAGGATGACAAGCGATTCATTTTGTACGGGACAACGGATATTTCCAAAAAAGTTGGCATCCTCTCCATGAATATAAAAGGTTTTAAACCGTCAGAGGTGGGCGCCATCCTGGATCAATCCTTTGATATTGCGGTACGTCCTGGTCTTCACTGCGCCCCTTTTGCGCATCAGGTGCTGGGTACATTTCCAGATGGTACGGTGAGAATCAGCCCGGGATGTTTTAATACGGAAGACGACATAGATCAACTGATAACCGCACTGGATAAAATCGCAAGAGAAAAGATGTAATACGCCCATGTCATTCCAGTGTAAACGGAAATCCAGGCATTTAAATTAGGTTGGGTTTTAAAAGACAAAACCCAACGACTTTTTTACCCACCCCTAAATCCCCTCCCAAGAGGGGACTTCTTAAATTCCCCTCTTGAGAGGGGTAGGGGTGTGTTTGTTAATC
>JAHFOY010000024.1:0-2891 GCA_023261485.1 Planctomycetota bacterium
GAAAAATACGATAAGAACTACGAAGCCCTGAGTGAGGCGGAATTCATATCTATCCATGGCAAGCCTCCGTGGGAGTTGGTTAATGAGATTCTGAAAACATTCGATACCTTGAAGTACAGGGTTACATCCCCTGAAGGATCAGATTATTTTGGGAATTTTCAACTCAAATTAAGACATACCGAGAAGACCAATCTTGAAATTGAGTTTAGTCATCTGTCGTCGGGAGAGAGAGTACTGATGGCCTTAGTGGCCTCGGTTTATAAATCGTCCGCAGACAAACATTTCCCCGATTTGTTGTTACTTGATGAAGTAGATGCATCACTTCATCCCTCAATGATGAAGAATATGCTTGATGTGATTGAGCGCATCTTTCTCCAACAGGGAGTCAAAGTAATCCTGATCACTCATTCGCCAACGACACTAGCGCTTGCACCGGAGAACTCAATCTATGTTATGAATATGTCAGGCATCAATCGTATCGAGAAGAAATCTAAACAAGAAGCTCTTTCTATTCTCACGCAAGGCTTTGCCACAATCGAGCAGGGCTTGAGGCTTTTCGATCAGGTTGCTAATTCGCCGCTAACTGTTATCACCGAAGGATACAACTCGGCACTAATTGCGAAAGCATTGGAGTTGCATGGAATAGCAGATGTTGATGTCTTGAGCGGCGTTGAAGGGGTGTCAGGAAAGAACCAGCTTAGAACAGTATTTCAGTTTATAGCGAAGACGCGACATAGAAACAAGGTGCTCTTTGTCTGGGACTGCGATGTTTCAGTTGGACTAGAGGCACAGAATAATACGTTCCCATTTGTACTTCCAAGAAGAAACGATAACTCTATCGCGAAAAAAGGAATTGAGAACGCATTCCCAGTTGAGTTGTTTTCCGGTTACACAAAAACGATTACTCTGTCGAATGGCACCACCATCACTGAGTTTGATGAAGGCAGGAAAAGAGACTTTGAATTGCATGTACTATCTCGAAACGATTTAAGCAATTTTGCTCATTTTGCCTCATTAATTACTGAAATTAAGCGAATAAGGGGGCTCTGAATGCGCAAACATAAACTATGCGTTGCCAGTGGACGCTCTGCTTCGTTGCGCGCCCCTGAACGCAGGCGTTAGCCTTTAAAGAACATACCGACCAGAAAGGGGAAAAAGAATGTCATACCCATCAGTTGACCAACTCCAGAAAGTTCTCACTGAAAAGGTGTTCCATTACGCCAAAGACTCCAAGAAGGCAGCAGGGCGCGCGCTCGGCACCTTAGTCGAAATCATCACATTCTACGCCCTGAAATCATGGGGACTTGAAAGAAACGTTGCTATAGAGAAACCGCTACCGGAGTTCGGCAACGATGATATTACCCACAATGTTGAGTACAGCCTTCATCCGTCAACCCATCTGATGACAGCGGAGTTCAGCCGGGATGCACTTCCCATCACAGCAAAGAAGATTGCCAAAAATCCACAGCTTGCCGAACTTAGAATCTCTGCAGACTCGATGAAGTCGCACGCATTGTTGACCAATGGCTTGATTCTGCGGAACTCATGCACGGTCTGCGACCTTGGCGAGACCTTCATAAATGCCTACCTTGACCAGCTCGGAAAGGAGAAAGGGCGGTATTCTGTTGTGACCCTTAGACGTCGCCCATTCGCAATTTTCGAGTGTAAACGAGTCGGAGTCGAAGAAGGAATGCGAAAAGGACCGCAGACGATAGAAAAGGCGAAGCAAGGAGCCTATGTTGCTCGGACAGTGTCATCGTTGCAGAAGATCAGGTTGACCAATGGCAGTATGGGCGGCATGATTCAGAAGCGTGACGGATCGTTCCGACATGGTGACTACTACAAGCTGATGGCTGAAATCATCGCGTCTGGCGACCCAGAGCTTCTTTCGCACTTTATTCTGACGGTCGGGGTTGTCAGCAATCACGGCAATTGGTTCACCTCCGAGAACCATAACAAGGAACTAAAGGTTCTTGCTCAATCCTACGACTGGCTCCTTTTCTTGACCGATGCAGGAATTGCCCAGTTCATTGATGAGTTGTTGTTCCACCCCGCGAAAGAACTTGTGGCAGCCAAAGAAGCATTTCTGTCTAGCTACACAGGCCAAAAGGGAGTCAATCAGTTCACAAAGGTTCAGATTTCCCTTTCGGCTGACGCCGCTCTCCAATCCTATTTCAAGTCTCACATGAAGGTGATCGAAGGCTGGTTCAACATCATCGCCCCAGCAGGGAAACGGCTTGCTGTTCTCAAGGATGAACTTGATACGCTAAAAACAAAGAACTGGCAGGAGATACACTCGTGACGGCTGGAAGGACAGTCAATTCTCAGAGCGTCAATTGGTGTACTCCTCCGAAATATGTTGATGCAGTCAGAAAAGTCTTTAGTGGTAAGATATTCTTAGACCCAAGCTCGAATGAGTGGTCAATCGTCCATGCTGAAACAGAATACCGTCTGCCGGAAAAAGACGGACTCAAAGAGTCATGGAATTATCCTACAATCTATGTAAATCCGCCTTACGGCGCTGACAAAGAGAACAGAACAACAATAAAACACTGGCTTTATAAGTGTGCCCATGCCCACAAAAATTATGGATCGGAAGTTCTTGCCTTAGTGCCTGTAGCAACTAACACCAGTCATTGGAAAGAATATGTTTGGGGCCGGGCAACCGCTGTCTGCTTTCTGTACGATACGAGATTGCGTTTTCTAGTTGAGGGTAAGGACGAGGGTAAGGGTGCGCCAATGTCCTGTGCAATGATATATTGGAACAAGAATATTGATACATTCCGCGAGGTGTTCATTGAGTATGGGGCGGTTGTTGATCTGCGAGCGTTGCAGGGGAAAGTCATAGGTGACAAAAGGAAGCTACGTCAACCCAAATTATTCGATGAAAT
>JAHFOY010000024.1:2901-28484 GCA_023261485.1 Planctomycetota bacterium
TTATATCGTATCCAAGCTTATGAAGATAATCGTAACAATCATCCCAGTTAAGCCCAAATTCGCGCACATCTGCAAGCCCTATCCTGGCAAGAATATCTCGTAAAAGTTCAAAATGCTCATCTTCAAAGTTAGCGTCAACGATAGTATTCTCTGCCCAATTTATAAGATTCGATAAATCCATTTCCCTGTTTATATATTTTAAAAGCATACGTGCAAGAGTAGAGATTAGGATCAGACCTTGAAAATAGAATATAAAATCTGGTCAATCTCTTTTTTAAGTCTTCTTTGTGTTTTCAATTGTTCGCTTGTCCGCAGGACAGCTTTTGTTGCCACACTTAAACTGACACCAAATACTTCCCCAATCCTCTATTTATCAGAAACACCTGACAATAACAAATATTCCTGCTTGACGTTATTATCTCCAAGCGTTATTATAATATTGTGATCGTATCGTTTAAATGCAAAGAAACCGAAAAGATATGGAATCAGGAAATATCTCTGAGACTTCCGGTTTCTATTCAGTGTATCGCTTTAAGAAAACTTTTTATGCTTCACAGGGCTAAGGACTTGCAGGATTTAAGAATACCGCCTGCAAATCGTCTGGAAAAACTTAAAGGCGACAGAATCGGTCAATACGGCATGCGAATAAATGACCAATGGAGAATTTGCTTTGTTTGGAATAATGCAAACGCATCTGATGTTGAAATTGTTGATTACCATTAAGAAAGGGGTTTTAAGGTGAAAAAGATTCCTAATATTCATCCCGGAAAAATTCTTGAGGAAGAATTCCTCAAAGAATTCCATATTTCTGCTTACAGACTTGCGAAAGAAACTAAAATGCCGCCGACAAGGGTATCTGAAATAATAAAAGGAAAAAGGAGGATCACAGCAGATACGGCACTGCGTCTGTCAAAATTTTTTGGTACAACGCCGGATTTCTGGCTTGGTATTCAGATGGAATATGATTTGAGAGAAGAAAAATCTACAAAAGCTAAGGAAATTAGTTCAATAAAAAGCTTAAAATCACTTCCTTTGGCTGTTTGAATTATTTACCGGATTTGTTTTCTAAGATGGGTGACCCTTTCTCCTTTTCTCCTGCGTGTGTTAAGCAAATTATTGCTGTCTATCATCCCTTTTAAAAGTATTTGACCTGCCTTATGTATTGTGTTAAAATTTTGTCTTATTTTATTAGCCACTAAGACACGAAGTCACAAAGAAATAAGAAACTTACAGCCTGAAGAGAAAATGGTAATAAACCAAACCGTTCTCTAGTTTTTTTCTTCGTGTCTTTGTGCCTTGGTGGCGGAATATCTTTTCATTACCCTGTTTTTTGGAGAGAAATAAACTTATGGCGGATGAACTCACGTATGCACTTATTACTCCTTATAGCCTTTTAAAAAGCCGCACCGGCGGTATCCTTGGACGCTTGCTTTCATTGACGAATCTCGAAATTATCGGGGCGACTATGTTTGCGCCGAGCGATGCCTTTGTCGATAAATATTGCGCGACCATCGAAGAACAGGATATCAAGCCCGCATGGAAAAAGGTCATGATTAACTACATCAACAGCAACTTTCGCAAGCAAAATAAATTTGGAATCACCAACCGAACGGTACTCCTCTTCTTTAAAGGGCCTCAGGCTATCGAAAAGTTAAAAGAAGATGTAATAGGACCGATCAGCAGTTTTCAGGGGCACACCATCCGCGGGAGTTTTGGGGACTTTGTGGAAAGTTCCGACGGTAAGGTCGAATACTTTGAACCGTCCGTGGTTTCCTCTGCCGATCCCGTTGCCAACAACAAACAACTCGCCTTATTTGCCGAATATTTACCAAAAGACGGGGGCGTTCTGGAAGATATTGTCAAATTTTCCGAAGGTGTTAAGGCTGAAACTACGTTAGTTATCCTGAAACCCTTTGAAGAACAAAGCCCGCTGCCGGGAAATATCATTGATATGTTTTCAAGAACCGGCTTGTACATTGTGGGATTAAAACTCCTGAGGATGAGCATTGCCCAGGCTGAGGAGTTTTATGGCCCATTAATAAACATCTTTCGGGATAAATTAAAACCCAAACCGGAAAAAATCGCCGAAAAACTTAAAGAAAGTTTTAAGTCCGCATTTTCATTCGAAGTCCCAAACCCCATCATCAATACCCATGCGGAACAACTGTCAGACCAGCTAAAAGACATAAATGCCCTGAACGAATTCAATAAGATCATCCAGTACATGACGGGGTTAGACCCTGTAAAAACATCACCAGCCGACAAGAAGAAACCGGGAACTGCGCGCTGTCTCGCCTTATTGTACCGAGGTCCGGATGCAATTCGTAAAATCAGAAATATCCTGGGACCTACCGATTCGAAAAAAGGGGAACCGGGCAAGGTGCGCAGGATTTATGGAGAAGACATCATGAAGAACGCCGCACACGCCTCTGATGCAGTAGAGAATGCGGAAAGAGAACGAAAGATTATCGGACTTTTGGATAATAAAGGCCCATGCGAACTGAAGGACATTATCGAAGAATACTTAAAGAAAAGGTAAATTTGCGGCATGCGTATCCAGAAGATAAATGTCGGGCCGTTGCAGGTATGTTGCTATATTGTTATAGGAAATGCATCGGCTGAGGCAATGATTATCGATCCGGGTTCGGACGCCGAAAACATCATCTCCTTTATAAAAGGCGAACATCTGATTCCTAAATTCATTGTAATCACGCATGGACACGGCGATCACATCGGCGCCAATGCCGCTCTAAAAGAGGCATTCCCTGATATCCGGATATGTGTGCATGAAGAAGACCAGGACATGCTGCCCTATCCCGCCAAAAACCTTTCTATCCTCGCCGCCTTTTACGGTGGAACGACCGTTAGGTCTCCTGCTGCCGACCGGTTGCTCAAGGATGGCGACACGGTAACCATAGACAAATATATCTTTGAGGTAATTCACACTCCGGGACACACCCCTGGCGGAATATGCCTGTACAGTAAAAACCAGGAAAACGGACAGCCCCCCGTCTTATTTTCGGGAGACACCCTTTTCAGGGAAGGCATTGGCCGGACAGATTTTCCCGGTTGCAGCGAGAAAAAACTCATTCGGGCGATCAAGGAACGATTGTTTGTGCTTGATGAAAAAACCGTTGTATATCCCGGTCACGGCCCATCAACAACGATTGAGGAAGAAAAACGAAACAACCCTTTTGTTAATGCTTAAAATTGGCATCGCAACCGTCCCGGCCGCTTATTACAAGACAATATTAACCTTGATTTTCTTGAAAATCAGTTATAAGATTATTAATAATAGTTTAGTTTTTTGAAAATATTTCCCTAATGAGGTTAAGATTTGTAGTGGCAAGGCGCGCCTTGCCACTACATAGAAAATGCCTCGCTCCTGGCATAACACAAGACATACATGGATATTTTTTCTAAAAACTAAATTGTTACGATTATTGTAAGAGCACGGTGCTCCGCACCCCTGCTGACATATCCCTAAAAATTACAAAAAAGAAGTATGGAGTAATACTATAACATGGTAGAAAGAAGAGAAAATATAAAAGACCTATTCATCGAAGAAGAGATGAAGGATTCGTATCTGAGTTATGCCATGAGCGTCATCATGAGCCGTGCGCTTCCGGATGTAAGGGACGGACTAAAGCCTTCACAGAGACGCATCCTGGTTGCCATGAACGACCTTGGGTTAGGTCCCCGCTCCAAATTCAGGAAATGCGCTAAAATCGCCGGCGACACAACCGGCAACTACCATCCCCACGGCGAGCAGGTGGTTTATCCTACTCTCGTCCGTATGGCACAGGACTTCAATTACCGATATCCTCTGATACAAGGTCAAGGGAACTTCGGCTCTATCGATGGAGACCCGCCAGCGGCCATGCGTTACACCGAAGCCCGCATGACGGAAGCCACCATGGTTATTATGGAAGACCTGGAGAGGGAAACAGTCGATTATGTGCCCAATTATGACGATACCCGAACGGAGCCCTCTGTCCTTCCCTCGAAATTTCCAAATCTGCTTTGTAATGGCTGTTCCGGCATTGCAGTCGGCATGGCCACGAGTATTCCCCCGCACAATGTTAACGAAATCTGTGACGGCATTGCGCTTGTTATTGATAACCCTGATGTAACCATTGACGAATTAATGAAGATTATCAAAGGTCCGGATTTTCCCACCGGGGCGTTAATCTGCGGCACAGAAGGAATCAAAGAAGGGTACCGGACAGGTCGTGGAACGATTACGGTACGCGCACGGGCACACGTGGAAACTTCCAAGAGCGGGAAAAAAAGCATTGTCGTAACCGAGATACCGTACCAACTTAACAGGGATAATATTTTAGAACGAATGGCCGAATTGGTAAGGGAAGAAGTACTCAAAGGCATTTCGGATATCCGCAATGAAAGCGATCGGGAGGGAAGCCGCCTGGTCATTGATTTGAAGAAGGGGGAGGATGAAGAAGTTGTTTTGAATCAGCTTTATAAGCACACAAAACTCCAGGACAGCTTCAGTATCATCACGATTGCCCTGGTCAACAACCGGCCAGAGACGCTGAATCTGAAGCAAATGCTGGTCTACTATATCGAGCACCGGAAGGTCATTATCTTGCGCAGAACTAAGTATTTGCTGGAAAAGGCGCAGGCAAGGGCGCACATTCTGGAAGGGCTGAAGATAGCGCTCCAGCATATAGATAAAATTATCAAATTAATCAGGAGCTCTGATTCCGTAGAAACTGCACGACAGGGACTCATGAGCCAATTTTCTCTTTCAGAAATCCAGGCCAATGCCATCCTGGATATGAAACTCCAGAGGTTGACCGGACTCGAACAGGGAAAGATCGAGGAAGAATACAAAAAAATATGCGCTGAGATTAAAGAATATCAGGCAATCCTGGCGAGTGACAAGTTGGTGCTGAATATTATCAAAAAAGATATCGTGGAAATTAAAGAGCGCTTTGGCGACAAACGCCGCACGGAGATTGTTGCAGCCGCAACGGAATTCAATATAGAAGACCTCATTGCAGAGGAAAACGTTGCCGTAATTATCACCCACGAAGGATATATTAAACGACTGCCTCTGACTGCTTACCGGAAACAACATCGCGGCGGCAAGGGCGTTACCGGCGCGGACATGAAAGAAGGGGATTTCATAGAACATCTCTTTGTGGCTTCAACCCATGATTATATCCTGTTCTTTACTGACCAGGGGCGAGTTTACTGGCTCAAGGTTTACGATATTCCGCAAATGGGCCGAACGTCCAAAGGAAGGGCGTTGATTAACCTGTTGGAATTCAAGGAAGGTGAAAACGTAACCTCTCTTATTCCCGTGAGAGATTTTGACGAACGGCAACTGGTCATGGCTACCAGTCATGGAATCGTTAAAAAGACCGTGTTAAACGCCTATGGTAATCCCAAAAAGGGCGGTATTATTGCCATTAACCTGGATGACGGGGATAAACTGATTGGCGTTAAACTAACAAATGGCAAACAAGACATCATCCTCGGCACCGAGCAAGGGAAGGCCATGCGTTTCTCTGAAGAAGACGTCAGAACCATGGGGCGGGTAACGCACGGAGTGAAAGGAATCACCCTCAAGGAAGATGACAAAGTCAGGGATATGGTGATTGTAGACGAAAATTCCTCCCTGCTGACGGTTTGTGAGAATGGTTTTGGGAAACGCACGGATTTCTCAGAATATCCCGCTCATCATAGGGGCGGACAGGGCGTCATTAACATTAAAACCACCGAAAGAAACGGAAAAGTCGTAGCGCTGATTGATGTCAGAGATACAGACGAACTGATAATGATTACCGCAAAAGGTATGGTTATCCGGACACCCATAAATACCATTCGCGCCATCGGAAGAAACACGCAAGGGGTAAAACTCTTCGCCGTAGAAGAGGGAGATAAGCTCGTTTCCGTTGCGCGCGTTGTGCCGGAAGAAACAAAGGCCGAAACGGAGATCGGAGAGATTTCCGAAACAGGAACGGAAGAAGAAATGGCTGAAGAAAGCGCCAAAGATGATAGCGAGGAATCTTAGGATTTCTCAGTCGCTCTGCTCCTTCGAAATGACAGCTTTCTTTTTTCGTTCACTATAATTATAGTCTTAATTTATTGAATTTAATTAGGAGGGGTTAAGCCTGTCCTGAGCTTGTCGAATGAGCGAAGCAAACCCATTCTTAAGCCGTTTAAACGGTTTAAACCGTTTGTTGGGAGCGCTTCGCTCACGGCTGGTTCAATCTTGTAGATTGAACCGGATATTTTGAACGGACTATGGACTTTAAATAAATATCAGCCATAAAAAAGCCAACTGTTTAGGTTCAATCGATGACGATTGAACCAGCGAATATGGCAGTCTTTATTTATTTCCAAAAATACCACACTATAACAGCACATCTATCCCAAAAATGGTATGTAATCTTTATCCGCAATTCTCCTTCACAAATGAGTTAAATTAGATAATGTAAAAATAATTTTATTATCTGAGGAATCGCATTGTTAGAAATCTGTGCAATCTGTTAAATCTGTGGTTTCAAATGTTTTTCACTGGAATCTAATAAATTCCCTTATAACTAGCGATGGATCAAAAATATTCCATATCTGCCTGTATTATCACCCTGAATGAAGAGTCCCGCATCCGTGATTGCCTTGAAAGTGTAAAGTGGGCAAATGAAATTATTGTGGTAGATTCATTCAGCACGGATAAGACAGTGGATATCTGCAGGGAATATTCTAACAGGGTGTATCAACGTGAGTGGCCTGGAAATATCGATCAAAAAAACTACACCATCAGTCTGGCAAAGAACGACTGGATTCTTTCACTGGATGCAGACGAAAGGCTATCTCCGGGACTTATTGAGGAAATTCAGGATGCCATTCGTAATCCAAGGAATGTTGCAGGATTCTTTTTCCCCAGGCACAGCTTCTATCTCGGTCGATGGATTTATCATGGCGATTGGTATCCCGATTATCAACTGCGACTCTTTAAGAAGGGTTGCGGACAGTGGCAGGGCACAAACCCTCACGGGCGAGTTATCGTGGACGGTAAAACCAAACACATGAAACATGATATTTACCATTACAACTATAAAAACTTTTCCCATCAACTGAGGACAATGGATAACTATTCGAACATCTTTGCCGATGTCACGGTCGAACGGGGCAAGGGTTTTAGTTTATTCCAGTTGATTTTCAGACCTTTCTATAAATTTATCAAAGTGTATTTCATAAAAATGGGGTTTTTAGACGGCCTGCCTGGATTTATCCTGGCGGTTTCTAATGCATTTTATATTTTTGTAAAATACGTAAAACTCTGGGAAAAAAAACACCATACTATGCCTGAGTCAACGACACAAAAGAACCATAAAAATTGTCGATAGAAGCCGCTTCCCGGTAGTAATTTGTTGTCTCGTCTTCATAAGTGA
Organism: Planctomycetota bacterium; assembly: GCA_023261485.1. Taxonomy (GTDB): domain Bacteria; phylum Planctomycetota; class Brocadiia; order Brocadiales; family Brocadiaceae; genus Wunengus. The sequence goes on from JAHFOY010000024.1 coordinate 10,326, forward strand.
TTAGAATTTCAAAAGGGTGCATTCCCAATTTTTTGTAAAAAAGCAATGAACGAATAGTATGATTGAATACATTTTATAAAATTGTAGTGGCAAGGCGCGCCTTGCCACTACAGTTGATTTGAAATTCCCATACGATCAAGGTAATACTATAGCAATGGCACGAAAAAAGTCAGTGATTAAAAAAGTATATAGTTCTGCTATACCTCATATTTATTCATTCCTTGGAAAGACCAGACTTCCCTATTATCCCTCAAAGATATCCATAGAATCAGGAAACTTGTGCAACCTGCGCTGTCCTTTGTGTCCCACCGGCCAGCAGGACAAAAGCGCCAGAAAGGGTTTTATTTCTTTCGACGTATTCAAAAAGGTAGTTGATGAGATAGGTCTGCACCTTACCCTGATTCGCTTGTATAACTGGGGAGAGCCGATGCTCAATAAGGATTTGCTAAGGATGATTCAGTATGCAAAAGAGCGCGGAATTGATATAAAAATCAGCACAAACCTTTCTATGAAGATGGAAGATGGCCAGATAGAGGCGTTATTAAAGGCAGGGCTGGAAAAAATCTACATCTCCTGCAATGGAGCAAGTCAAGAAACTTATCTGAAATATCATGTGGGCGGCGATTTTGAACTGGTCATGGATAACATGAAAAGATTGGTTCAAAAGAAAAGAGAAATACCCGGCTGTCATACCAGGTTCGTCTGGCTGTTTCATATTTTTAAACACAACGAACACGAGATAGATGCGGCAGAAGAATTATCGCAAAAAATCGGCATCAAAATCAAAATCTCCAAGATGAGACCCGATATGGGTAAAGAAATCTTTGAAACCACCCAAAAGGCGCTGGAAAGAGACGAGGCATGGTTACCCGATAATCCTGCATATACCGTTGTTTCAACAAAACGAAGGAAGCGGGTAGGGTGTATGCTCCCGTGGACGGAAACGATGATCAACTGGGACGGCAGTATTCTGCCCTGTTGTGCGGTCTATAGTGAAAAGCACGCCTTTGGAAATATCCTTGAGAATTCCTTTGAGCAAATCTGGAATAATGAGAAGTACATTGCCGCCCGGAAAGAGATTTTGGGGATGAAAAACGACAAGCAAACCATTTGCCATATTTGCAAGAGCAGCGGCTATCTGCACGGAGGATAATTCAATTTACGATTTGGGATTTTGGATTCCTAATTTTATCTGTGTTTATCTGCGTAATCTGCGTCCCATAGCAGAATTTGGATTGCAATAAATTTTCGGATACTTTATACTCCGCATCTTACGGAGGCTACCGTGATACAAAGAAATTTTGTTGTTTTTACAGCATCAGCATTTCTTTTTCTGATAGTATTTTTCACCTCATCTTTGATAGCAAGTCAATTTGCTTTTTCGTTCATGCTAAACCAATTAAAGATTGCCATAATAAATAACCTAGCCCAATTGATAGTTGGACTGGTATTACTACGAGTGCTAACTTTATTCTGCCATTATTCCCCAAAAATATTTGCAAGATTATCCAAGCCAGTATTGTCTGTATTGTGCATGGCATTCCAGGTAATATGTCTTGGATTGACGGCATATATTTTAAAATTGCTTAGAGAACAAACAAAACGAAAAACCGCTCCGTTTCCCACAATGCTGATTCACTCTTGCAGATTGAACCAGCTATTTCGAATTGGCTATGGGTTTTGAATGAATATCAATCACGAAAAAGCAAATGTTTAGATACAATCGAGGACGAGTGAGCCATCGAATGAGATTTATGAACTGTAATGGAGGTGCAAATTGTTGATTTTCATAATTATAATGGGTTTAGCAATTTTGGAGAAGCATAGGGTCAGACCTTCATAATTCATAAAAATGCTTATAACCAGAAGACGAAAAGAAAGTGCGTTTGAAAAACTCATCAGATAAAATTAACCTTTAGACTTTCAAAGTAGCCACAAAGTCACCGGATCAGTAGGGGCACGGCGCTCCGTGCCCCTACAATAATATGTTTGTGTCTTTAGTGGCATAAGAAAGTTGCCGAAGGATTTAGAAGGTGATTAGAATAGCATGGGACCGGGGTTTTAAGCGGATTTACAAAAAGAAGATAAAATATAATCAATTTAAAAAGGGAGGGTAAACATGGCAAGAACAATCAAGGTCAGATTTTCACATGGCGTAATCAAGCCTTTGGAAAAAGTAGAGTTTTCGGAAGGAGAAGAATTTACTGTCATTATTCACGAAACGCCTAAAAAACCACAAAGGAAAAATTTTCGGGATGCCCTAAAAGCTACGGCTGGAGGATGGAAAGATTTGCTCGATGCTGAGGAGCTAAAAAGAAATATTTATGCTGATCGTCTTATTAGCACAAGGCCTGATGTGAAACTATGAAATATCTAGTCGATACAGATTGGATAATTGACCACTTCCGGGGTGTTGAACTAATAACACGGAAATTGGAAGACATAGCTCCTCTGGGAGTTGCTATAAGCATAATATCTTTGGCAGAAATTTATGAAGGTGTTTTTACTTCCAAGGACCCAGCTAAAAGCCAGCAATTGTTAGATGAATTCCTAGCTCCTGATCTAAAAGTATTGGGTATCAATGAGGACATTTGCAGAGTATTTGGCAAGGAAAGAACTAACTTAAGAAAGAAAAAACAAATGATTGGTGATATGGATCTCCTGATCGCTTCTACAGCCCTGCACTATAATCTCACAATCCTAACCAATAACCTAAAGCACTTCGAAAAGGTAGAAGGATTAAAAATTTTTCCAATCAAAGAATAAGGTCAATCAAGAATCAAGCATAGCGAGCATAGACCTTCATAATTCATAAAAATGCTTATAACCAAAAGATGAAAATAGCTTTTGTGAAATGGAAATCACTTGTGAATAGATTGAGATTCTGGACATTTAATGCCTTTTGTTTAATTTCTTTATTGTTGATACCATACAAGTTCTGCACTGGACAAACACAGGATAAAGAAGGCAAAATGGACGCACAGGTATTGTGGAAATATATGACCATTGAAAATCTATACCAGAACTACCCCACGTGGCCTGGCAAAGAGGGCTTTTATGAAAGCACCATGCCTCCCGGCAATATCCTTAAATTGTTTGTAAATGACATCGCCCTGGATACCATTGTAAATAAAAAAGGCATGTTCCCCGAAGGTGCACTCCTCATCAAAGAAAACTACACAGATGACGGGAAATTGTTTTTAATCACGGTAATGTATAAGTCAAAAGGATTCAATCCCGCGGGACATGACTGGTATTGGGTAAAGTACAAGCCGGATGGAGAAGCACGCCTGGAAGGTAAGGTTGATGCATGTATCAACTGTCATGTGGGAGTAGCGAATAATGATTATGTGTTTACGGGCAGTATAAAGTGACAAAAATGTAAAAAATATTTTTATGGAGAATTGTTACAGGTTATTCCCGATATAAACTTTTAATTTTTCTAATCCTCCTACCCGGACACCCACAAGCCTGACCTTCTTTTTCAGTGCAAATCTCTTGAGGCAATCAAAGGCAGCAGTCCTTATCTCATCTGCGGAATTCGTAGGTTTCTCAATAGTTTTCGCTCTTGTATGGGTTTCAAAATCACTAAACCTTATCTTCACGGTAATGGTTCTCCCCTTACAGCCAGCCTGTTTCAGATCATTGGCGACCTCCCTTGTAAGTTCTGCAAGGGTTCTGGCTATATCCTGCCAGTTGCTTATATCCGTCTGAAAGGTAATTTCCCTGCTGGTGGACTTTGGTTCCCGGTGAGTAACAAGAGGACTCTCGTCTATTCCCTTCGATGCCTCGCAGAGATACCTCCCGTAAGATTCTCCAAACCTCTCAATAAGTGTATCCAGCGGTACTGCCGCAAGTTTCCCAATGGTTTCAATGCTCATTTCCTTCAAGTATGTTTCTGTTTTTGGCCCCACACCCCAGAGCTTTCTTACGGGCAACGGCCATATACGACTTTCAATATCATCTTCGGTAATTATCGTGAGTCCGTTTGGTTTTTGCATATCAGAGGCAATCTTTGCAAGGAGCTTGTTTGGCGCTATCCCTATGGAACAGGTAAGACCGGTTTCTTCCAAAATCTTTGCTTTGATCTCTTTCGCAATCTCCTCTGCTGATTTGTCTATTTGAGATATATCAAGAAATGCCTCATCAATCCCAACGTCTTCCATAATTGGAGAAAATTCCCTAAGGAGGAGCTTTATCGTTTCAGACACCCTCGAATACTCCTCGTAATCCACTGGAAGAAAGACTGCATGGGGGCAGAGTTTATATGCGGTTCTTAACGGCATTGCGGAATGTATCCCGAATTTCCTCGCTTCGTAGGATGCCGTTGATACTACCCCTCTCTGTGTAGGGTCTCTGCCTCCAATTACCAGAGGCTTGCCAATCAGTTCTGAATTTCTCTTTTGTTCAACTGCTGCAAAGAATGCATCCATGTCAATATGAAGAATCCTTCTCATAAGTAATTACATGCTTAAGTAATTTCAATTATCGTCGTTTCGTTTCTTTGAATGATGGTATTTGTCATTCTGAGCAAAGCAAAGAATCTAATTTGTGTCCTTGAAATTCAAAGTAAGGGTATGCTGCAACATACCCTCTGCAGGCTTTTTGAGCAGCATCTATTATGATGACTTCCCTTCCGTTCCTGGTTTCCACTCAAATACAGCAGCAATTGCAAATGCCTCAGCAATAGCAATGGTTGCCCAGAATATCAGCTCCAAGCAGATCAGTAAAATGGGCTCACCGAACTGGTTAAAAGGTGTAAAGAACTCCCAGAATTCGATTTGAGTCCATACTGCAATGAGCTTGCGGCTTGGATCGAGGGATTTAGGAGTATTCCTCCTCCATGCCAGCCAAAGCCGATGAAACGGAATGTGAGTACCATAACGAAGGTCAGTGTGAGTCCTCCAACCAAACCTGCGAGAAGTGTTTTTGAAATAGGATTTTTCATAATGTACCCCTATCTTATACTAATCGGCTGGATTTACAATTCGCTTCTATTTGAGACAGTTATGCGAAAATGGTCAGTGTGTTCCTACACTAATTTTTAACCCGATCACTCCGATGATAATCAAAACTATAGATATCATTTTCATCAAAGAAACAGATTCCTTGAACCAGAGGATTCCGATTCCTACGATAAGAGCAGTTCCCAAACCAGACCATATCGTGTAGGCAACACTCACGTCAATTTTCTTCAGCACAATTGTCATAAGAGAGAAACTACACGCATAAAAAACGAACAGCAAGATCGAAGGTAAAACTTTGGTAAAACCCTGTGATAATTTCATATTCGTAGTGCCTGCAACCTCTAAACATATCGCAAGAATTAAATAAATCCAACTCATGCAGTATCTCCTCCTAATTTAATGATCAGGAATTTCGATGTTAGGCCTGAAAGGCCATCAGTATATAGCAGGGGGCTTTGCCCCATGCCAAAATATATAAAAACTATCAACCCTGAAAGGGTGAAAGAAGTTCTTGCTTAATCAATTCCAAATATAATTTGTATTCAATGCAGCAGCAGTATCTCTGAGGAAATCAATAAAATCCTTTTCTCTTTCACCCCTTTGGGGTTGATTCTTTTTGTATTTATTCGTCCGGGGGCTTCACCCCTGGCTATGCGCTTTCTGCCCTTCTGGCATAGATTGTGTTTGAGTTTGCCAACTTATGGCTTAAATTTATTTTATTATCAAGGGATTTTTACGTCCTCGGTCGGTAATAGTTGTCGAATAATGTGTGTATTGACCGCCCTGTTTTTCTGCATTAAATGATGATTTATATGGAATGAAGCGTAATTTGCAAGATAGCACTTAATCTGGGGATTCGTATTTGTCTGAACAATGATGTCTTGGGTACTCAAATCCTCACGAAAGACGCCAAAGGGTGAGACTTGCTCTGCCAATCGTAAAAGGGCACATAGTATAGGAGTTCTGTCGGAATATAAATTGTTATACCGATCCAATGGGATGCAGTTTTCCGGCATCTGTGAAATGAGAAACCCTTCTTTGGGTAGTTTGCCAGCATATCCAGTAAAAACACCGACGGAAACCGGAACGTCTATCCTGAGCGCAAACAAGGCGTTTGCATGCATCCATGCTCGTTTAAGGTTACGGTAATTCTGCGTTGTATTGCCATGTTCTGTGAAACATGCAATTCGAAAGTTGTTTATATAGCAAACCTCCTGAGGCGTTCCTCGAAGGGTATCTAACAATGGTAACAATCTTTCTGGCGAATAATCTCGCTTAAAATAACCGTAATACTTGGTATTTTTAAATATGACAAATTTTCTATTCTTATGAATGCATTGTTTGTAAAACTTTTTGGCGTCCTTTTTTTGTATGTGGACAGTTACCGCTTCGATTTGCCTTGCCAATCTTTTGCAGTAATCAAAATTACCTTCTGCATAAGACAGGAGAAATCTGAGCCGTTCGGTGTTTGTAAAATACCTTTTTGCCCGGTTTAACTTAGCAAGATACCATATACGCTGTTTCTCACTTAAAAACTTTGTTTGTATTGAAACCCTCTCAAAGTCGATTAAGATCACCCGTCTTGCTCCCGTTTCATCATCATATACGAGAAAATTATCGAGTGAAAAGTCGTCTTGCTTTACCCCGGAATCATGTATGGTTTTCGCAAGTTTGCCAAATTTCTTTAATACCTCCAGTCTTTCTTTGAACACCACACTGCTTTTAAAAAATTCTCTCAAAGTACTGGCATGTTTGATTTTTCTTATAATCAGGTAAGATTTTTTGGTAAAAAGGTGTCTCCCTTCCCCATAAGCAACAGGCACCTCAACGGGAATACCTTTCATTGCCGAGATGTAAGTAGTGTTAAATTCCTGAAACCCTCGGTTTTTTTTAAATAGTTGTTTTACCTTCTGAATTAGCTCAGGGTATTTGTATATCTTAACAAGATAAGTTTGTACCATATTTGCATGGGTAACCTCAAATTCTCCCAGGATTTTATACCGGTCTTTTCTAATGAAAGTTAGCAGGGTATCTTCGGTAGACTCTTTGAATTCCCGTGAAATCTCATCAGATATTCGTTCAAGGCATGGAATGAGAAATGAACTCTGGGCATGTATAGTCCAGTGAACATGCCCGATTGTATTTGATATATATCCTTTAAACATTTTATATTTTTGTTATAATAAAACTAAACGTGTGTTTTCCAAAATAAAAATCAAGAGAAACGATATTCATTACCAATTTCAGTAAAACCATATGAACAAGTTTACAACGAGTATCCCAACGAAGGCACGGACTATTATACAAAAAGCCTTACAAAATAAGCGATATGAATTACTCGAACCAGAGGCCAAGGAATTAATTGGAGACTTTGGAATAACAACCACCAGGCACACAGTCGCCTCTTCTATTAAAGAGGCAATTCAAGCTGCAACGTCTATAGGATATCCTGTTGTCCTGAAGATTGTTTCACCCGATATCAGTCATAAAACCGATGCGGGCGGCGTAAAGGTTGGTATAAAGGATGACGAAGGTGTTGAGGTTGCATACGAAGAAATTATGAAAAACGTAAAAAAGAAGATGCCAGATGCAAGGATTGATGGAATTCTTGTTGAGGAAATGGCGATCCCTTCTACAGAAGTTATTGTCGGCGGACTTCGCGATCCTCAATTTGGCCCGGCTGTGATGTTTGGTCTTGGCGGTATTTTTGTCGAAATTTACAAAGACGTCTCCTTCCGCATTGCCCCGCTGGAGGAATGTGAGGCGTTGGATATGATTCAGGAAATAAAAGGATCAAAAGTTTTGAAGGGTTTTAGAAACACGGAACCCCTGGATATTACCGCTTTGGCTCAAACTATTTTAAAAGTATCAAATATTATGGTTTCTCTGGAAGAAATTAAGGAAATTGACCTGAACCCCGTTCTTGTGTATCCGAAAGGCGTTAAGGCTGTGGATGCGAGGATTCTTCTGAGTCGGTTGTAGAGTAATATTTTTGGAACCAATGAAATCTTCGATTTAAGATTTTATCTTATTAGCCAATTAATGGAGCTTATATTTAATTGAAATTAAAAGACACCGCATTTACTGTAAGGGCTGAACGGGCAATCCTTTTCCGGGTTATGCTGCCGGAGGATCGTAACGGTGGTGAAGAACCACTGGAAGAACTCCATCGGCTGGCAGAAACTGCGGGTGCAAACGTCGTCCATACAATGGTTCAAAACAGGGGAAGTATCGACCCTGTATACTATATTGGAAAGGGGAAGGCCGTCGAATTATCCCAGGTCGCAAAGGAACTGGATGTCGATGTGCTTATTTGCGACGACGACCTCGCCCCGGCACAAGTCAAAAACCTGGAAAAGATTATTGATGAAAAAGTAATTGACAGGAGCGAATTGATCCTGGACATATTTGCCACCCGCGCAAAGACATTTCAAGCGAAACTCCAGGTGGAGCTGGCTCAATTAGAGTACACAAAACCCAGATTAACTCGGATGTGGACTCACCTTTCAAGGATAGAAGGAGGTATCGGAACGAGGGGGCCTGGTGAAAAACAACTGGAAGTTGATAAACGCATCGTATCGAAAAAAATTCATGCCCTCAGAAAAAAATTACACGAAATTGAAAAGAGACAGGAACGGCTGGTCGCCTCGCGGAAAGAATTTTTCACGGTGTCTATTGTGGGGTACACCAATGCCGGGAAGTCTACTCTAATGAATGCTTTAACGGAGATTGACACCTTTGTAGAAGACAAATTATTTGCAACGCTGGACACAAAAACAAGTATATGTAAATTAGAAAACGGGAAAAAGCTTTTAGTGAGCGATACCGTTGGTTTTATCAAAAAATTGCCTCACCATCTCGTTTCTTCCTTTAAAGCGACCCTTGAAGAAGCCCGGCATGCCGACCTTCTCCTCCACGTTGCGGACATCAGTTCCACTATCATTCACAACCAGATCGAGGCAGTAAATACCGTGCTGAAGGAATTGGGATGCGGCAAAAAACCGACGATCATGGTATTTAATAAAATAGATGCCTTGAAGGATGATGCCGTTATTCCGCTGCTTCGGACTCATTACAAGGATTGTGTTACGATATCAGCAAGGACTCGCCAGGGAATAGAAGACCTGAAACGCAAGATTGTAGAGATGCTCGAAAAGAACTTCGTTGACGTGGAACTTTCCTGCAGCGCCGGCAATGGAAAATTGATTGCATATCTCCATGAACACGCACACATTCTAAGCAGCCGATTTGACGATGAGCGGGCAATTTTCCGACTCCTTTTGGAAGACAAGCTCATTCACAAATTACGTACACTGGAGGATGGCATTCAGATAAAAGAAACTGCAGTATCAGATTCAAGTCAAGAGATTGAAAAATACAATGCTGGAGGTAACAATTAATACGTATTACAGAAAAAGAATTAACAACAGTAGTATCAGAAAAAATGAAGGGGCTTCCAGAGGAGGCTATTAAGGAGGTTATGGACTTTATTGAATTTTTGAGATCTAAAAAAGAAAATGGGAAAAGAGGCTCACCCGAAGCAATTTTAAGTCATCTAGGGAAATGGAAGTTTGAAAAGGGTGAACTCGACAATATATTATCAGATATACAGAAATTCAGAGAATTAGAGGATTAGCGTGGATTATCTGCTTGACACAAATCATGCAAGTAAAATTCTGGAAGGAAATCTCTCTTTTTGAGAGTTAATGCTTTAAAGAATAGCGGTTCTAGATTTGGCATATCAATGAGTATACTCGGTGAGTTATTCTTTGCGGTTTATGCCAGCAAAAGGAGAGAGAGAAACCTGCAACAGCTAAAATTGCCGCCGTGGCGCGAATTCATAATGTTACCGTTTTAACAACTGACCAACATTTTAGTTTTATAGATGTTTTGAAGATTGACAATTGGTTGTAAGTAGAGTGTTAAAGGTAACCGAATCATGGATAAAATGAGATTTGACAATGTGATAAATGAAAGTTTGATTGTATGCCTATTTATGGAAGTTCTTTTGATTGTATGATACAGAGAAACAAGAGCAACTAATTTTTTACTGTTTTAATTCTGGAGATGACAAAAAGCGGCACTGATATCACAAACATAGATATGCTGATAATTTGAGCAATGGTGAAGAAATTGAAGAAGAGCGGGTTATCGCCCCGGAGTGCCTCCATACAAAACCGGATAATAGGATAAATTATTCCAAAAAGCAAAAAGACCTCTCCATTCCTTTTCCGATACTTAAAGAACACGCTAAGGATAAAGAAAAGCGCCACGTCTGAAAGAAATGAATACAATTGGGTGGGATGAATAGGAAGGGCATGTGTATCAGTAAGGTGAACCAATCCGAGTTCGTACTGATGAAGAAAAGCCGGGCTGCCATCAACTATGCCCGATTTATCTATCGTTCGTGGAAATTGAATCGCCCACGGGATATGAGGTGCAATTTTCCCGAAACAGCATCCGTTCAGGAAACATCCGATACGTCCAAAACCAAGTCCCAGTGCGGCAGAGGGTGTAACAATATCGAGAATGTTAAGGAAGGATAACCGATGCTTCCTGACGAAAACAAACAAGGTAACGATAGCGGCAAACAGCCCTCCGTAATAAACCAAACCCCCTTCATAAACCTTAAAGATGCTTAAAAGATTGTTTTTGTAATCCCCGAAGAATTGGATAACATAAAAGACCCGTGCCCCCAGAATTCCTGCACATACAATATAAATCCCAAGGTCTGTAATCTTGTTGGGGTCAATGCCTTCTTTCCCGGCCCGCCAGCGTGCAATGGTAATGGCCACAAAAAAAGCAGCCATCAGCATGAATCCGTAGGAATAAACAGGAAAGTTCTTGTGTAAAAAAGGCAGGGGGATTTCGAATAATATCCTTCTCATAACTGGAGAGTTTTGATGAGCTTGTTGTTACCATCCACCAGAATTATCTTTGGTTTCCAGTTCCTTGCAACTTCATCTTCAATGAGACAATAAGAAATGATAATAACCTTGTCGTTTGGCTGTGCCCATCGTGCTGCGGCTCCGTTTAAGCAAATGACGCCTGAATTGCGTTCACCTTCTATGACATAAGTCTCAACACGCGTGCCGTTATTAATATTGAGTACCTGTACCCGTTCGTAATGCAGGATGTCTACCTCTTCGAGAAGGGCTTTGTCAATGGTGATGCTCCCATTATAATTAAGGTTGGTTTCGGTTACCGTTGCGGCGTGTATCTTGGCTTTGCACATCTCCCGAAGCATTGTTTCTCCCAATAGTCTGATTGCATAGAAATTTCATTTGGACACGGATAAGCGCTGATAATCTGCGTCCTGTTTTAATCTTCAATCACAATGAACAAATTTTATCTTAAAGTACCGCAAAATCAACAGTAATTCTTACTGCTTTGCGGGTGGATAATAACTCCTGACGCATATCTTGACAAGGTCAACAATCTCCTCATCTGTCAGCTTTCCTTTAAAACCCGGCATCTTTCTCTTGCCATTGGCTATCGCTATAATTAATCTTGAGTCAGAGGCATTATCCTGCCAGTGGGTATTGGTAAAATTAGGAATCTTGAATATCCATCGCCCGACAAAACAGCCCTTCCCGTTGACCTTATGACATTTCCTGCATTCCCTGTCATATACAGCCCAGATACCGCCTTTATCCGATAACGCCGTCTGTTTAGGATTGCATCCGTAAGATAACAATGCACAAAAGACCATGACCACTACGACAGAACCAATTTTTTTCATCTCTCTTTTCCCCCGTTATTTTGAAATTCTTTATGCCTGGTTAATAAGAAAAGTTTACCATAAAACGTCACTTATTCAAGTCTCTTATCCCCTCATTTTAAAAGTTTTCCAAAATTGTAAGGATTTTGTGTTCAGGCAGGCAAACCTCATGAATTGTTGATGCATTTTCATGCCCTTTTGAGGATTTAAACTTAACACAAAATTAACAATTCCTTAGTATTGCCTTAATGTTCAAACTTTATAATATTTTCATGATTTGCATGATTTACTTCAATGGAGATACCGATAAGGGCAACCGGACACAAGGGAGTTGTCTAAAAAGTTCCAGAAAGAAAACAAATACTGCACAATTTGAAATGGAGGCCAATATGATAATGAATACATTTTTTGTATGTCCCAATTGTGGGAACGATAAAGAATTCACAATTTTTACGAGTAGCTTTCAGGTTGTCAAACAGTCACCCGAACTTGGGAAGCGTATAGACGAAAGCAATGCCTTACCCAATTTACGACAAAACGATAATTATATTGAATGTCAGTTGTGTTTCCAAAGGTCTGAATATGACAAAGCTACAACGATAGGTAAAAAATATGTCCAAACAAATCTTAGGCTTCGAAAGGAAAAGTTTGAACTACTTAAATAGGGCAATCAAACACCTGATGAAGAACAAAAACTATGTATGTCATGTGTAATGCCGCGAAGCAGGTATTTATTCCTCAATTTTATACTAAGAAATTTTGTATGAAATTAGAAATCACAAGGAATTTTCTGAAAGACAGATGGATGGAATTCAATCCGTCTCTGTTTTATGAAAGACTGGCTCGATGGATACTCAGTTTATTGATCTTTGCTATCCTTTCAGGCATGCTGGGCGGTGTTGTAATTACCATCATTCACTTACGACTCTTGCTAACGATGGATATAGAGCATGCCTTGCGAGTCGTAATCATAGACGCCCTCACGATACTGGCTGTTCTGGAGATATTCAGGACTACTCTGGCCTATTTTTCAGAAGGGCGTGTAAAGGTAACTTACATTATTGATACGGTTATTGTGGTAATGGTTACAGAAATAATGGCCTGTTGGTTCAAAGAGTTCGATCTGTACAAAATGGGTATGTTGACCTTTCTGGTCCTGGCATTATGCGTCATGAGGGTCTTTTCCGTTAAGTATTCTCCCAGCATTAAACACCCATAATGCTTTTAAAAATTAACACAAAATTAACTTTTCCTTAAAATTCTCTTAACATTTAATGTCTATCATTCCTTTGTAATTTATCAAAACTTTAATGAAGGAGATATTTTGAGTCAACTCAACACGGTTCACGAGGTCGGATTATTTTCACACAATGGAATACTTAAGCGCGATTATCCGCGTAATCCTAAAAATATTTTAGAATCACTGGGGGTTAATAGTAGCGCTTCTGAACGGTTTTTAGAATCACTTCCTTTCTCGCTGAACGACACTACTGCAGGCTCAGAAAACGAGCTTCAGGTGGTGGTGGAAGGGACGAATAATAATGTCGACCTTCCCAAAATCATTGAACAATCCAACTATTTCAGGAACATCATGAAACGTGCCGCTGCGGGCGATGCGCCTAAGAAAGCCATTACCGACCTTGGGAAATTCCTGAATGACAATACGGAAAACGTGTGGGAGAACAGTTGGGTTAGATTTCCCCGCAGGGTGTTGTGTCAGTTTGCAAACAGCGTATTAACGGGCGATTTACGCGCTGACAAAAAAGATCCGGACAGCGAACCAAGGGCCGATATTCATAAGTTTATTTTTCATGAGCACGGCGAAGAATTCGTCCGTATTCCAGTCAGTTATCTTCTTAAACTATCTCTGGCTGATGTCCTTGACACACAAATAACCAGCCCAAAACTCGTCCGCCAAACAGGCGAACGACTTATGCGTCATTTTCTTAACGATAATACTTCGCCAGAGACGTTCTCTTTTTACGTTGTTCCTGTGCGGCAAGAAACAGGCATGGGCAGGGCTATAGCAAGGGAAACCTCAAAGAGGTATTTACTTACACAGCTGCTGACAATGTATGCCAATGAGAAGTTTTTGCTCCGTGCGAAAGGTCAAAAGGTAAGAGTTTATTTTTCGACCCATCCTCCCATTCGTCAAAAAAAGCTCAACGAGATTATTTCAGACTCTTTCTACAGAGAGCTGTTTATAAACCCCTGTCTTTCCGGGTGGGATCTCGGAGAGGCTAAATACCACTACATGAACTTGTGTCATCAGGTACTAAGCCGGAGTCAACTGAATGCTGCGGCAAAGCTGCGTGAGGCCGACATTATTACAAACAACCTCGTGGTATTGCCTAATACGTCAAACATCAGCCTTGCGAACAACGGGACACATATAAGCCTTGGCAGTATGAAATTGTCCGGTTATCTCCGGGAGAGTTCTTCAGGGTTTACCCCGGTACACGAAAAGTATATCGGAGACCTTGTAATCAAGATGGTTGAACATTTCCTGCCGCTTTTTGTGGGAACGTACAGCGCTGCTCCCTATCGTCTGGATTTCACTGACTTTCGGCCAGAGAAGGCATTAGGATTCCTCCCGCACGAACTCGATTACACGCATTTACGCATGATCTGGCGCAGATGGAAGAAAAAAGCCAATCTGAAATTCCTCGGCAGACCGATTACTCCATTTGGGCCTGTATGGCTCGACAGGTTCGTCCATAAGGTTTTTCGGTTGAAGGGAGACTTTGTCCCTGATTTTCGCCTTATTGATTACTTCGCGGCCCTGTTGAGTACCGATCAAAGTCCGGCGTTGGACGGAACGCGCGGCAACGGTATGAGACTCAAAAAAGACCTTTCCGATCTCGGCGTGTTCGATTCCAAGATGTCGCTTTATCTGCTGTATCGGCTGAGAGAGTTCGATGTCATGGGCTTTTCCGGTTTTGAAGGGAGATATTACAGCCTTTTTTCGAGTCTGGAAGATGATATGGGCAGGGCTGTAGATTTGCAAACCCTGTTGAACGCATTGGCATTTAAATATATTGCCGAGGGCAAACTCACCCACTCACACATACCTGATGACCCCACTATCGAAAGTGAGCGTAGGCAGATCTTTTTTGGCGCAGCTATTGGTATCCCCACATTTTATATTCATAAAGATACAGGTAACTTGTTCCTTAAAAAGATTGTTGATCGGGTAGAGAAAGTGCGATTTAGCCGCAGGTATCCGGGCTATTTGCGGATATATAACACGGAGTATTGCAGGGCATTGATAAAAATTCTCATGGAAGACGCATCAGATTTGATAGAAATGTTAGACTTGAAAGAAACGATGAAAGACTTACAACAAAGGCTCAACGATCCGAGCGGGTACTCTGTTGCCGGGAAGTTGACCAAAGAGATCCTCGAAGAATTGAATGTTAAATCGCCTCTGGATATAGAAGCTGACGAATTTAATCAGACTGCGGAGAAGTATTACCGAAACCGTCTCAGGAAACAACATTTGCTTGAGGCTTTCAGGATTTTGGAAGAGGATTTCCGCAAGTTATATGCCTTGCATAATGGGATGGACGGCGGTGTGTACAAAGAAGGAATTTACAGTGTTCTTGGTTATGAAGACCCGATGAAGTATCTTGCTGCAATCAAGGATGACGTGATAGAAGAGCGGGCGTTAGAGGATGACTTAAGAAAGCTTATTTATCTTATGCTGATTGTGATCGAGTACGATACCCAACAGTCTAAAATACTTATGGAGAAAACAACCAAGGATGTTTGCAATACAGCACCAGTATATCGAACGGGATAGTGGCAGGGTTTGCACAGAACGACTCTTTGCTGACAGAGCCGTCAAATTTCTTTACTCCAATGCCAGAGAAAACGCCCCCGCACTCTTCAATGCGCTGACAAGCGCCTGGGGATCCGGTTTGCTTGGATACTTCCATTATAAAACGATCCTTAGTACAAAAGTATCAGGGAAACAAGATATTTTACAGTCAATCGGTATCAACCGGGATGAGTGCGTGGATAATCTAAACAGCCTGGATACATTTGAAAAAGTATTCGAAAGAAAAATACGATATTGGAAATGCCGTCCAATGACGGAAAATCCTTGTGCCATTGTTTCACCGGCGGATTCACGGGCTATCATCGGTTCATTTTGCGAGACATCCAGCCTGTTTCTCAAGGGCAAATTCTTCGATTATGAGGAGCTTTTTGGATGCAACAAAAGGGAATGGCTCAGCGCCTTTCAGAAAGGGACATTTGCGGTATTCCGTTTGACACCGGAGAAATACCATTACAACCACGCGCCAGTAGCCGGAAAGGTTGTCGACTTTTATGAGATAGACGGTGATTACCACGCCTGTAATCCCGGAGCTGTGGTGACGATGGTGACTCCGTATTCAAAGAATAAAAGAGTTGTTACGGTTATCGATACCGATGTTCCAGGGGGATCAAGGGCAGGCATTGTGGCAATGCTTGAAATCGTTGCCCTGATGATCGGCAAAATTACCCAGTGTTACAGTGAAATAAAATACGAGTTTCCCCAGCCGGTTAGTACCGGGATGTTTCTGAAAAAAGGACTTCCCAAAAGCCTGTACCTCCCTGGCAGCAGCACTACGGTACTCATCTTTCAAAAAGGTCGGGTAAGATTTGCAGAAGATTTGATTCGGAATATGTTCCGCCAGGGTGTCGAAAGCCGTTTTTCCAAAGGGTTTGGAATGCCACTCGTTGAGACGGATATCAGGGTACGTTCATGTATTGGAAATGCAATAAGTAACCTGTAAAACGTACTATGTCTGGAAAAAGGTCGTTTATTTATTTCTAGCAGGAGGGATTTCTAATGGCAAACGAATTATTTGTTTTGGCGCTTGCAGCCGTTTTTACCGTACTCTTAAGGTGGGGATTTAAAACGTTGCCCGGAGAAGGCTGGCAAATTATCGCTTCTATGCCCATTTCCAGGGATGCATCAGGCCGCTGGAAAGGGGTCAATTTAACCTATTACGGTTTATTAACTGCTAACGCATACATTACGGCAGTGGCTATCGTGTTTACTCTTATGGGCGCTATCGGAGTCCCTTTAATGGGAATCTTTGCGACGATAGTAACCCTGCTATTGATTTGTATCCCTGCCTCAAGGCTTATGGCAAGGATTGTTGAAAAGAAATTGCATACCTTTACTATTGGCGGCGCCTCTTTCCTGGGGATTCTCATTGCCCCATGGGCTATATGGCTTACGAACCTGACCGTGGGGATAAAGTTGAATTGTCACATCCCTCTGATTCCTGCTTTGGCCGCATTTATCATTTCGTATGCCTTTGGGGAAGGAATGGGACGTTTGGCATGTATAAGTTTCGGCTGCTGCTATGGGAAACCTCTCTCCCGCAGTCACACCTTGTTACAGAGGCTTTTTCATAATTATTGCTTCATGTTCTCCGGAAAGACAAAGAAAATTGCTTATGAAGGCGGGTTGGATGGCGTGAAAGTCATACCAATCCAGGCAATTACTGCGGTATTGTACATCACCACTGGTATCGTGGATACACTCTTTTTCCTGAAGTCGTATTACACAACTGCCTTTATCTCGACCGTGGTAGTAACCCAGGCATGGAGGTATCTGTCCGAAATGTTCAGGGCTGATTACAGAGGAGGCGGAAAAATATCTGCTTACCAGATTATGGCGATTGTTGCGATTGTGTATTCATTAGGACTAATACCCTTTCTCCCCTCCGTAATAATTGCGCAAGCCGATGTTATCGCAGGGCTATTATCACTCTGGAATCCTTCGATACTATTCTTTTTCCTGGCTCTATGGCTTGCAATGTTCCTGCACACCGGCCGAAGTACGGTTACGGGTTCAACCCTCACTTTTCACGTCCACAAGGACAGGATATAGGTTCTTTTCCCCCGGATTTGTGCAGAGGTAAAACAACAAGAAACAAGTTGGACTCCTTGTGCTGAATTATCATCTGATATAAAAATATGGAACACACGATACAATACATTAAAACCTTTTGTAAGGATAAGGGAATAGCGTCTATCACTCCCTCTTCAGCCTTTGCTGTAAAAAGAATATGCAGCAAGATAGATTTTACCAAAGACAATATACTTGTAGAATGCGGTCCCGGGAATGGGGTTTTTTCATTCGCCATTTTGAGACACATGCCTCCCGGCTCCAGGCTGATACTGATAGAGTCCAACAAAGATTTCGTCAGGTATCTGGACAATCGTATCCATGATCCACGGGTATCTGTTTTTCATGATAATGCAATCAACATACAATCGGTAGCAAATCAATGTGGTGTAAATACCGTAGATTATGTGATCCTGGGAATCCCTTTTTCTTTATCAGATCACGAGCAGAACCAGGCGATTATCGCCAATTGCAAAACGGCGCTAAAGAAAGGAGGAAAGCTTCTCGTATATCAGTTTTCCCCGCGCATAAGAAGGTATTTAAAACAGCACTTCGAAAGTATT
>JAHFOY010000151.1 GCA_023261485.1 Planctomycetota bacterium
TTTACTGGACATACTCCGTTCAGTGAAGTACACCCCATTTGGACCAGAAAGGGTATTTGGCTATATGTGCGGCCTCACTACAGAAATATTTAACCTAAAATTGGTGCTGGGCGGGAAGATGCACAGAATAGAAAATAATTTATTAAGAGAGCGATTGCGAAATACCTATGTCTAAAATTGTCATCATTGGCGAAAAGAAAGATATCCTGCCCTATCAGAGCATAGGGGTTGAAATCGAACCTGTGAAAACGGTAGCAGAGACCGTTTCCATTCTCAGGAAAACTGCCCAAAATCCTAAGGTAACAATTATATTAATTACCGAGAACATGGCAGAGCAATGCCTTGATACAATTACGGAATTGAGAAACAAAACGAACAAGGCAATTACCATCGTTCCTACAGAGCAAGGGAGCAGACGCACCAGCATAATAGAACTCAACAAAGAGATTGCACGAGCCGTGGGGATGGATATTTTAACAAAAACAGAATAGTTCACAACAGCGTGGCGGAGCCACAACCAAAAGATAGAACACAGATTACTCAGATTAGATAGATTTACACAGATTTTAATGTATTTTAATTGTATAGGAATTTTCATTTTATTTATGCCTGTCTGCGTGCCCCGCACAGGCAGGCGGGTTAGCGGGCGATGCATGTTGTAAGGTTAACATATATAGTGTGGTATGAAATCATGGCAGGAGTTTAAGTAGAGACGACCCGATGGGTCGTCTCTACATTGTTGGCAACCGAAGTATGCCCAAAGGGCAGAAAGCATATAGGCGGGGGTGAAGCCCCCGTATATGAGAAATACCAGATACATAGCCCCAACGGTGGCGGCAGAAATTGAGGAATCACAATGACCGGTACATTTACGTTTTTTGGAACACAGTTTGTATCCAGTACGAAGAATAGAACACCATTAATATTCAACGATATCAACGACAGATTATATTCGTATATTGGTGGAATAATCAAGGAACATGGAAATAATAATAAATTTCTTTCACCCCTTCGGGGCTAATTTTGTGTTGTTCTTTTACTCAGGGGGCTTCACCCCCTGCTATATGCTGACAGCCCTTCGGGCTTGAAAAAAGTATAATTTAAACTTGCAAGCTGGACTCCACCCGAAAGGCGTTAAGTTCAAACCAACAAATTGATTATTTATTTCGTTGTAACATAATAAAAAGGGGGGTGACTATGGGAAAGGTCGTCTCGTTTATTAACTACAAGGGCGGAGTTGGAAAAACAACCACCACCTATCATGTAGGATGTGCGTTAGCCCTGTTTCATAGCAAAAAGGTGTTGCTTATAGATGTTGACCCGCAGACCAATCTGACGTTTTTGTGCGCTATTCCGGACCGATGGCAGAAGTTTAAAGAGGACAATGGAACTGTGGCAAAATTGTTTCATGCATATTTGAATGACAGATTGGATAGGTTTGACCTTGGGAAAATTATTTGGAGATTTCCTATAAGAATCGGTACAAATGAGGTTATTGCAGAACTGGAACTGATACCGTCCGACGTCGAATTGCTAGGGGTTGATATTGACCTGGCTGCAAAAACTACGAGGAAAAATGAGACGAGTTTTTATCATGAACATCTTAACGTTCTAAGACGGACGATCAGTAAATTAAAATCAGAGTTTGGTATAGATGCCTCCCATAATGTGAGAGACGCACGTTTTTATATCGAACAGCGCAGCATTCTCAAAAAAGTAATAGAGACGGTAAAAGATAAATATGATTACATACTCATTGATTGTCCCCCTAATCTCTACCTCGTCACTCAAAATTCATTGGCCGCAAGTGATTATTATATCATAACAACAATCCCAGACCATTTATCAACGATTGGCATAGAGATACTCACAAAGAAGATTTCAGATTTAAACAAGGAACTCGTCCAGAAGTACCGCATTACAGGAGCAAATTGGAAAGCAGTTACCCTTGGGGGAATATTATTTACCATGGTTCGGACTGCCGGACCAAATATTGTTACTACAAATAAAACGATAATGCAAGGTATCCGTAAGAAATATGGAGAATTATGCTTTCAAAACCATATTTTATGGGGGACTGGCTATGTAGAAGCCGCCGCACAGGCAGCCCCTGTCTTCTCGTTACGTGAGGAGAATGCAATGCGTGTGGCGGAACAGTACAAAGAGGTTACGAAGGAATTTTTACAGAAAGTTAATGGTGATTAAAATGGCCGGAAGGAAGAAGAAGCTTGATCTGAAAGACACACTGGCAAAGGTAAAAGAATGTCTGCTGTTGTTACCGGGAGATGAAGAAAAACAAAAGACATCTCAAATTATCTCAGAAATTTTACAAGAACTTGGGGTACTAAGAGAAGCAATTAATCAATTTCCGGATGAATCTAAAGTAAATAATGTATCCGGCGCTATCCAAACGCTGGTATCTTTCTTTGATACCATAAAAGACAAACCACTCCTTGCAGAGATGCTCTTACCGAAGAAGACAAAGGCCAGAAAGACTGCGGTTAGTTTGGTTGATATTGACGTATTATTAAAACAACTGGAAGAATTATCCACAGAGCAAATTTTGGGAGAACTTACAAAACACAAGAAAGACACCCTTCTTGAGTTGTCCGCAAAGATGAACATAACGACAAACAAAAAACTCACGAAAGATGCCCTGGCAGATAAGATTTTCAAGCTGGGATTTGCAAACAGGAGAGGTTATGATTTGTTGAGCGGTAAAGGTGAACCCTAAATTTAGGAGACAAAAAATGGATTTTTATACAGTGGTATTGCGTAAAAGTGGAAATTATTGGGTAGCATTATGTTTGGAGAATGGATTAGTAGGGCAGGGAAATACAAAAGAAAATGCAATTGAAAAGCTCAAAGAGTCCGTCGATTCGTTTAGTGCTGTTTGTAAAGAGGAAAGTGAAGTTTATTCTGCACCGCTGTCTATAAAAGAACTTCACGAATTTCTGACAGTTGAGGGAAAAGAACCCGAGTCAGAATCGTACGAATTAAGGGCAGTATATGCCTAAGAATATCCCGTCCCTTAAACCAAAACAATTAATTCGACTTTTAAGGCGCGGAGGTTGTAACTTTTATAGAAAAGGCAAAGGTGATCATCAATTATATGTTCGATATTGCGAAGGCAGAAAAAGAGTTGTTCCTATTGATATGGGCGCGGGAGAATTATCTCCCCCCTATGTGCTTCGCATTTTTCGGCAATTTGGTTTTACAGATGAGGAAATAGAAGGTCTTTTGATGTAGGGAGAGGGAATTTTAGAATACTTAAGTTACCTATCATACGAGTTGTCAAAAATAAATGAACATAACGGCAAACAAAAAACTCACGAAAGATGCCCTTGCAGATAAGATATTCAAACTGGGATTTGCAAATAGAAGAGGGTATGATTTACTGAGCGGTAAATACGGTAAATGAGATTATAAGAATGTTAAGGGAATAACCAAAATATGTTTTAAATCTGCGTTCCATTTTTAGAGGAAAGATAGATCATGAAGATAAAAGGGGCATTTTATTTATGCGTGTTTAGCATGACCGTGTTATTAGGCATTGTTAATGTTAATGACATCGTTGCCGATACCAACGTGTCGGGTTACATATCAGTCGATTCCACCTGGACGTTGGCAAACAGCCCGTACGTTGTAACGGGTAACATTGTAGTAAAAAGCAGAGTCACCCTTACCATCGAACCGGGGGTTACGGTAAAAACCGACAGTGGTATATCTATCCAAGTGGATGGCACACTCATAGCAAAGGGGACAAGCGCCAGCAAGATTACCTTCACCAAAAATTCAAGCAGTAATTGGGGATATATCCTGTTCAGTGATTCCAACACAGACGCTGTGTATGACACCGACGGAAACTACACGAGCGGGTCTATTCTTGAATATTGTGTTGTGAAGTATGCAGGCGGCGCGAGTGTAAGCGATAACGGGGCGGTAAGGATAAACGGTGCCCTGCCATTCATCAATCATTGCATCATTAAGAACAACTCTGCATCAGGGATTTATGCATGGAATCTCTCAGATGGTACGCTTAAGATAAAAAACAGCACCGTCAGCAGTAATAGCGCTTCTAATGGTGGTGGTATTTACTTCTCCTCCTCTTCCTCCTACAATTCCGCCACAGTTACCATTTCGGGTAATACCATCAGCAATAATGCGGCATTATCAGATGGCGGTGGCATTTACTCTTTCTCCTCCGCCTACATCTCCAACTACGTTGTCATTTCTGGTAATACCATCATCAATAATACTGCATCATCGTATGGTGGTGGCATCTACTCCGACGATGACGCCTCCTCCAACTACGTTGCCATTTCTGGTAATATTATCAGCAATAATAGTGCTTCTAAAGGTGGTGGTTTTTACTCCTCCACCAATCCCTACTACACCCAAGTTACCATTTCGGGTAATACCATCTGCAATAATACTGCATCATCAGATGGTGGTGGTATTTACTCCTATTACTACGCTTACTCCGACACAGCCTACGACATTACCATTTCTGGTAATACCATCAGCAACAACACCGCGTCATCCAGTGGCGGTGGTATTTACACCGATGGAGGCAATGTCAGCGTCTCTAAAAATGGCCTAACGATGAACTCTGCCAAGAATGCATCCGCGGTTTATTACAGAAGCGCTTATTATGGTTTTACCGACAATACTATCATGGGTAATAAGGCAACTGATTCTAGCAATACGTATACGGTTTATATCAGTTCAAACCCCACCTTTAACTACAACAATATCTCCAGCAACACCGCTACGTATGAACTCTGGAATGGCAATAGCTATGGATCCAGCAACCTTGATGCAAAGAACAACTGGTGGGGCACTACAGATGATTCTACAATTCAAGACAAAATATATGACTGGATTGATGATACCACAAAGGGGATCGTAGATTATTCTCCGTTTGAAAATACTCTTCGTACCGATTGCCCCGTTTCTCCACCCACCGGATTAACTGCCACCGCCGGTTCCGGGCAGATAACTTTGAGCTGGTCTGCAAATTCAGAATCTGATACGAATGGATACAAGGTTTACTGGGACACTGATTCAGGCCATTTATACGCAAATGCCGTCGATGCGGGGAATGTGACAAGTTACACCATTACTAGCCTTGCTGACGGTAAATATTATGTTACAGTTACCGCTTATGACACCACGTATAGTTCTGCGAGTGATGATACCAGCACGGTCGTCAATGAAAATCAAACCAGCGGCAATGAGAGCTGGTATGCGGAGGAAAAGTCCGTGGTACTCGGTGCCGGGGGAGGTACAACACCAACACTGTTAACAACCCCCACACCTTCACCAACCCCGGAACAGGTCGAGAAGGGTAAGATATATGGGTATGTATTAAAAATCAATGGAGACCCTATTGAATCTGTCAGGTTAAGGCTTAAAGGAATAAATACAAAGACGACAAAACAAACATCTTCTGATGCAGACGGATTCTTTGAGTTTTCAGACTTAGAGGCAGATACCTATATAATCACAGCAAAGAAAAGAGGGTTTAAGCCCGTGAATCAGAGGATAAAGCTCGAAGACGGAGAGATGACAGATATTGAGATTGAGATGAAAAAGTCGAGCAAAAGGGGCGCAGTGACAGTTGAACATTAAACCTGTTTCTAATCAGGACTGCTCCTGACAAGTTCAAGGGTTGAGGAGTTTCAGTATGTTTGGTTCTAAACATCACCGGCGTGATTCCCTGCGTGATACCCCATTGCTACAGGCATGGCTCAAAATGATAGAACATAATGTTCCATTCTATCGCTGTTTGCCCGAAGCGGATCAGCGGGAACTTCAGGGACATATTCAGGTATTCCTTGCTGAAAAGCATTTTGAGGGTTGCCGCGGTTTGCAGGTGACCGATGAGATCAAGGTCACTATTGCCGCGCAAGCCTGCCTCCTGCTGCTCCACCGTGATACGGACTACTACCCGACATTGAGTTCAATATTGGTCTACCCCAGCACATACATAGCGCATGTGGCTGAGTCTATGGGTGGACTTGTACGCGAGGGGGATTCGGTTCGGCTTGGTGAGTCGTGGCATCATGGAGCGGTTGTCTTGTCATGGGATGACGTGCTGAGGGGCGCAGCCGATATCCATGACGGCCACAACGTTGTACTGCATGAGTTTGCGCACCAGTTGGACCAGGAGGGAGGCGCTGCCCACGGATCGCCCATCTTGCCGCGACGTTCGATGTATGTTGCATGGGCGCGTATACTCGGAGCGGAGTATGCAAAACTACAGCAAGACGCCGAACATGGCCGGAAGACAGTGTTGGATAAATATGGCGCAACGAATCCCGCAGAGTTTTTTGCTGTGGCGACGGAATGTTTCTTTGAGAAGGCAGTACAACTCAAGCGAAAACACCCGGAACTTTATGAGGAGTTGAAGCTTTACTATCAGCAGGACACTGCGCTACTCCTTATCA